>DASXCR010000129.1:0-15950 GCA_036491075.1 Solirubrobacteraceae bacterium
CGTCTACGTCTCCGCCGTCGACGCTCCGCTGCTGCATCCGGCGTTCGTCCGCCACGTCCTGCGCTCGCTGTGCGCCGGAGACGACGTCGCCCTCCCCCGCCTCGACGGGTTCGTGCAGCCGCTCGCGTCCGCCTACCGCACGACCATCGTTCCGCACCTGCACGCGCAGCTGCGACGCGATCGTTGCGACACCCGCTCGCTGTTCGCGCTGCCCGGCGTGCGCGTCCGCGAGCTCGGCGAGCACGCCCTGCGAGCCGACCCCGTGCTCGCCGCGCTCGATCCCGACCTGCACTCGCTGCGCAACGTCAACGCGCCCGACGAGTACGAGGCGTGGCGCGCGCGACCCGCGCCGCCCGTCACGGTCCGGCTCGGCGCCGCGTCACGGCCCCGGCAGGTGGCCGCGGCGACCCTCGCGCAGGCCGCCGCCGCCGCGGGCGTCGCGCCCACCGCGAACATCCGCGCCACGCTCGCCGATGGCCGTGCGATCCGCGATCCGCTCGAGCCGCTCGTCGCCGGGGACGTCCTGACGTTTTGGCCCGTCTGAGTCGCCGTCGCGGCGCAGCCGTGCGCGTCGCAGCCGTGGTAGCTTCAGCGGCTCCTGATCCCCTGGCCGAGCGCCGCAGCCATCCACGAGGCTGTGCGGCGGCGACACCGATCACCGGCCGTCGCGCAGCACGACCCCGCCCGACTCGCGGGGGCCTGCGCACCGTCAACAACGAGGTTTCGAGCATGAGCGCACAGCCCACGATCTCAAGCGCCGCCGTGCACGTCGGCGGGCCCTACTGGGAAGAGTTGTCCGTCGGCGACCTGTACGTCGAGTTCCCGGCGCTGACGCTGACCGAGGGCCACGCGGCGCTGCACCAGTCGATCGTCGGCGATCGCCTGCGGATCGCGCTCGACGCGACGCTTTCGGAGAAGGTCGCGAGCCGCCGCCTCGCCCACCCGATGCTCGTCTGCGACGTCTCGATCGGGCAGTCGACGCTGCCGACCCAGCGCGTGATCGGCAACCTCTTCTACCGCCGGCTGATGCTGCGCCGGCTGCCGGCGATCGGCGACACGCTCACCACCACGACGGAGATCGTCGCGCTGAAGCGCAACACGATCAAGGAGGGCCGCAAGCCGACCGGCCTCGCCGTCCTGCACATCGTGACCACCGATCAGGAGGTGCGCCCGATCCTCGACTACTGGCGCTGCGCGATGCTGCCGATCGCAGACCTCGACGCGTCGCAGCCGCATGCCGACGACCTCGAGCGGTTCCCCGCCGATCTCCCCGACGACGCGCTGCACGCGACGCTCGACGGCCTCGACCTCGACGCGTATCGCGAGGCCGTCCCCGGCCGGCACTTCGCCGACCTGCAGGCCCCCGCGAGCTGGATCGTCGACGGCGGCGACAGCGTCACCGCGGCGCCCGAGCTCGTGCGCATGTCGCTGAACCTCGCCAAGGCGCACACCGACCCCGGCTCGCATCACTCCGGCAAGCGCCTCGTCTACGGCGGCCACACGATCGGGATCGCCGCCGCGCAGCTGACCAGGGTCCTGCCGAACCTCGTGACGATCATCGGCTGGCATCACTGCAACCACCTCGCCCCGGTCTTCGAGGGCGACGTGCTGCGCAGCACCGTCCAGCTCGAAGCGACCGAGCCGCTGCCCGACGGCGGCGGCCTCGTGACGCTGCGCATCGCCGTCTCCGCACAGCGGGCCGACGGGGCGCTCGATGCGGTACTCGACTGGCGACTCGTGGGAGCGATGGCATGAGCGACGGGATCCTGCACGGCGTGCGCGTGATCGAGGGCTCGGCGTTCGTCGCCGCGCCGACGGCGGGCATGACGCTCGCGCAGCTCGGCGCGGACGTCATCCGCTTCGACGACCCGCGCGGCGGGCTTGACCACAAGCGCTGGCCGCTGACGAGCGACGGCGACAGCCTCTTCTGGTCGGGCCTGAACAAGGGCAAGCGCTCGTTCACCGTCGACCTGCGCTCCGACGAGGGCCGCGAGACGCTCACGCGGCTCATCGCCGCGCCCGGTCCGGGCAACGGGATCTTCCTGACGAACTTCCCGGCCCGCGGCTGGATGAGCTACGAGGCGCTCAGCGCCCGCCGGCCCGACCTGATCATGGTGCTCATGACCGGCAACCACGACGGCTCGTCGGAGGTCGACTACACCGTCAACCCGTCGGTCGGCTTCCCGGAGGCGATGGGCCCACGCGACTCGGCGGTCCCGACGAACAGCCTGATGCCGGCGTGGGACACGGCGATGGGCGGCCTGGCGGTCGTCGGCCTGCTCGCCGCGCTGCGCCATCGCGACCGGACCGGCGAGGGCCAGCTCGTGAAGATCGCGCTGTCGGACGTCGCGCTCGCGACGGTCGGCAACCTCGGCCGCATCGCGGAGGTGCAGCTCGAGGGCCGCGACCAGCCGCGCGACGGCAACTACCTCTACGGCGCCTTCGGCGGCGAGTTCCCGTGCAGCGACGGGCGCCGCGTGATGGTCGTCGCGCTGACGAGCCGTCAGTGGAAGGCGCTCAAGGAGGCGACTGGCACCGAGGAGCTGTTCGACACGGTGGCGGCGGCGACAGGCCACGACTTCCGCGGCGAGGCGGGCCGCTACAAGGGCCGCGACCTCATCCGCGAGCTGTTGACCCCGTGGTTCGCCGAGCGCTCGCTGGAGCAGGTGCGCGAGACGTTCGCGGGCACGGGCGTGTCTTGGGGTCCGTACCAGACCTTCAAGCAGCTCGTCGCGGAGGACCCGCGCTGCTCGACCGAGAACCCGATGTTCACGCAGGTCGAGCACCCGGTCGGCACGTACCTCACGCCGGCGTCGCCGCTTCGGTTCGCCATCCACGGCCGGCTGCCGGCCGTCCGCTCGCCCGCGCTCGGGGAGCACACGGCGGAGATCCTCGCCGAGCTCGACGGCCCGGCCGCCGCTGCTTCGTAGTCCAAGCCGTCGAACTTCCGTGCGGGCGCCAGGCGGCGACGCGGTGATGCTCGAGACGCCCCGGATTCCGTAGTCTCACGACACGCCAGCCGGCAGGCTGCCACACGCTGCCCGACTGGCCAGCGCGCCCCGGCTCGTCGCCCCACGACCGGGCGCGCAACGCGAAGGAGCTTCACGGACGAAGACCCTCGCACGACCGATTCCGCCGGCGGCCGTCGGGTCGCCGGCGGTCTCGGTCTCGCACCGGCGATCGGCCCGTGGCGCAGGGCGTCATCAGCGGTCGACGTGCGCGACGCGCATCCTCACGCGGGCTCCGCGGCGTGCCTCAACGGTCGACGTGCGGCAGCGCGACACGCTCGCCCGGCTCGATCAGCGCGCGCTGCGTGAGCTCGGCCAGCAGCAGGCCGGCCCCGAGCTCGACGGCCACGAGCGCGAGCAGCACGACGAGCTGCGTCGCGGCCGCCTGCGCCGCCGACGCCCCACCGAGCACGAGTCCGACGAACGTCCCGGGCAGCGTGACCAGCCCGACGCTGCGCGTCTGGTCGATGACCGGGATCAGCCCGGTCGTGACCGCACGCCGGACCGCGGGCGCCAGCGCGCCACGGGCGTCATCTCCGAGGCACAGGCGTGCTTCGATCTCGCCCGCCTCGTCGACCAGCGACTCGAGCAGCCGCCGGCCGGTGAGCGTCGTCGCCGCCAGCGCACCGCCGATCAGGATGCCGGCCGTCGGCACGCCCGCGCGGGCGGAGAGAGCGAACGCGCCGACGAGCAGCAGCGCCCCGGTCGCGACGAGGGCGGGGACGGCGATCGCGACGAGCGCGCGCCGGCGTGCGCCCGGCAGCCCGCGCAGCCGGCCACCGGCGGTCAGGCCTGCCGTCAGCACCATCACGCCGACGAAGACGAACGCGAGCGCCGGATAGCGGAACACGAGTGCGATCGCCGCGCCCACGGCAGCGAGCTGCACGCCCGCGCGCAGCGACGCCAGCGCGATCTCCCGCGCGAGGCCGAGCCGCATGCGGACCGCCAGCGCCACCGCGACGCCGGCGAACCCGGCCGCCGCCACGATCTTGGCGAGGATCGCGCTCACGGCAGGCCCTCGCTGCGATCGGCCCATGCGGCGACGAAGCCGGCGTCGTGCGTCGCGACGCAGATCGCCAGGCCGCGGTCGCGCAGGCCGCGCAGCGACTCGCCGATGCGCCGCGCCGCGGCAGCGTCGAGCGCCGCGGTCGGCTCGTCAAGCAGCAGCACCTCCGGGCGGCGCGTGAGCGCGCGGGCGAGCGCCACCCGGGCGCGCTCTCCCCCGGACAGCTCGCGTGCGACGCGGACGGCGCTCGCGGCGTCCAGGCTCGCGGCGTCCAGCGCGGCATGCAGCTCGTCGTCGCCCAGGTCGTCGACGCCGTGGCGCAGGTTGTCGGCAACGCTGCCGGGCAGCATCACCGGCATCTGCGCCACCAGTCCGACGCGCCGTCGCAGGTCGCGCGGGTCGATCGCGTGCACGTCCTCGCCGTCCAGGGTGATCGACCCGCGGTCGGTGGCGACGAGCCGCACGAGCGCGCGCAGCAGCGTGCTCTTGCCGGCGCCCGACGGCGCGACGAGCGCCGTGACCTGCGCGCGCGGGACGCTCACCCCGGCGCCGTCGAGCACGCACCGGCCCGCCAGGGTCACGCGGACGTCGCGCGCCCGCAGTCCCTCCGAGGTGCCGTGCGCGCGCATCGCCGGTCGAGCCTACGCGGCGCGGGCGGCGCGCCGCGGTCGCGCGCGGCTTGCAGTCACGAGGTCGCAACGCGCGCGCGACGGAGCTATAATCCTCCGTTCGCGCGGATGTAGCTCAGTTGGCTAGAGCGTCTGCTTGCCATGCAGAAGGTCGAGAGTTCGAGTCTCTTCATCCGCTTCGTCGAAGGGCCCGCACGGTGCGGGCCCTTCGCGTTCTCGGACGCCGGTGCGAGCCGTCATCGACCCGCATCCATCACGCCGGACCGAGGGTGTGAGCTCACGTCGGCAGCGACGATGACCGCGCGGCGCGCGACCGTACATCGATATCGCGCGGTCGCAGGACACGCACGGCGCACCTCAATCCGGCTCGACCGTGAATTCGGCGGCGACCGTCACATCGTACGCTGACCTTCACGCCTGCGACGCACGGACGGGATGGCGCTCGAGCGCTGCTGGCATCCACCGACAAGGCAGGCTGGCCCCTCGTGGCACGGTGCCACGAACCGTGGCGCACGCCCCTCCAGACACCGGATCGTGCCGTAGACTGCACGACCGATGCGGGCCGCACGGAGGCACGGTGGAGGGACCGAGCGGGTCCGCGAGGTCCGGTGCGAGACCCCGGCCTCGTTCGCCGTGCTGCTCGTCGTGTACGGCGCGCTCGCCGGGCCGTATCTCATCTGGCGCGAGACGGTGATCAACTGGGACGTCTGGTTCGCGCCGCTGCTGTATCTCGCCGAGTTCTACGGCGTCCTGTCGACGGTCCTGTTTCTCTGGATGACGCGCGTCATCACGACGCCGGAGCACCGGCCGATCACGTACACGAGCACGGTCGACGCCTTCGTCTGCACGTACAACGAGCCGCTCAGCGTGCTCGAGCCGACGGTGCGCGGGGCATGCGCGGTGCGCGGCATCCGCGACGTGCTGGTGCTCGACGACGGCAACCGCCGCGAAGTGCGATGGATGGCCGAGGGGCTCGGCGCGCGCTACCTCGCGCGCACGACGAACGAGCATGCCAAGGCCGGCAACCTCAACCATGGGCTCGCGAGCTCCGACGCCGAGTTCCTGCTGCTGCTCGACGCCGACCACGTCCCTTCCCCCCGGTTCCTCGAGCGCACGCTCGGCCACCTCGAGGACGACGCGGTCGCCTTCGTCCAGACGCCACAGACCTACCACAACCGCGACACGTTCCTCTTCCGTCTCGGCCGCCGCCGCTCGTGGAGCGAGCAGGGCATGTTCTACGACTGCATCCAGCCGGCGAAGAACCGCTCGAACTCCGCCTTCTTCGTCGGCACGAGCGCCGTCATGCGCCGTGTCGCGCTCGACTCGATCGACGGCTTCGCGACCGGGACCGCGACCGAGGACATCCATACCTCGCTGCGCCTGCACGCGCGGGGGTGGCAGTCGGTGTTCGTCGCGGAGGCGCTCGCGTTCGGCCTCGAGGCGGAGAACCTCAAGGAGTTCTACCGCCAGCGCCGTCGCTGGGCCGCGGGATCGCTCGGCCTGCTGTTGCGCTCCAAGGACTCCCCGCTGCGCGCTCGCGGCCTAACGATCCCCCAGCGCCTCAGCTACCTCAGCGCCACGCTCGCCCACGCCCAGGGACCGCAGCGCATGATCTTCTTCCTGATGCCGGTGCTGTGCCTCGTGACGCTCTCGGCTCCGGTCGACAGCGACATCCTCACGTTCGTCTGCATCGCGGTCGGCTACGCGCTGCTGGGCATCTTCGCGATCTCGCGATTCTCGCGCGGCACGTACCACCCCGTCTATACGGAGTGCTACGCGCTGGCGGGTGCCATCGCCCAGTGCGCGGCGCTCAGCGGGATCATCCGCGTCGACAAGAAGTTCTCCGTCTCGCGCAAGCTCGTCCAGCGTGGGGAGTCGACCTGGGTCAAGTCGCTGCTGTGGACGATGGCTGCGATCGCCGCGACCGGCCTGATCGGCGCCGTCGCGCGACTGGTCGCCGGCACGCCGGGCTCGACGCCGGTGCTCGTTGGCTGCACGGCGGCCTTCACGCTGAACCTGGCGATGCTGTCGAGCTTCCTGCTGTACCTGCGCCGCTACGAGCGCCGGCCGGCGACCGGATTCGTGGCGTCGCTGCCCGCGGCCGAGCCTCACGATACGATCGCTCTCGCGCAGCTGCGGGCTGACATCCTCTCCGGTCCGGTGCTTGCGACGCCGCCGGTCTCGTCGCTCTGACGGATCGCCGAGCACGGCGACCGGTGGTGCGCGACCCGCGACGCAGGCTGTGATTTGGCACACTCGCCACAACGTCCGTCGTCGTGCGATTGCCTGCGCCCATCGCGACGCGACCTGGCAAAGAGCGGGCGGCATCGTGTTACTTCTGTCGATCAACCGGTACGCTGTGAGTTGTGTCTATAACTCTCACGCAGCTGCGGAGCTTCCTGGCCGTGATGCGCGGCGGCTCCGTGACGGCCGCGGCGGACGAGCTCGTCGTGACGCAGCCGTCCGTGTCGGCGGCCGTCGCGGCGCTCTCGCGTGAGCTCGGCACGCCGGTCACCGAGCGCGAGGGCCGCGGCATCCGGCCGACCGCCGCGGGCAACGCGTTCGCCCCATTCGCGGCCGACGTCATCGGCCTGCTCGAGGAGGGCCGGCGCGCGGCACGCGAAGCCGCCCACCTCGCCGACCGCCGCCTGCGCCTGGCCGCCGTGACGACCGCCGCGGAGTCCTTCGTGCCGCCGCTGATGCGGGTCTTCGGGCAGAGCAACGAGGGCATCGGCCTCACGCTCGCGGTGGGCAACCGCGAGCAGGTGCTCGACCTCGTGCTCGACCACCGCGCGGACGTCGCGATCGGCGGGCGCCCCCCGCGCGACCCGCGGATCCAATCGACGGCGATCCTGCAGAACGAGTTCGTCCTCATCACGGCTCCCGACGACCCGCACGTCGGCGGCGGCACGATCGACGTGAGCGAGCTCGAGCGCCGCGTGTGGCTGCTGCGCGAGCCCGGCTCCGGCACCCGCATCGTCAACGAGGAGTTCCTCGCCGCCGCCGCACTCGAGCCGCAGACGCTCACGCTCGGCTCCAACGGGGCGATCAAGCAGGCCGCGCGCGCCGGCATCGGCGTCGCGTTCATCTCGCGAGCGGCGGTCGCGCTCGAGCTCGAGGCGGGACTGCTCGCGGCGCTTCCCGTCCGCCACCGTCCCGCCGCCCGCCGCTGGTATGCGATGTGCTCGACGGTCGGCCCGCGGCGCGCTGCCGTCGAGCGCTTCATGAACTTCGTCGTCTCCCCCGTCGCGCGCGAGAGCCTCGGCGAGGCCTCGGGGATCCCCGGCGGCGCGCTGCCCGCCGTCAAGCCCGCGCGCTCCGCGAAGTAGCGCCCCCGGCGGCGACCCCGCGCGCGCATCGCCAAGCAGCGCACTCGACGACGCCCGCGCGACCGCCGAGCAGCGCACGGACGGCCGCGCCGGCGCGTACCCGAGGCAGCGCGCCGTCAGCGACACCGGCCCGCGCCGCGGGTCGCGTGCTCAGGCGGCCCTGCCGCCGACGACCTCGACAATGCGCTCGCCCTCGACGTGCGTGACCGGCAGCTCCATCCCGCGCAGCTTGCGCGGCAGGTCCAGGTGCATCCAGCGCGACAGACGCAGCGGCAGCGTCGAGAGGATGATCTCGTGCACCCGCCGGTCGTTGATCACGTCCGCGATCGCGGCCATCGGGTCCGCGCTGCCGACGTTGCCCGTGACCTCCGAGCCCGCCGCCTCGCTCAGCAGCTCGAGCGCGAGCTCGAGCTGCACGGCCGCCTCGTCGTAGCCGGAGTCCTCGGGGTCGACGACCCGGTGCAGCCCGCGCGGCGTCGCCGGGACGAGCAGGTGGAAGCGCGCCGGCCCGGCCTGTGCTCGACGCCGGACCGCGTCGAGCAACGGCTCGGTTGCGGCGGTGCGGTTGGCGACGATGAGCACGCGCGGCGCGGATCCTGACATTCTGACACCTCCGAGTTTTGTGGCGATCGCCACTGGACGTGGCATACGAGCACGTTCCCAGATCGTGCCGATTGTGTCAATCGGCTGTCCTCGTGCATAGGCCGAGCCGGCTAGAGCAGCGATGGTGCCGGCGACCGAAGGGCCGCCGGGCGGGACGACGCGCTCATCGTCGAACGGTCGCGCGTCGTGACGTCGTCGGGCGCGACCCTCAGGACTGCGCCGACGCGGACGTCTCGCGGTCCGTGCGTGCGCCGTCGCTGCCGAGCGCGACCGCCGCCCGTGCCGTGACGAGGTGATAGAGGACGAGCACCTGCACGACCGCCAGCGACTCGGAGCGGTGCAGCTCCGTCCCGACGGTGAACTCGCCGAGGCGCTCGGAGCGCAGGTGGCTGGCGAAGTGCATGCGCGACCAGACGGACTCCTCGATCTCCGAGCCGCGCGCCGGATCGATGTCGCCCGGGATGAAGAGCTTGTGCTCGGTCTCGTTCTCGTCGAGCGACAGCCCCTTCTCCCCCGCGTCGACGAACTCCGACAGGTCCGGGTGCGTCAGCCCCTTGCGCAGCACGATCTCCGCGTCCAGGTGCTCCTGGTCGCCGCGCGCGCCGGGCATGAACGAGACGACGATGTCGGCCCAGCGCTGCTGCGGGCGGATGTAGAGCTCGGAGTCGGGCTCGCGGCGGTCGAGCTCCTCGAGCACCTGGTCGGTCGTGTAGCCGCGGCGCGAGCAGTCGCGCTGGACCTTCCACCTGCGTCGCAGGTCCTCGGGCGGCGCGAGGAAGACGCGCACGTCGTAGGACTCGCGCAGCACCGCCGTGTGGTAGCCGAGCAGCCCCTCGATCAGCGTGAACTGATTGGGCTGCGTGTACACCGGCGGGCCGAAGCTGCCGTCCTTGTGCCCGTAGACGGGCTTGAGGATCGCGCGCCCCTCGTGCAGCTCGGCGAAGTGGCGCTCCATGATGTCGACGTAGTTGCAGTCGGGGTGCAGCGGCGTGATGCCGTGCTCCGCGCGCTGGCGACGGTCGTAGCGGTGGTAGTCGTCGGCGGCGACGTGCGTGACGTTGTCCTCGCCGAGCATGCGTACCAACCCACGCGACAGCGTCGTCTTGCCGGTCGCGGAATCGCCGACGACACCGAGGATGATCGGTCGGGCCATCTGTCTACGCTCCCCTGCTAGCTCTGGTTGCCGGGGGCCAAGCCGTCGTCCGACGCCTCGCCGTCCTCGTCTGCGAACAGCGAGCTCGCGCGAATGTCCTCTGCTTTGATCGTGACGAGATCTTCGCGGGTGAGCTCATCGCGTCGATCGTACAGACGACCGGCCTGACGCATCCGCGAGCGGTCGATCGCGTTGCGGATGCTGCGCCCGTAGGCGAAGCGCGGACGCTCGACGCGGCGCTCGATGTACTCGCGAAACGCCTCGCGCGCCTCGGGCTCGAACTCGTACTGCTGCTGGGCCATCATGAGGTCGCCGATCTGCACGAGCTCGTCGACCGTGAAGTCCGGGAAGTGCAGGTGGTGCGCGACGCGCGAGCCCATCCCGGGGTTCGAGCGAAAGAACGTGTCCATACGGTCCTTGTAGCCCGCGAGGACGACGACGAGGTCGTCGCGCTCGGTCTCCATGACCTGCAGCAGGATCTCGATCGACTCCTGTCCGTAGTCGCGCTCGTTCTCCGGGCGATACAGGTAGTACGCCTCGTCGATGAACAGCACGCCGCCCTTGGCGCGCTTGAGCACGTCGCGCGTCTTCGGGGCGGTGTGTCCGACGTACTGTCCGACGAGGTCGTCGCGCGTGACGGAGACCACCTTCGGCTTGGTGATGTACCCAAGCCGATGGAGGATCTCCGCCATCTTCAGCGCGACGGTCGTCTTGCCGGTACCGGGGTTGCCGGTGAACGTCATGTGCAGCGACGGGCGCGTCGAATCGAGCCCTGCCTCACGGCGCAGCTTGTCGATGACGAGCAGCGCAGCCATCTCGCGGATGCGCTCCTTCACCGGACCGAGCCCGACGAGCTCCTTGTCGAGCTCGGTCAACACCGCCTCGACGGCGTCGGCGTCGTCGAGGGCCTTGACCGCCTGAGGCAGGGTTTCGATCGTCTGTGCCACTTACTCTCCCGACTTGCCGTTCGACTTGGCGCCGTGGGCGATGACCGGCGCGAGGTCCCCGCCGGGGCCGCCGTAGCGCTCGCCCGCCGGCGTGTTCAGGCCCGCGTAGGAGTGGATCGTGTAGCGGATCACGCGGTCGTTGGTCTCCTGACGCTCCAGGCGGAAGCCGGGCTCGACCTCCGGCCGGTTGACGATGAACGACAGCGCCGAGGTCTGGCGGCCCTTGGAGCGGTCGTACGCAACGATCTTCACGTAGAGGTGCGAATGCGCCTCGCGGCACGCGCGCACGTCGCGCATCACGACGTCCGCATCGCCCTCCTCGAGATCGAACATCGGCGGCGACCACATGTCCCACAGCCCGTTGCGCGGGTGCGGGTCATCGGTGTACTCGACCATGATCGACCAGCCGTTGGAGAGCGCGTAGTTGATCTGCGCCTCGATCTGCTCGTCGGTCAGGTCGGGCAGGAAGGAGAACGTTCCCTGTGTGAGTCTCATGTCTATCTCCTCTACGCCGACGTCGGCGTGACGACGACGTCAGCCGTGTCCGTCGAGGTGTAGTTGAACGTGATGTCCTTCCAGACCTCGAGCGCGGCGTTCAACTCGGGGCAGCCCTTGGCGGCCTCGACAAGGATGTCGGGACCCTCGGTGTAGTAGTCGCGACCCTCGTTGCGGGCCTGGATGATCGCCTCGACGGCGGTGCGGTTGGCGCTGGCCCCGGCCGCGATGCCCATCGGGTGGCCGATCGTGCCACCACCGAACTGCAGGATCGAGTCCTCGCCGAGGTAATGCAGCAGCTGGTGCATCTGGCCGGCGTGGATGCCGCCCGACGCGACCGGCATGACGCCCGGCATCGACGCCCAGTCCTGGTCGAAGTAGATCCCCTGCGACAGGTCCTTCTTGTTGTAGCCGTCGCGCAGGATCTTGTAGTACCCCATGATCATCGCGGGATCGCCCTCGAGCTTGCCGACGACGGTGCCCGCGTGGATGTGGTCGACGCCCAGCAGGCGACACCACTTCGCGATCACGCGGAACGACACGCCGTGCGTCTTCTGGCGCGTGTAGGTGCCGTGGCCGGCGCGGTGGAGGTGCAGGATCATGCCGTTGGCGCGGCACCAGTGCGACATCGAGGACATCGCCGTGTAGCCGACGGTGAGGTCCTGCATGATGATGATCGAGCCGACTTCCTTGGCGAACTCGGCGCGCTCGTACATGTCCTCCATCGTCGCCGCGGTGACGTTGAGGTAGTGACCCTTGACCTCGCCGGTGGCTGCCTGTGCGCGCTGCACGGCCTCCATCGCGTGGATGTAGCGGTCGCGCCAGCGCATGAAGGGCTGCGAGTTGATGTTCTCGTCGTCCTTCGTGAAGTCCAGTCCGCCGCGCAGCGCCTCGTAGACGACGCGGCCGTAGTTCTTCGCGGAGAGACCGAGCTTCGGCTTCGTCGTCGCGCCGATCAGCGGGCGGCCGAACTTGTCGAGGTACTCGCGCTCCATGACGATGCCGTGCGGGGGACCCGGGAACGTCTTGACGTAGGCGACCGGGATCCGGATGTCCTCGAGGCGCAGCGCCTTGAGCGGCTTGAAGCCGAAGACGTTGCCGATGATCGACGACGTGAGGTTGGCGATCGAGCCTTCCTCGAAGAGGTCGAGGTCGTAGGCGATGAGCGCGATGAACTGGCCCGGGGTGCCCGGGACCTCCTCGACGCTGTAGGCCTTGGCCTGATAGTGCTCGTACGGGGTCAGGCGGTCCGTCCAGACGACCGTCCAAGTCGCGGTCGAGGACTCGCCCGCGACTGCCGCGGCTGCCTCGATCGGGTCCACGCCCTCCTGAGGCGTGATCCGGAAGGCGCAGAGGATGTCTGTGTCCTTGGGCTCGTACTCAGGATCCCAGTAGCCCATCTCGGCGTATGGGGTGACACCGGAGTCCCAGCGACTCTTGGTCTTCTTCTGTCCGTCCTTCTCGGTTGTGCTCATTCCATCCTCTCGTGGTGACCTACGCGCACACTACCTTGGCGATTCTGAGATAAAAAGCCAAAGATCGTCGCGTATACATTGGTATATGACTATGTGTCGACGAGCCCGACCCCGACGGTCGTCGGGCCTGCATGTGGCGTGCCATAAGGCTCTAGCACGGCGATGTCGTCGAGCATGCGAACAAGTTGTGGCACGACCGTGGTGATCGACTCCTGCGCGCAGAAGGTGATGTCGGTCTCGAGGCCGGCGGCGATGATGCCGACCGAGCCCGCGCTCGCCTCGAGCGCGTCGATGGCCACGGGGTAGGCGGCCGCAACGGACTCCGCGACGCGCGCGGCGTCGGTCCGCTCGCCCTCGAGCGCCGCGCTGAGGCGACCCGCGAGGTAGACGTCCTCGAGTGTGACGCTGCCGCCCGTTCCGGCGCACACGATGAGCAGGTCATCGGTCCGGCCGGCGAGCAGCTCCACGACGGCGCCGATGTTCAGCAGCGATGCCGCGAAGACCTCGTCGCAGACGGCCGCCGCGGCCACGATCGCCGGCGCGCCGTTCGTCGTCGCGATGACGAGCTCGGCGCCGAGCACCGTCAGGGACTCCTCGGGCGAGTTGCCGACGTCGAAGCCGGGTGGCTTCTCGCAGCCGATCTCACCGGCAAGCGCTCGCCCGTCGGCGCGCAGCTCGAGCGCCCGTTGCACGGAGCCGGCTACGAGGACGCGCTCGTAGCCGGACGACAGGGCAACCGTCATGGTCGACGTCGCGCGCAGCACGTCGATGACGACCGCCGTCGCCGCGGGGCGCACGTGCGCCCCGAGGAATGCGACGTCGATCATGTGGGAGGTGTCAGCTCCTCAGCGCCTTACGCCGTGGCGCCGACGCCTGCGGCGTAGCGCTCAGCCATCTGCGCGAGGGACATCGGCTCGTAGTCACCGGCGTGGCCGGCCATGCCAAGCTCGACCATCCGCTGCATGCAGATGTGCTTCTGACCGGCGCGGGCCGCCTTGCCGGGACCGCGCGGGTCCCAGTCGCCGGGCTTGTCGCGGAAGTGCTCGCGCATGAAGGCGGTGATCGCGAGGCGCCCGTCGGTATCGATGTTGACCTTGCGCACGCCATGCTCGATGCCGCGCTGGATCGCCGAGATCGGCACGCCGAAGCCCGCGTCGACCTCGCCGCCGGCCGCCTTGACGCGCGCGACGATGTCCGCCGGCACGCTCGAGGAGCCGTGCATGACGATGTGGGTGTCGGGCAGGCGGCGGTGGATGTCCTCGATGATCTCCATCGCGAGGATGTCGCCGTCGGGCTCGCGCGAGAACTTGTACGCGCCGTGACTCGTCCCGATCGCCACGGCCAGCGCGTCGACGCCGGTGCGCTCGACGAACTCCTCGGCCTGCGCGGGGTCGGTGAGGCAGATCTGGCCGGAGCCGACGCCGTCCTCCATGCCGCCGAGCGTGCCGAGCTCGCCCTCGACCGTGACGCCGCGCGCGTGGGCGTAGTCGACGACCTTCTTCGTGACGGCGACGTTGTCCTCGAAGTCCAGCGGCGTCTTGGCGTCCTCGCCCAGCGAGCCGTCCATCATGACGCTCGTGAAGCCGAGCTCGATCGCGCTGATACAGGTCTCCGGCGAGTTGCCGTGGTCCTGATGCAGGGCAACCGGGATGTCCGGGTAGGTCTCGCTCGCGGCGAGCATCATGTGGTAGAGGAAGTGGTCGCCGGCGTACGAGCGGGCGCCGCGCGAGGCCTGGACGATCACCGGCGACTGCGTCTCCTGCGCGGCCTCCATGATGCCCTGGATCTGCTCGAGGTTGTTGACGTTGAACGCAGCCACGCCGTAGCCGCCGGCGGCGGCCTCGTCGAGCAGCTGGCGCATGGTCACTAGCGGCATGTGGTCACTCCTGGTCGGTTGCGGGTGTGCTCTCGACGATACGGCGCACCGATCCGGGGCGCACGATCAACGACTGCGTGAAGTTCCAGCCGCCGGAACGCCAGGGCGCGCGCAGGCCGAGGATGCCGCCGGTGATCGCCGTCGCGGCGAACAGCGACGGGCCCTTGACGAGGTCGTCTACCTCGAGGATCTGTGTGGTGGAGAGGCCGGCGGCCTCGATCGCCTTTGCCTCGGTGGCGCGCTGCGGGGCGAGGCGGGTCTGCATGCCGCCGCCGACGGCCTTCACGGCGCAGGCGGCCATGACGCCCTCGGGCGTGCCGCCGCAGCCGAGCAGCAGGTCGACGCCGGTGCCGGGCAGCGCGGCGAGCAGGGCGCCGGCGACGTCACCGGCGCTCGGCGTCTGCACGCGCGCGCCTGTCGAGCGCACGCGGGCCACGAGCTCGACGTGGCGCGGCTTGTCGAGGATCACGACGGTCATGTCGCGCGGGCGCTTGCCGAGCGCGGTCGCGACGCGCTTGACGATGCGCTCGGGCTCGTCGCGCAGGTCGATCGCGTCGCGGGCGATCTTTCCGACGACGATCTTGTCCATGTAGTGCGCCGGGCCCGGCGACCACAGCCCACCGTCGCCCGCCATCGCGATCGTCGTCAGCGCGCCGGCCTGGCCGCCGGCGCAGTAGTCCGTGCCCTCGACGGGGTCCACGGCGATGTCGAAGCTCGGGACTGTGCCCGTGCCGACCTGCTCGCCGTTGTAGAGCATCGGCGCGCCGTCCTTCTCGCCCTCGCCGATGACGACGGTGCCGAGGCCCGTGCCGAGCCCGAGCGCGGCGCGCATCGCCTCGGTGGCGGCGCCGTCGGCGGCCTTGCCGTCGCCGCGGCCGGCCCAGGCATACGCCGCGATCGCGGCGTTGCGCACGGCGGCAAGCGCCAGGGGCTCGAGGCCCTCCGGCAGATCAGGCACCGTGCTCACGACGGCACCGGCCGGCTCCTCGACCAGGGTCATGCACTGATCCTCACTGTCCTTGTCTTTGCCTTCAAGCGAAATGTCCAGCGTGATTCATTGGCTGCACGCTTACGGTCGCAGCCGACGGCGGCAGCTGTGTCGCCGCATCGAGACGCGCCGCGCGGGCCGCGTCCGGCGCAGTCTACGCAGGGGACGCCGGTCCGGGCATTGCGCTTGCGCCGCCGGTGGCGCGCCGATCGTCCCGCGGTCGTGCCCGCGAGCGCGGCAAACGGTCAGGAGCGCAGGTCCTCCAGCGCCTCCGGCGTGTCGATGTCGATGCCGGAGCAGAGGTGCCCGCACTCGATCGGGAACGCGCCGATGCGCTTGAGCACCTCGCGCGCGCCGACATCGCCCTCGAGCCTGGAGATGTCGTCGAAGTAGGCGCTGCCCAGCGCGACGGGGTGGCCCGGCGCGCCGTCGAAGAGGCCG
>DASXCR010000130.1:0-20049 GCA_036491075.1 Solirubrobacteraceae bacterium
GTGCGCGTGTGCATCGCCTATGACTGCCTCTTCCCGTGGACCGTCGGCGGCGCGGAGCGCTGGTATCGCAACCTCGCCGAGCGCCTCGCGCAGGACGGTCACGAGGTCACGTACGTCACCCGCCGCCAGTGGCCGGCGGGCGCGCCGCCGCAGCTGGCGGGCGTGCGCGTCGTCGCCGTGTCGCGCGACGAGCCGCTGTACGGCGCCGACGGCAACCGCACGATCGGCGAGCCGCTGCGCTACGGCCGCGGGACTCTCGGCCATCTGCTGCGTCACGGGCGCGACTACGACGTCGTGCACATGGCGTCGTTTCCCTACTTCTCCGTGCTCGCTGCGGCGGCCGCGAGGCCGCTCGGGCGCTACCGGCTCGTCGTCGACTGGCACGAGCTGTGGAGCGCCGCGTACTGGCACGACTACCTCGGCGGCGCGAAGGGACGGATCGGACACGCGATCCAGCGGGCCTGCGCGCGCGTCCCACAGCGCGCGTTCTGCTTCTCGCGCCTGCACCGCGATCGCCTGCTCGCGGAGGGCTTCCGCGGCCAGGTGACCGTGCTCGAGGGCGAGTACGCCGGCGACCTGACGGCGCCCGTGCCCAACGCGGCGGCGCAGCCGGTCGCCGTGTTCGCTGGCCGCCACATCGCCGAGAAGCGCGTGGCCGCGCTCGTGCCGGCGGTCATGCGGGCGCGCGAGGCGGTCCCGGGCCTGCGCGGGATCGCCTTCGGCGACGGGCCCAAGCGCGGCGACGTGCTCGCCGCGATCGAGCGCCACGGGGCGCAGGGGATCGTCAGCGCACCGGGATTCGTGGACGGCGCGGAGATCGACGCGGCGCTGCGCGACGCGCTGTGCATGGTGCTGCCGTCCAGTCGCGAGGGGTACGGGATGGTGGTCGTCGAGGCCGCCGCCCGCGGCACGCCGAGCGTCGTCGTCGCCGGCGAGGACAACGCCGCGGTCGAGCTCGTGGACGAGGGCCGCAACGGGACGATCGCCGCGTCGGCGTCGGCTGCCGACCTCGCGGCCGCCATCGAACGGGTGCATCGCGGCGGCGCGGCGCTGCGCGCGTCGACGTGCGCGTGGTTCGCTGAGAACGCAGGGCGGCTGTCGCTGCAGGGCTCGCTCGACGTCGTCGCGGCGGCCTATGCGGAGCGAACGCGATGACCGCCGCGCCGGCGCCTCGCGTGAGCGTGCTGATCGGCGCGTACGACAACGCCGCGACGCTCGACGTCGCCATCGACGCGATCCTCGCGCAGACGGTCCGCGACCTCGAGCTGCTGCTGATCGACGACGGCTCGCGCGATGCGACGCCGGCCGTGATCGCTGCGGCAGCGGCGCGCGATCCCCGCATCCGCACGCTCACGATGAAGCGCAACGTCGGCATCTCGCGCTCGCTGAACGCTGGGCTGCAGGCCGCCCGCGCGCCGGTCGTCGCCGTGCAGGACGCCGACGACCACTCGGGGCCGCTGCGGCTGGAGCGCCAGCTCGCGCTGCTGGACGCCCGGCCCGAGGTCGCCGTCGTCGGCTCGCGCATGCACGAGGTCGATCCCTCGGGACGCGTCCTCGCCCCGCGCACGTCGTTTCGCGCCGGCGACGTCAACGGGGTGCTGCTGCGCTTCAACCCGATCCCCAACACGTCGGCGGCGTTTCGCCGCGACGTGGCGCTGGAGCTCGGCGGGTACGACGTGCGCTACCGCTACGCGATGGAGTACGACCTCTGGCTGCGGATCGCCGACGACCACGTCGTGACCGCCCTCGACGAGCCGCTCTCGACGCGCGTCATGTCGGCGACGAACGTCGCCTCCCGCGCCGACCGCGCGCAGACCGCCGAGGCGATCGCGATCCGCGCTCGCACGCTCATGCGCCGGCGCACGCTGCGCGGCGCGGGCGGACTCGTCGTGCCGGCCGTCGCGTGGCTCACGCCGGCCGCGCTGAAGCGCGCGCGGCGGCGGCGGCTGGGTCAGGCGTCGTAGCCGCCGGCGGCGGCTGGGTCAGGCGCCGTAGCGCCGCGACCGCCGGCCCGTACCGCAAACGTCAGGCGCCAGGCCGTCCGTCGTCGGACTCGGCCGGGTGCCGGCGCGTCGGGCACCGCAGGCCGCTGACGGGCGGGCCCGCCGCCGGCTGGCTAGCGCCGGCCCGTGCCGCCACCCGCGAGCGCGGCGGCGTAGGCGGCCTGCACCCCGCTGCGCAGCGCGTCGGCCGTCAGCGTCGTCGCGACGCGCTCACGGGCCGCGGCGCCGAGGCGACGCACGTCGTCGCGGCTGCCGGCCAGCCGCGCGAGCACGCCGGCGAGGCCGGGCACGTCGCCGACCGCTATGACGATGCCGGCGTCGCCGACGGCCTCCGGGTTTCCGGGCCCGTCGGAGACGACGAGCGCGAGGCCCGCGCCCATCGCCTCGAGCACGGCGAACGACAGGCCCTCGCGCTCGGACGGCATGACGAGCACGTCCGCCGCCGCGAGCAGCGCGGCGACGTCGTCGCGGCGGCCCAGCACGCGCACGCCGTCGCCGGCGCGGGCCCGGACCGCGTCCGACTGCGGCCCGTCGCCCGCGACGAGCAGCACCACGGCCGCGCCCCCCGAGCGAGCGCGCTCTACCGCGGCCACCGCGTCGAGCGGGCGCTTGCGCGGCTCGAGCTCGCCGAGGAACAGCACCGCGAGCTCGTCGCCGCGCAGGCGCAGCTCGGCGCGGGCGGCCGTGCGCGCCGCCGCGTCAGCCGCCGCAGGGAGCTCGATGCCGTTGCGCACGACGCGCAATCCGGCGGCCGTGACCGGCGCGCCGCGCGCCAGTGCCAGCAGCTCCGCGCGCTCGGCCTCCGACGTGCAGATCGTACATGCCGTCGTCGCCATCGCCCGCCGCAGCGCGTGCTCGAATCCGGCCAGCGTGCGTCCCTCCGCGCGGCGCAGGAAGTGCAGCCCGTGGGTCGTCCAGACCGCCGGGCGCCGGGCGATCGCCAGCAGCGGGAGGGCGAGCACCGTCGCCATGTCGCCGTGCAGGTGCACGAGATCCGAGCGCCGCGCGGCCCGCACGAGCGGCGGGTAGCGCGCGATCGAGGCGATGCCGGCGCTGGCCGTGCGGCCGCGCGAGAGCGCGATGCGCGCGTGCCGGTGGCCCGGGATCGCCTCGAGCAGGTCGATGTACGTCTCCGCGCCGCCGCCGCGATGGGGCAGCACGTGCAGGACGTCGGCCACGGCCTCAGCCCGGGTCGCGACGCAGGATCACGACGAACTCGTGGCCGTTGTCCTGCAGCTCCTGCACCGCGAACGGCAGGCCGAGCTCGCCGCCCGCGTACGCCAGCAGCTCCCCGAACGCCTCCGGCGTCCAGACGTGGAAGTGGATCGAGTAGTCGTCGGCGAGCAGCTCGGCGGCGCGCGCGGCGACGTCGTCCGCCTTGTCGACGTTGGCTGCCCAGTCGCGGAAGTGCTCCGCGCGCGACCACTGCGGACCGTCCTCGAGATCGCGCACGACGTGCCGCAGCGGCGTCACCTCGCGGTCGACGTCGAAGGTGCGGCGCTTGTCGGGCACGGCAAGGTAGAGCACCCCGCCGGGTCGCAGGACGCGCAGGTGGCTGCGCAGGGTCGCGAGCGGGCTCTGCGTGTGCTCGATGAAGTGGTTGGCGATGACGAAGTCGACGCTCGCATCGTCCAGGGAGGCCAGCGTCTCGCCGTCGTCGACGACGTCGACCGCCACGAGCGCGAGCTCCGCGAGCTCGGGGTAGTGGCTGCGCAGGCCGGCCTCGTCGTAGCGATCGACGTAGCGCACGCGCGCCGCCGGCGGCAGGTGTAGCGGCCGGTGCAGTGCGCCGATCTCGATCCCGTCGCCGGCGAGGTAGCGCTCGGCGAGCGCGCGCCTACGGCGCTCGAAGCGCAGGTCGACCACCTTCCCGACCCGGCGGCGCAGCGTGGCCAAGCGGCTCATATGCGCCCGCAGGCTAGTGCGCCAGCCTGCGGCGTGCGAGGTCGCGCAGCTCCGGAGGGAAGCGCCGCAGCGCGACGAGCATGAGCAGGAACACCACGCCGCCGGCCAGCGCCTCGACGAGCGGATGGACGCCGACGAGACGCCCGGCGCCGTAACCCGCGAGCCCGGAGACGAACGCGACCGGCAGCACGGACAGCGGCAGCCGCGGCCCGTCGTGTCGCATCAGGAGCGCGGTGACCGCCGCGGCCAGCGCGAAGTCCGCGCACACCGCGGTGACCGCCGCGCCGCGCGCACCGTAGGTCGGCGTGAGCACCAGCGCGAGGACGATCGCGCACACGAGCGGCGCGAAGGTGGCGATCAGCATCTCGCGGTGGCGGCGCAGGCTCAGCAGCGCAAAGCCGGCCGCGACCGAGACGAAGCTCGCGAGGACGGCGACGCTCTGGATCTGAAGGACGCCGACCGAGGGGTGGTGCTTGTGCCCGACGAGCACCTCGATCGCGAACGGGGCGACGAGCAGCAGGCACAGGCTCAGCAGCGCGCCGAGCAGCACCGAGAGCTCGAAGATGCGGCCGATCGCATACTCGAAGCGCTCTCGATCGTTGTGCGCGGCTCGCGAGATGATCGGGAAGACCCCGCCGATCAGCAGTCCCGGCACGACGATCAGCACCTCCATGATCCGGTAGGAGATCGCGAAGTAGCCCGTCTGCGTCGCCGACGCGACGAGCGACATGATCACGAGCGTGACGCGGAAGTAGAGCGTGTTGACCGCGATCGCGACGGCGAACACGAGCGTCGCGCGCACGAGCGCCAGCCAGTTGCGCGGATGAAACGCGGGCCGCAGGCGCACGATGCCGCGCACGAGCATCGCGGTCAGCACGAGCGACACGAGACCCGCCGCCACGGGCACCGCGAGGAACGTCAGCAGGCCGGCTCCGGTCAGCGCGAGCACGATCACGAGCGTCGCGTTCACGAGCTGGCGGGCGAGTTCGATGAGCGACGCCCAGCCGAAGCGCAGGCGGCTCTGCAGCACGGCCCCGACGAGCGTCTGCGTCGATGCCAGCACGACGATGCCGAAGCCCGCGAACACCGTCCCGAGGACGAGCTGCGCCCCGTAGCCGGCGATCGCCGAGAACGCGGTGGCGAGCACGACGCCGATCGCGCTCAGGACGAGGCGCATCCCGAGCAGGTCGCTCATCAGCTGCTCGCGAGCTCTCGCATCGGTCGTCACCGCCAGCTCGCGCAGCGCGATCGTCGTGATGCCGCCGTCCATCAGGCCGCCGACGACCATCACGACCGCGAGCACGGCCGAGTAGCGCCCGAAGTCCGCGTCGCCGAGGTGGCGGATCAACAGCGGCGTCGAGGCCAGCGACAGCAGCATCCCGCACGCGAGGCTCGCCGTTCGCATGATGCCGCCGCGAATCGCCGCGGGCCCGGCTCCGTCGCTGTCGATGATGTCGACGTCGGGGGCGACCGCGACGGCTGGCTCGCCGGTGGACACCGCGCCGATCCTACGGCGCGCGCCACCCGGACGCGCGCGGCGCCGCGCGGCACGGGCCGGCATCTACGATCGTCGCGTGCCCGCCCCTCCAGACGTCGCCGCATGCCCGATGTGCGGCGGCCGCGCGACGCACCTGTTCGACGTCGGCGATCGCAACCGCGCGATCACGGACGCGACGTTCTCCTACGCACGCTGCTCGGCCTGCGGGCTGATCTTCCTCGTCGATCCCCCCGACGACCTCGGCCGCTACTACCCCGACTCGTACTACGAGCTTGCGACGGCGGCGCAGCTCGCGCGGCACGCCCCGTCCGAGCAGCACAAGGTCGACCTGCTGCTCGCGCACGGGCCGCCCGGCCGGCTGACGGAGATCGGTCCCGGGCAGGGCGTCTTCGCGTTCGCCGCCGAGCGCGCCGGGTTCGAGGTCACGGGGATCGAGATGGACGAGCGCGCCTGCCGCCACCTCGCGAGCGTGGCCGGCATCGCCGCGATCAACAGCGCCGCGCCGCACGAGGCCCTGCGCGACCTCCCGCCGCAGCGCGCCATAGCGCTGTGGCACGTGCTCGAGCATCTGCCCGAGCCCTGGAAGCTCGTCGATGCGGCCGCGGAGGCACTCGAGCCCGGCGGCCTGCTCGCGATCGCGACGCCCAACCCGGAGAGCTTCGGCATGCGCGTCCTCGGTCGGCGCTGGCCGCATGTCGACGCCCCGCGCCACCTCTTCCTCGTCCCGGTCCGCGCGCTGCGCGAGCGCGCCCGCAGCGCCGGGCTGTCGGAAGTGGCCTACACCACCGACGACCCAGGCGGCCGCCACTGGAACCGCTTCGCCTGGGAGCACGCGCTGCGCGGTCCGCGACCGTCCCCGCGACGTGCGCGAATCGCGGGACTCATGGGGCTCGCCGCGACCGTGGCCGCCCTGCCGCTGGATCGCCGCCCGGGACACGGGGCCGCCTACACCGTCGTCTTTCGCAAGGATGCACCGACGTGAAGCTCTCGATCCTGCTTCCCACGCGCAACGGCGGGGCGCTGCTCGAGCCCGTGATCCGCTCCGTGCTCGAGCAGGACTGCGACGACTTCGAGCTCGTCGTCTCCAACAACGCGAGCGCCGACGCCACGCCGGAGATCATCGCGTCGTTCGCGTCGGACCCGCGGCTGAGGGTCGTCACGCTGGAGCAGCCCGTCGACGTCACGGACAACTGGAATCGTGCGCTGCACGCGGCGACGGGCGACTACGTCACGTTGATCGGCGACGACGATCTGCTGCTGAGCGGCTACTTCGAGCGGGTCTTCGGCCTGCTCGAGGAGTACGAGGACCCGGACAGCCTGACGTTCAACGCATACGCCTACGCGTTCCCGGGCTTCGCCGGCGCCGAGCACAGCCACTACGCCGACCCGTTCTACGTGCCGCAGCCGATCGTGCCCAGCGACGGGCTCGTGTCCGCGCGGACGCGCCGGCACCTCGTGTCGGAGATGTTCAGCTTCCGCTTCCCGGTGCACCTGAACATGCAGACCGCGCTCGTGTCGCGACGCATGTTCGAGCGACTTCCGCGCGGCCTGTTTCGCCCGCCGTTCCCCGACTTCTACGGTCTGAACGCGATCATGCTCGTCGCCGATCGCTGGGCGATCTCGGCGGCGAAGCCCGTCGTCGTCGGCGTCTCGCCGAAGTCCTTCGGGCGCACGCTGCACGGTCGCGAGCAGGGTGCCGGCCTGCGCTACCTCGGGATCTCGACGGCGTTCGAGGGACAGCTGCCGGGCAGCGAGGTCATGAACGGGACGCACCTCACGCTCGTCGAGCTCGAGCGCGACTTCCCGGCGGCGCTCGCCGGCCTGACGATCGATCGCGACGAGTACGTCATGGCGCAGGCCTACACGTGGTACGTGCACCGGCGCCTCGGCTCGCTCGCCAGCCGCGAGGTGCTCGCGCGCCTGCGGCTGCTGTCGGCGCGCGACTGGGCAGGCCTCGTGCGGATGAGCGCGTCGCGGCTGCGGCCGGCGAAGCTCAGGCGCGCGCTGCGCATGGATCGCGACGCGCCGGTCGCCGACCTGTGGCCCGGGATGCGGCCGCTGCCCGAGGTGTCCGACATCGTCGAGTTCGCGCGCTGGATCGACGCGCGCCGCGCGGAGCCCGACGCGTAGCCATCCCGGTCGCAGGCCGCTCGCGCGGCGGACGACATCGGCCATGATGCGCCCGTGCCGCGACGACGCCCCGAGGTGCTGTTCATCTGCCCGGACGCCGTCGGGGAGCGGATGTCGGGGCTGGGGATCCGCTACGTCGAGCTCGCGCGGGCGCTGGCGCCGCATGCCGAGGTCACGGTCGCGAGCGGCTCGCCCGACGCCACGGCCGTCCACGACGTCGCGACCGCCCGCTACGACGTCCACGCGCCGCAGGCGCTGCGGCCGCTGATCGCGCATGCGGACGTCGTCGTCGCGCCGCCGCAGTGGCCGCTCGTCGCACGCTGGCTGCGCCGCTGCGATGCGCGCGTCGTCCACGACGTCTACACGCCCGAGGCGCTCGAGACCGCGCAGCTGTTCGCAGGCCGCCCGCCGGCGCTGCGGCGGCTGATGGTCGACGCGACGCTCGATCGCCTGCACGACGCGCTGTCGTCGGCGCATCACCTCATCTGCGCGAGCGAGAAGCAACGCGACCTCTGGATCGGCGCGCTGCTCGCCACCCGCCGCATCGACCCGCGGCGCTGCGATCGCGATCCCGGCCTGCGCGAGACGATCGACACCGTGCCGTTCGGCACGCCGGCGCAGCCGCCACGGCGCAGCGGCGGCCCGGGCATCCGCGGCGCGCTGGCGCAGATCGCCGCCGGCGACGAGATCGTCCTCTGGAACGGCGGCATCTGGCGCTGGCTGGACGCGCCGACGGCGGTGCGCGCGGTCGCGCTGCTGGCCGAGCGACGGCCGGGCGTGCGGCTCGTGTTCATGGGCGCCGCGGCCGCGGCGCAGGCGGCGTCGCGGCGGGCCGCCGAGGAGGCCGAGGCCGTTGCGCACGAGCTCGGCGCGCTCGACCGCACGGTGCTCTTTCACCGCGACTGGGCGCCCTACGCCGAGCGCGCCGACTGGCTGCTGGACGCCGACTGCGCGCTGTCGACGCACGCCGACTCGCTCGAGTCGCGCTACGCCTTTCGCACCCGCCTGCTCGACTGCTTCTGGGCCGGGCTGCCGATCGTCGCGACGGCCGGCGACGACCTCGCCGCGCGCGTGGCGGCCGACGGCCTCGGCGAGGTCTGCGCGCCGGGCGACGTCGCCGGCGCGGCGGCAGCGATCGAGCGCGTGCTCGACCGCGGTCGCGACGCCTACGCGCTCGGGCTCGCGGGCGCGAGCGCGGCGCACGCCTGGCCGGTTGCCGCGCAGGCGCTGGCGCGCTGGATCGCGACGCCCGACCAGCCGTTCGGACGCCTGGCGCCGCGCGGCGCCGTGCGGCGCACGGGCGCGCATCGGGCGCGCGCGGCGTCCTACCTGCTCGCGCGCCCGGCGATCGCGCGGCTGCGGCTGCGCTCTCCGGCCGGGTAGGCGCGGCGTCGTCGCACGCGACGCAGTGCTCGCGCACCCCGCAATCGCGCGGCTGGGACTGCGCTGCGGCCGGGTAGGCGCGGGGCAGGCGTCGCGCCACGACGCGTCCGCCGCGGGCCACGCTGCCGAGCCTGCTGCGACACCCAGTGGGCTCCGGCGGCGGTAGTAGGCTGCGCTGCCGAGGCGGCTGGACCGTCGCCGTCTCGGATCCGCGCCATGCCGTCACGCTCCATCATCAGCCGCGGCGTCGCCGTCGCCCAGCGCCTGGCGACCGCGCGGGCGTCCTCGCAGCGCAGCCTCGTGACGTCCGCGCCCTCTGCGCAGCACGCGGTCGACGCCGTCCCGGACACCTGGGCGTCGAGGCTGCCCGCCCCGCTCGCGGAAGTGCGCACCGGCACCGCCGAGCTCTTCCAGGACGAGCGCATGACGTGGGCGTTCGGCAACCTCGGCGGGCTCGAGGACCGGACGGTGCTCGAGCTCGGGCCGCTCGAAGGCGCCCACAGCTACATGGCCCAGCAGGCCGGCGCGCGGCACGTCACGGCGGTGGAGGCCAACACGACCGCGTTCCTGAAGTGCCTCGTCGTCAAGGAGCTGCTGGACCTCGACCGCTGCCACTTCCTGTGCGGCGACGTGCTCGAGTACATGCAGGCGAGCACCGAGACGTTCGACGTCTGCGTCGCCTGCGGGATCCTCTACCACTCGACCGAGCCGGTGCGGATGCTCGAGCTGATCTCGCGACGCGCGACCCGCCTGGTGATGTGGACCCACGTCTTCGACCCGGTGGCGCTGCAGCGCAAGCATCTCGCCAAGCGGCTCGGCCCCGCCACCGAGCTCGAGCACGCGGGATACCGCTACCGCGCGCACCGCCATACCTACGGCTGGCTTGACCGCCGGCTCGCGGGCTTCTGGGGCGGAACGCAGCCCTACAGCAACTGGATGCCGCGCGAGGAGCTGCTCCGCGCGCTCGAGCACTTCGGCTGGCGCGACGTCACGATCGCCTTCGACGACCCGACCAACGCCAACGGGCCCGCGCTCGCGCTCACGGCCGTTCGCGGCTGACCCGCGGCAGCAGCCGCCAGTCGACCGGGGTCAGCACCTCGTGCAGCCGTGCCGCCGAGATCGTCCGGCGGCGCTGGACCTCGCGGCGCTTGCGCAGCGTCTCCGCCGTGCGTGCGAGCGCCTGGCACCACCCCTTCAGGTGCGCCGCGAGCCCGCCACGCGCGGCGCTCGCGACGAGCCACTTCAGCTGGAACGCGACGAGCAGCGGGCCAAGCCGCAGCAGCGATCCCGCGGGCAGGCACTTCGCCAGCATCAGCAGGCTGTTGCGCGAGAACAGGTGCGCGTAGGACGAGCGGTCGCGGCCGGTCGTCGCCGAGCCGATGTGAAACGCGACCGCGGTCGGGACGTAGCGGCAGCGATAGCCGCACAGCTGCGCGCGCAGCCCCCAGTCGACGTCCTCGAAGTACGCGCCGAAGTCCTCGTCGAACGGGCCGACGCGATCGAACGCCTCGCGCCGGTACAGCGCCGCCCCGCCGCTCGCGCAGAGGATCTCGGCCGGGCGGTCGAACTGGCCGCGGTCCTGCTCGCCGAAGCCGCGCTTGCAGCACTCGCCGGTGCGCGCGATCAGGTCGCCGGCACCGTCGATCTCGCCGCGACGGTGGAAGTTCAGCAGCTTGCCGTCGGCCGACCCCGCGTCGGGGTGCGCCTGCAGCGCGGCGCGCATCTCCCGCAGCCAGCCGGGTTCGAGCTCGAGGTCGTTGTTGAGCAGCGCGACGTACGGCGTCCGCGCCGACTGCACGGCGCGGTTCAGCGCGCGCGTGACGCCGATGTTCTGCGGGATCCGGACGATCTCGACCTGCGGCCACTCGCGCTCCAGCCACGCCACCGAGTCGTCGCTGGAGCCGTTGTCGACGACGTGGATGCGAAAGCCCTGCGCGGTCTGCGCCGCGACGCTCGGCAGCAGTCCCTGAAGCAACCGGCGCCCGTCGTAGTTCAGGATCGTGACGGTGACGTCGGAGGCGTCCATCGCGAACGGGCATGTTACGGCGCGCCCTCGAGCGCGACGGCGCGATCCGGCGCGGCCGGGCCGCGACGCACGACGCTGCTAGGTTGCGGCGATGGCGGCCCTCGGCGACACGTTGCCCGGCCTGCGGGAGATGTGGGCCGAGATGGAGCACGCGCCGGCCATCGTCCAGCCGTCGGACTTCTGGCACGCGCTGAACGAGCGCAACGTGAGCCAGCTCGACGACGAGGGCTTCGCGCACTTCAAGCGGACGATCAACCAGAACTACTTCGGCTGGATCCCGCACACGCTGCGCGACCACCAGCTGCTGACGATGGCGATCTCCTGGATGCGCCATCCGGTCGCGCGCGCCCTCTCTGCGCGGCTCGGCGACCTCTCGACGTTCGAGGCGGGCGCCGACCGTGCGAACCCGTTTGCCTCGATGCGCGCCCGCCGCATCCACGAGCTCTACCTCGCCCTCCTCTGGGAGCACGTCGGCCGCCGCGACCGGCGCGGCATCCTCGATCGCCTCGAGGAGCCGGAGCTGGGCGATCCCGTCGCCGCCCGCTACCGCGGACGGCGGATCAGCCAGGACCTCGGCAACTCGGTCTTCGAGCTGTACAGCGCTACCGCGGCGCTCCCGGGCGGCGAGCTCGGCCCGCGCGGCGTGCTCGAGCTCGGCGGCGGCTACGGCCGTGTCGCCTGGGTCTTCCTCGAGGAGTTCCCGCACGCCCGCTACGTCCTCTGCGACATCCCGCCGGCGCTCGCCGTCGCTCAGCGCTACCTGACCGAGCTGTTCCCCGACCGGCGGGCGTTCCGCTTTCGTCCGTTCGACGACGGCGCGCTGGTGGCGGAGGAGCTCGCGCAGGCGCAGATCGCGTTCCTGACGCCGAACCAGCTCGCGCTGCTCGATCCGCTCGACGTCGAGCTGTTCGTCAACATCAGCTCGCTGCACGAGATGCGCCCCGAGCAGATCGCCTACTACCTGACCGAGGCCGACCGCCACACGCGGGGATTCGCCTACCTCAAGCAGTGGCGCAGCTGGCACAACCCCGAGGACGACGTCGTCATCGCTCGCGAGGACTACCCGATCCCGCAGCGCTGGCGGGAGCTGCACTCGCGGATCCATCCGATCCAGCGGGCGTTCTTCGACGCGCTCTATCGCGTCCCGGCTTGAGCGGACCACCAGCGCGCCGTGCCGGCGAGGCCGGCGGCGAGCGACCAGTGCGGCGTGAAGCCGACCTCGTCGCGCAGGCGACCGACGTCGGCCGCGATGACGGGCGGATCGCCGGGGCGATCGGGCAGCGCGCCGACGTCGAGCAGGTCCGGACGATCCGCGGCTCGCGCGAGCTGCTCGACGATGAAGCGCACCGTCGCCGCCTCGCCGGACGCGACGTTGACGGCCCCGCGCACGTCGCAGTCCAGGATCGCCGCGAACGCGCCGGCGACGTCGTCGACGTGCAGGAAGTCGCGGCGCTGCGTGCCGGCGCTCGTCGCGGCCCGCTCGCCGGCGGCCAGCGCCCGTGCGACGCTCGCGACGAGCCGGCGCTCGTCCTCGCCCGGACCGTAGAGGAAGAAGATCCGCCCCCACGCGAGCGACACGCCGGCGATCTCGGCAAGCCCCGCGACGACCCGGCGGGTCGCGTCCTTGCAGGCGCCGTAGTACGTCGCCGGCGCGAGCGGCGCGTCCTCGCGCAGCGGCTGCGGGGCGCTCCAGTCGTACTCCGCGCACGTCCCGGCGATGGTCGCGCGCACGCCGCCGGCCGCCGCGAACTCGTCGACGAGTCCGACCGTCGCCGCGACCCACGGCGCGTTCTCGCGCGCCGCCCAGAACGCGCCCGGCTCCGCGTACCAGGCAAGGTGCAGCAGGTGCGACGCCCCGACTCGGGCCACCAGGGCGCGCCGCGCGGCGGCGTCGAGCAGGTCGGCCGCATGCCAGACGACATCGCCGCCCCCCCGCGCGACCTCCGCGCCCGCCCGTTCCGCGCCGCCCGTGCACGCGAGCCCCCCCGCCCGCTCCGCCTCGTCGCCGCCCTCATCCCCGCGCGCTCCCGCGGGGACGGACCGCGCCACCGCGTGCACGTCGAACCCCCGCGCCACCAGCGGCTCGACCACCCGCCGCCCGACGAACCCGCTCGCACCCGTCACCAACACGCGCCGCCCCGCGCCTGTCATGCCACGTAGTCCGCGTAGCTCGCGTCGCGCTCGGACATGATCCGCTCGCCCTCCGGCGCCGGCCAGTCGATCGCGAACGCCGGGTCGTCCCAGCGCACGCCGCGGGCGGACTCGGGGACGTAGACGTGACCCATGAGGTACTGGACCTCGCAGTCCTCGGTCAGCGTCTGAAAGCCGTGCGCGAACCCAGGCGCCAGGTAGTACGCGCGCCGGTTGTCGGCCGTCAGCGCGACGCCGTGCCACGCGAGGTAGGTCTCAGACGACGGACGCAGGTCCACCCCGACGTCCCAGATCGCGCCGCGCACGCAGCGCACGAGCTTGGCCTCGCCGTGTGGCGCCGCCTGGAAGTGCAGGCCGCGCAGCGTGTCGCGGGCGGCATTGAACGAGCTGTTGCACTGCACGCCGACCGGCTCGAGCCCGTGCTCGGCGAACAGGGCCTCGTCGTACGTGCGGGCGAACCAGCCGCGTTCGTCGCCGAGCAGGTCGAGCTCGACGACGTACGCCCCGCCGAGCGGCGTCGCGACGAGCCTCATCCGAACAGCCGCAGCTGCGGCGAGCGCGCCGCGAAGCGCCCGCCCCACGCGCGGATGAAGGACAGCTGCTCCATGACCTCGTCCTTGATGTTCCACGGCAGGATCAGCACCACGTCCGGCCGGCGCTCGGCGATCGCCTCGGGAGCGAGCACCGGGATGTGCGTGCCGGGCAGCAGGTTGCCCTGCTTGTGCGGGTTCGCATCGCACGTGAAGTCGATGACGTCGCGGCCGATGCCGCAGTAGTTCAGCAACGTGTTGCCCTTCGCCGGCGCCCCGTAGCCCGCGATCGCGTTGCCCGCCGCCTTGAGCTCGAACAGCGTCGTGACGACGTGGCGCTTGTCGGCGATCACGCGCGCGCCGTAGTCGAGGTAGGTCTGGAGGTCCTCGAGGCCCGCGGCCCGCTCGCGGCCGAGCATCTCGGCCGCCGCCCCGGACCGCTCGCGCGCGTCGTCGTCGTGGCAGGCGAAGATCCGCAGCGAGCCGCCGTGCGTCGTGAGCTCCTGCACGTCGAACAGGCGCAGGCCGTGGGCGGCGAAGACGCGCGCGACGGTCCCGAACGACAGGTAGGAGTAGTGCTCGTGGTAGATCGTGTCCCACTGGTTCATCGCGATCAGGCGCAGCAGGTGCGGGAACTCCATCGTGATCGTGCCGCCGGCCTTCAGGGCGATCTTCATCCCTCCGACGAAGTCGTTGATGTCCGGCACGTGCGCGAGCACGTTGTTGCCGAGCAGCAGGTCGGCCTGGGTCTCCTCGGCCACGGCGCGTGCCGTCTGCACCCCGAAGAAATCGACGCGCGTCGCGATCCCCTTGTCGATCGCGACCTGCGCCGTGTTCGCCGTCGGCTCGATCCCGAGCACCGGCACGCCGGCCCGCTTGAAGTACTGCAGCAGGTAGCCGTCGTTGGACGCGAGCTCGATCACCTGGCTGCTCGCGTCGAGCGCCAGGCGCTCGATCATGAGCTCCGTGTAGCGGCGGCTGTGCTCCAGCCACGACGTCGAGTAGGAGGAGAAGTACGCGTAGTCGTCGCGGAAGACGGGCTTCGGTGTCTCGTAGGGCGCGAGCTGGACGAGGAAGCACTCCGCGCAGACGAGCGCGCACAGCGGGAAGAACGGCTCCATCGCGCCCGCATGCTCGAGCGGGACGTTGTCGTTGGCGACCGGCGACATGCCGAGGTCGGCGAAGACGTGGCGCAGCGGCGCGGCGCAGAAGCGACAGGGCGGCGGCGTGGGCGCGTGCGCGGGGGTCACCACGTGCACCAGGCGGCCTCGCCGGACTCCCACATCGCCTGCAGCTCGTTGCGCTCGCGCAGCGTGTCCATCGCCTGCCAGAAGCCGCGGTGGTGATAGACGGTCAGCTCGCCGCGGTCGGCGATGTCGCGCAACGGCTCCTCCTCCCACTTCGTGTGGTCGCCGGCGATCGTCGCGCCGACGGCGGGCTCGCAGACGAAGAACCCCCCGTTGATCCAGGCGCCGTCGCCACGCGGCTTCTCGGCGAAGCGGCGCACCGCGTCGCCCTGCACCTCGAGCGACCCGAAGCGCCCGGGCGGCTGCACGGCCGTGACCGTCGCCATGCGGCCCTGCTGCTTGTGATGGGCGATCAGCGCGCGGACGTCGACGTTCGCGACGCCGTCGCCGTAGGTCAGGCAGAAGGTCTCGTCGCCGAGGTACGGCATGACCCGCTTCAGGCGGCCGCCGGTCATCGTCTCGGCGCCGGTGTCGACGAGCGTCACGCGCCACGGCTCGGTCGTGGACTTGTGGACCTCCATCTCGCCGCTGCGCAGGTCGAACGTCACGTCGGACGTGTGCAGGGCGTAGTTGGCGAACCACTCCTTGATGACGTAGCCCTTGTAGCCAAGGCAGACGACGAACTCGTCGACGCCGTGGGCGGCGTAGATCTTCATGATGTGCCAGAGGATCGGCTTGCCGCCGACCTCGACCATCGGCTTGGGCTTGACGGTCGTCTCCTCGCTCAGGCGCGAACCGAGACCGCCGGCGAGAATCACCGCTTTCACCAGCCCAGGGTAGTCTGAGGCGCGTTCGTGGCGCGCTCCGCTCTCATCACCGGGATCACCGGACAGGACGGCTCCTATCTCGCCGAGCTGCTGCTCGAGCAGGGATACGAGGTCCACGGGATGGTCCGCCGCGCTTCGACGGAGAAGTTCGATCGCATCGAGCACCTGCGCGATCGGATCACCCTGCACCAGGGCGACCTGCTCGACCATCGCTCGCTCGTCGACACGATCCGCGCCTCGAAGCCCGACGAGATCTACAACCTCGCGGCGATGAGCTTCGTCGCGGTGTCCTGGCTGCAGCCGACCCTGACCGCGGAGTTCACCGGCGTCGGCGTGACGCGGATGCTCGAAGCGGTCCGCGAGGCGGCGCCGGGCGCGCGCTTCTACCAGGCATCGAGCTCGGAGATGTTCGGCAAGGTGCTCGAGGTCCCGCAGACCGAGACGACGCCGTTCTACCCGCGCTCGCCCTACGGCGTGGCGAAGGCATATGGGCACTTCATCACGGTGAATTACCGTGAGTCATACGACCTCTTCGCCTGCTGCGGAATATTGTTCAACCATGAGAGCCCACGTCGCGGGCTGGAGTTCGTGACGCGCAAGATCACCTGGCATGCGGCCGCGATCAAGCATGGGATCCGCGACGGGCTGGCGCTCGGCAACCTCGACGCGCAGCGCGACTGGGGCTACGCGAAGGACTACGTCGAGGCGATGTACCTCATGCTCCAGTGCGACGAGCCCGAGGACTTCGTCATCGCCACGAACCGGACGAACAGCGTCCGCGAGTGCGTGCAGATCGCCTTCGACGAGGCCGGCGTCGACGACTGGGAGCGCTACGTCGAGATCGATCCGCGGTTCCTGCGCCCCGCCGAGGTCGACCAGCTGATCGGCGACCCCACCAAGGCGAAGACGCAGCTTGGCTGGGAGCCGAAGACGAGCTTCGAGCAGCTGATCCGGCTGATGACCCGGTCAGACCTGAAGCTGCTCGCCGGCTGACGCCTTCCGCGCGCGGCAGCGGCGCGATACGCTCGGCTGCGCCTGCGATTTCGAGCACGGGAGGCGGGTCATGGTGGCGTTCGAGGAAGCGGTGACGACGGCGGCGCGCGAGCCCCGCGCGCAGCGCGCCGCCGTGAGCGCGTCGCGTTCGACCCAGGCCCGCGGTGGATCCGCCGTGCCGCGGCAGTTCGCGTCGGGCCGCGAACGGGTGCCGTTGCACTCGCGCGTGGCCGAGAGCCAGCAGCGCGGCGACGCGCTCGCCGGCCTGCTCGCGCGCTGCGTCGGGCAGCGCGGCGCCGAGGAGTCCACAAGCGAACGCGCGATGGCGGCGCACGCCGCCGTCGGCGAGAGCCCGATCCTGGCCCGCGCCAAGATCGGCGAGAGCGCGGTCCTCGCCCGCGCCAAGCTCAAGACGGCTCCGCGCCGCTCGGGGCGCGTGCGCGTCCAGACCGATGCGATCGAGCATCAGGTCGACTGGGTCGGGCCGAGCTACGGCCCCGTCGACCCCGTCGACGGCGGCACGTGGGTGACCGCGACCCTCGGCCCCGCCGCCGGGCGCCCGTCGAACTACGGTTCGCGTCCCGGGACGGGGGCCTGTCCGGCCGTCAACTGGCTCAACCAGACCGCGTACCTCGGCAAGACCTGGATCAAGGGCCACCTGCTCAACGACAACCTCGGCGGACCCGGCGTCTCGAAGAACCTCACGCCGATGAGCCACACCGCGAACATGCGCTTCCAGGGGCAGTTCGAGTCGAAGGTCAAGCGCGCGCTCGACCGCTGCTACTCGCACGGCAGGGCACAGCGCGGCGCCACGCACTGGTACGGCGTGCGCATGTCCGCCGTCGCCAACATCCGGCCCGGCAGCTCGATCCCCTGGGACGTCACGGGGAAGGCGAGGTACGTCGCCAAGCCGAAGGGCGGGGGCGCGGCGGTGTCGATACCGCAACCGGCGTGGGCGACGGCGCTGCCCGCGGCGCCCGTCGTCGTCGACTGCCGCGCCTGAGCCGCGAGCGGGACCTTCTGCTCAGCTGCGCGAGCCCGCCGGCGGCGGGAGCCCCCCGTCGCGCGACGCCGGCGCCGGCGCCCGCGCCCGCGGCCGCGAACGCCGCAGCGCAGCGTCAGGCCAGCGAGCCCGCGGCAGTGAAGTCCGCGATCTGCGCGAGCGTGACGTCGCGCATGTCCTCGCCGGCGCGCAGCGCGGCGTACCAGGCGACGATCGCGTGCAGCGTGGCGTCGAGGTCCCACGTCGGCGCCCAGCCCAGCCGCTCGCGTGCCTTCGCCGAGTCGAGCGTGAGGAAGTACGCCTCGGGCGGGTGGGGGCCTGGATCGAACTCCCACGCGAGCTCGCCGTCCCACAGCTCGGTGACGCGGTCGGCGATCCAGCGCACCGACCGCGCATCGCCGCTCGCCGGCCCGAAGTTCCAGCCGCCGCCGTCCTCGGCCGCGCCGTGCAGCGCCTCGGCCAGGCGCAGGTAGCCCGACAACGGGTTGAGCACGTGCTGCCACGGCCGCACCGCCTCGGGGTTGCGGACCGCGATCGGCGTGGCGGCGAGCGCGCCGCGGACGATGTCGGGGATCAGGCGATCCTCGCCCCAGTCGCCGCCGCCGACGACGTTGCCGGCGCGCGCGGAGCCCAACCGCACCGCGCCCGGCCCGCCGGAGAAGAACGAGCTGCGATAGGCGTCGGCGACGAGCTCGGCGCAGCCCTTCGAGCTCGAGTACGGGTCGTGGCCGCCCATCGGGTCGCCCTCGACGAACGCGCGCGGCTCGCGGCCCGGGTCGTTCGCGTAGCACTTGTCGGACGTCACGTTCACGATCGCGCGCACCGACGGCGTCGCGCGGACGGCGTCGAGCACGTTGACCGTCCCCATGACGTTCGTTTCGAACGTCGCGCGCGGGTCGGCGTAGGACGGGCGCACGAGCGCCTGCGCGGCCATGTGGACGACGATCTCGGGCGCCGTCGCGATGCAAGCCGCGCGCACGGCGTCGTGGTCGCGGACGTCGACGCGCAGGTCCGCGACCATGCCGCCGGCGACGCGCGCGATCTCATACAGCGACGGGTCGGTCGGGACGGCGTCGGCGAGGCCCGTGACGCGCGCGCCGAGCGCCTGCAGCCAGAGCGACAGCCAGGCCCCCTTGAAGCCCGTGTGGCCCGTCAGCAGGACGTCGCGGCCGCGCCAGAAGTCCGGATCGACGAGCGGCGCCACGATCCGGCGGATGCTAGTGCGCCCCGCGCGGACGTTGCACGTGGGACGCCGGCGCCGATCACCGCCACGCGGCGTCCTCGGACCTCGATCGCCCGGCGGGCCACTCTCGGCCTGTGTCCTGGCCCGGCGGCGCCGGATCCCGGCGTGTCCCGCACCACGTCCGCGCGAGACCCACTGGCGGCCTCTACTGTTGGCGCGATGGCCGTGGGACTCTTCGACACGATGACGGCGCTGCGCGAGCTGCGTCCGCAGATCGACGCCGCGATCGCGCGGGTCGTCGACTCGGGCCAGTTCATCCTCGGACCCGAGGTGAGCGCGTTCGAGGCCGAGCTCGCCGCCTACACCGGCGCGCGCCACGCGGTCGGTGTCGCGAACGGCACCGAGGCGCTGACGATCGCGCTGCGGGCGATCGGCGTCGGGCCCGGCGACGAGGTCGTCGTCCCGTCGTACACGTTCTACGCCAGCGCCGAGGCGATCCCGCCGACCGGCGCGCGGCCTGTCTTCTGCGACATCGACCCGGACACGAGCACCGTCACCGCGCAGACGGTCAGGGCCGCCCTGACGCCGCGCACGAAGGCCGTCGTCGCCGTGCACCTGTTCGGCAACGTCGCGCCGATCGCCGAGATCGCGGCGCTCGGCGTGCCGGTGCTCGAGGACGCCGCGCAGGCGATGGGCGCGCGCTGCGAGGCCGGCCGGCCCGGCGCGCTCGGCAGCGCCGCGACGTTCAGCTTCTATCCCTCCAAGAACCTCGGCGCGATCGGCGACGGCGGCGCGATCACGACCGACGACGACGCGATCGCCGAGCTCGCGCGCACGCTGCGCTTCCACGGCTCGCCCGACCGGATCGCCTACGAGCACGTCGGCTACAACTCGCGCCTGGACGAGCTGCAGGCCGCGGTGCTGCGGGTCATGCTGCCGCACGTCGACGACTGGGCGCGGGGCCGCCGCGCTGCGGCGCAGCACTATGCGGACGCCGGTCTCGGGCAGCTCGTCGCGCTTCCGCGGGCCGCGCCCGGCGCCACCCCCGCGTGGCACCTCTACGTCGTCCACAGCGACCGCTCCGACGAGCTCGTCGCCGGCCTGAACGCCGCCGGGATCGGCGCGCGCGAGTACTACCGCACCCCGCTGCACCGCCAGCGCGCGATGGCGCCGTACGCCGGCGACGGCCCGCCGCTGCCGGTCACGGACGCCTTCGCCCGCACCCACCTC
>DASXCR010000131.1:0-12425 GCA_036491075.1 Solirubrobacteraceae bacterium
AAGCTGGCGTGGCCGAGCCAGGTGACTTGCATGTGAGGGCTCCTTCGGCGTTCGTGGCGTGCGGGTCGGTTCGAAGTATGCCCCGGCGCCCACCCGCACGCGCGGCGCGGCGCGGCGCGTCTACGACAGCGCGCCGGTCGCCCGCCCGCGCCCACGCCGGCGGACCTCGCGCAGCGCGACCGCGAGCCGTCGCACCGCCTCGTCGTGGACCGCCGGCTCGACGAGGCCGAACGACAGGCGCATGCTCGTGCGCGAGGACTTCTCGGCCTGGATCGCGCCGCCCGGCAGAAACGACACGCCGGATCGCACCGCCTCGACGTACAGCGCCCGCTCGTCGACCGGGTCGTGGAGCGTGACCCACGTGTGGTGGCCCCCCGCGGGCACCGTCCAGCTCGCGTCCCGGCCGAGGTGGCGATCGAGCGCGCTCATGAGCGCGTCGCGGCGGCGGCGGTAGACCGGGATCGCGTCCGCGAGCAGCCGCGCGTGGCGGTCGCCGCGCAGGTAGTGCGCGCCGAGGTACTGCGGCAGCGCGGCGGTGTGGATGTCGGAGTCGAGCTTGAGCTGGACCAGCCGGTCGTACACCGGCCCGCCCGCGGCGATCCAGCCGACGCGCAGCCCGCCGCCGATCGTCTTGGACAGCGAGTCGACGTAGATGACGTGTGAGGGGGCGGACGCGCGCAGACGCGGCAGCGGCGTGCCCTCGTAGCGGATCGTCGCGTAGACGCCGTCGTCGAGGACGAAGAAGCCGCGCGTGCGGGCGAGCTCGAGCAGGCGCTCGCGGCGCGCGGGCGAGAGGTCCGCGCCGGTCGGGTTCTGGCAGGACGCCTGCAGCGCGACGAGCTTGACCTCGTGGCGCGCGAGGATCCGCTCGAGTGCGTCGACGTCGGGGCCGTCGGCGTCGACCGGCAGCGGCAGGACGCGGGCGCCGGTCGACTGCAACGACGCGAGCGTGCCCGCGAAGGTCGGCGACTCGACGACCGCCACGTCGCCCGGGCTCAGCGTCGCGCGGGCGACGAGGTCGAGCGCCTGGCGCGCGCCCGACGTGACGAGGATCTCGTCGGCGCGGGTCGCGTAGCCGGCCTGGACGCCGAGCTGCGCGAGCCGCTCGCGCAGCTCCGCGAGCCCCTCGACCTCGAGGTAGTCCGTGACGGCGCGCGGGTGCTCGCGAGCGAGGTCGGCGGCGATCTGCGCGAGCTCTCGCGACGGGCACAGCTCCGGATCGGGGAAGCCGGAGGCGAGCGCGATGACGTCGCTGCGAAACGGCGCGTGCAGCGAGTCGCGCAGCATCTCGTCGGCGTAGGACGGCGTGCGCGGAGCGAGCATCCCGAGCTGCCAGTCGTCGTTGTCCTCCGCGACCGCGGCCGGCACGTTGCGGCGCACGAACGTCCCGCGCCCGACCGCCGCGGTGACGTAGCCGAGCTCCGACAGGCGCCGGTACACCCGCACGGCGGTGAGGTGGTTGATGTCCGCGTCCGTGGCGAGCGCGCGGGTCGCCGGGAGCTTCGCGCCCGGCTCGAGCTCGCCGCTGTCGACGAGGCCCGCGATGTGGTCGACGAGCTGCTGGGTGATGGACGTCTCGCCGGCACGCTCGAGGTCCAACACGCCGAAATTGTACGACATTGACTTCATGGTGGTGGATCGTACAGTGGCGTATACCCCTGGTCAATCGAGAGGCGTATGTCCTACACAGTGGAGAGATTGATGGATCGCTTCGCGCAGCGGGCGGTGTCCGCCGACACGAGCGGGAGCTTCGCGACGAGCCACGCGGTCGTGATCCGGCTGGCGGGCGAGTCCGACGCGCAACTGCTGCGCGACCTCGCCGCGCTGGACTCCGCGCCGCCGCTCGCCGGCCCCGCGCTGCTCGCTCTCGTCGACGAGATCCCATGGGCCGCGCACGGCCTCGAGGACGACCGCGTCATCGCCGACCCCTTTCGCCCGAGTGCCGAGGCCGCGGGACTCCTGCGGTTGCGCGTCAGCCAGTTGCGGGCCGCGGCACGGGCGCGCACGACCGCGACGCTGCGCCGGCGCCTCGCGCGGCGGGCCGGAGCATCCTGAGGGGTCGGGACCTCTCTCGCGCGACCAGCCGTGCGTAGCGGACGGGTTTGGGCCGAAGACGTCCGGATGGCGGACGCTTGCGGCCCAACTCCGGGCCGGCTTCAGCTCGGACCCCGCAACGTGCGGGAAACGCGAATCGGTCGAGCGGCGCAACTCCGCCGCCGCTTGTGTTTTCATAACGACGAGCCGAGTCCCGCGGCGTCCGACGTCGCGGGAGCGGGGGACCCATGGTGATCGATGCTGATCACGGGGGCGAATCGCCGTCGTAGACGGCGTAGCGCGGTCTTTGCGCGCGAGCCCGGCAGCTAACCCCGTAGGCGAGACAAAGAGATCGCCGAGTGGAGGACTGTCCGCGTGTTCGAGTCGTATCTGGCCCCCGCCAACGCCATCACGCCGCACCGTGACCTGGCGTCCTGCGAGCTCTGGGCGATCTCGCTGGAGCGCTCGCTACGCCGTCGCGAGCTCGCCGCGACGCAGCGCCGGTCGGCACCCAAGACGAAGGGCGCCGCCGCCGCCGTCAGCGCCGCCCTGCTCGTGACGCCGCTGCTGCCGACGGCCTTCGCCTCGGCGGCGAGCCGCGGCACGGCGCCGTCCTCGGCCGTCCAGCCGCTGAAGCGCCAGTTCGCGGGCAAGGTCCTACAGCGCGGCTCGACCGGCAGCACGGTCGCGCAGGTCCAGCGCGTGCTCGGCGTCGCGGCCGACGGGATCTTCGGACCGGTCACGGCCGGCGCGCTGCGCGACTTCCAGACGCGCAACGGCCTGCCGCGCACGGGCAAGGTCGACTCCGCGACCTGGCTGGCGCTGCTGAAGGCCGCCGTGTCGACGCCGGTGGACGCCACGACGACGGCCCCGCCGACGACGCCCACGACGGCCCCGGCCGCCCCCGGCACCTGCGGGGGGCTCATCGCAGCGCCGCTGCACGGCACCGTGACGAGCCCGTTCGGCGACGGCCGCGACCACCCCGGCATCGACCTCGCGGCGCCGATCGGCACCGCCGTGCGCGCCGCGGCGTGCGGCAGGGTCACGTTCGCGGGCACCGAGAGCGGCTACGGCAAGTACATCTGCGTGCAGCACAGCTCGACGTTCTCGACGTGCTACGCGCATCTGTCGGTGATCGGCGTCGCGAAGGGCGCGTTCGTCGCGGCGGGCCAGATGATCGGGCGCGTCGGCATGACGGGCAACACGACCGGACCGCACCTGCACTTCGAGACGCGCGTCTCGGGCACGCCGGAGAACCCCGCGCCCTATCTGGCGGGGACGACCGCGATCCCCGGCGTGGCGCTGACGAGCCCGGCCGCGCCCGCGGTGGCGCCCGTCGCCGCGAAGACGACCAAGGCGTCGAGCGCGTCGAAGGCGAGCACGCGGTCGGCGTCCAAGGGCTCGCCCGCGAAGGCGTCGCAGGGCAGCGCACGCCCCGTGGCCAAGGCCCCCGCGGCGGCGAGCGCGACCGGCGGCGCGTACGCGCCGCACGCCGCCCGCTGACGGCGGGTCGTTCCGCCGAACGGCGATCGCGCGTCGCGACGTGCAGCCTCCGCTCGCCGCCGCGACGCGCGTGCGCCAACGTCGCGCAAGCGGGCGGACAACATGACCGTCGCATCGGTCCGTCACGATGAGCGTGTGGACGCCAGCGCATCGCAGACTCCGGCCGCGCACTCGATCGCCGCGCTCGAGCTGCTCTCCGACGTCATCGCCGGGATCGACGAGCAGCCCGGCTCCGAGCAGTTCTTCTCGCGCCTCGCCGAGGCCGTCTGCCGCCTCACGCAGATGGAGCGCGCCGTGATCTTCAGCTACGACGACGCGCGCCGTCGCGTCCACGCCGCGGGCGCGCACGGCGTCGCGCTGGAGAGCTTCGCCGGCCGCCACGTGACCGTCGAGTCCGCGCCGGTCGCGCGCCAGGCGCTGACCGAGGATCGCGTGATCGAGGTGCTCGCCGAGCACGGCCACGACATCTCCGAGGACTTCGCGCAGCTCGCCGGCGACCACCCGCTCGTCTACGTGCCGATCATCGCCGCGGGCCGCTGGATCGGCGTGATCCTCGCCGAGCCGGCGGCCGGGACGTCGCCGATCGACGAGCCGCGGCGCGAGCTGCTGTGGATGCTCGGCAAGACGCTCGCGCTGGCGGCCGCGTCGCACAGCGCGACCTACCACGGCGAGCGCGCGCGCGAGCTCGAGGAGCGCATCGACTTCGCCCGCGACATCCACGACGGCGTCGTGCAGCGGCTGTTCGGCGTCTCGCTCGCGCTGTCCTCCGAGCAGCCGCTGAGCCCCGCGGCGCGCGGGCGCTGCGCGGCGGAGGTGCGCGCCGCGCTCGGAGAGCTGCGCTCGGCGCTGCAGCGCCCGCTGGGCCGCACCTCGCCGCCGACCGGCACGACGCTCGCCGCCGAGCTTCACCGCCTGAGCGCGGAGCATCGCGATCTCGGGATCTGCGTCGAAGGCGCCGTCGAGGGCGTACCCGCCTCGCTCGAGCCGCTCGCGCAGTCGGTCCTCACCGAGGCCGTCCGCAACGCGCGCAAGCACGCCGACGCGCGCCGCCTGCTCGTCCGCGCGCACACCGACGACGGCACGCTGGTGCTCGAGATCGAGAACGACGGCGTGCCGTCGCGCCGCGCCGCGAGCACCGGCGTCGGCCTGCGCCTCGCCGCGCTCGAGGCGCTGCAGGCGGGCGGCCTGGTGGAGTTCGGCGAGCGCTCGCCCGGCACGTGGCAGGTGCGGCTCGTCGTGCCGATCCCGAAGGACGACACGTGAGCACGACCGCGGGCACCGATCGCCTGCGCGTCCTCGTCGTCGACGACCACGACGTCGTGCACTGGGGCTTTCGGCTCATGCTCGGCGAGCTCAGCTGGGTCGAGCGCTGCATGTCGGCGCGCACCGGCGACGAGGCGCTCGCGCTGACGCGCCGCTACGCGCCGGACATCGCGCTCGTCGACCTCTTCCTCGGCGAGGAGTCCGGGCCGGACGTCTGCGAGCGCCTGCGCACCGAGCGTCCCGAGCTGCGGGTGCTGCTGATCTCGGGCGCGGGGCGCGTCTCGGCCTCGACGGCGAGCGCGTGCGGTGCGAGCGGCTTCGTGCCGAAGGACTGGCCTGCGGCGGACATCGCGCGCGCGGTGCGGACCGTCGCGGGCGGCGCCGCGCTGGCGCCGCGCGCACCGTCCAGCGACGGCCAGCTCGTGCTGTCCGGTCGCGAGCGCGAGGTGCTCGAGCGCGTCGCCGGCGGCGCGACGAACCGCGAGATCGCCGCCGAGCTGCACCTCTCGCCGCACACGGTCAAGGAACACACGAGCGTGCTGTATCGCAAGCTCGAGGTTCGCAACCGCGCCGAGGCCGTGCAGCGCGCGCAGCGCCTCGGGCTGCTCGCCTGACGATCGCCGCTCCCGGCCGCGTCGCGGGGGCCGCCGCCCGGAACACCCCCCGGTTGGGGGGAACCGTTGGCAATCCGATGCGATACCCGTGACTCTGTGAGTGTGATCGATACGACGCTCACCATCACCCCGCGACACCACGACGAGCGGCCGGTGCTGCTCACCGGAGCGACCGGGTTCGTCGGCATGGAGCTGCTCGTGCGCGTGCTCGAGCAGACCGACCGCGACGTCGTCGCGCTCGTCCGCGCGCAGGACGACGCAGCCGCCGAGCGGCGCATCGACGACCTCATGAGGCTGCTCATCGCTCCGGCGGACCGGCATGCCGTGCGCGGCCGCGTGCGCGCTGTCGCGGCGGATCTCGAGCAGCCGGGCCTGGGCATGAGCGAGTCCACCCGCGACGAGCTCACCGAGAGCATCGGCGCGGTCGTGCACTGCGCGGCGTCGGTGAGCTTCACGCTCGAGCTCGAGGAGGCGCGGCGCATCAACGTCGAGGGCACGCGCGAGATCCTGCGGCTCGCGGCCGAGGCGCGCGACTACGGAGCGCTGGATCGCGTCGTGCACGTCTCGACCGCGTACGTCGCGGGCGAGCGCGGCGGCCGCGCGCGCGAGCGCCAGGGCGACGTCGGGCAGAGCTTTCGCAACACCTACGAGCAGACCAAGCTCGAGGCCGAGCAGCTCGTCCACGACAGCGGACTGCCGGCCGCGATCCTGCGCCCGAGCGTGATCGTCGGCGACAGCGTCACCGGCTGGACGCCGTGCTTCAACGTCATCTACTGGCCGCTGCAGGCGTTCGCCCGCGGGCTCTTCGACCCGATTCCGGGCGACGCGCACGCGCCGATCGACATCGTCCCGGTGGACGTCGTCGCCGATGCGCTGCTCGAGCTGCTCACCGGTCCGGTGCGCTGCGGCCCGTTTCACGTGGTCGCAAGCGACGAGGCCGTCTCCAACCAGCGCCTCGCGACGATGGCCGCGGACTTCTTCGACACCACGCCGCCGACGTTCGTCGGCCCCGGCGTCGACCCCTCGGCCGAGGTGCGCGCCGGGGTGTTCATGTCGTATTTCAAGGTGCGCTGCACGTTCGACGCGTTGCGCGGCCGGCGCACGCTCGGCGCGAAGCCGCCGCCGATCGAGGAGTACTTCCCGGCGCTCATGCGCTACGCCCGCGCGGCGCGCTGGGGCAAGGCGCCCGCGAACCGCTGGGCGGTCGGCGTGGGCGCGCTGGAGAACGTGGCGTAGGAGGCGGCCGCCGCTCGCGCCCGGCGAGTGCGCGCGCGAACGTCTCGGCCGCGAGGTCGGCGGCGAGCTCCGAGCGGCCCGTGCGGTGCACGAAGAACGCCAGCACGGCCCGCTCGTGGCGCTCGTAGAACAGCTCGAAGCCGTGCGCGCCGCCGCGCAGCAGGGCGCCGTCGTCGGCGTCGGGTCGTGGTGCGCGTGCCATCACCGGTCACTTCGCAGCACGCCGGCCGCTGTGACCGCGGTTGCTCAGGCCACGCTTGGCGCTCCCTCGGGAAGTGCCGCGAGCGCCGAGTCCAGGTCGGACTGCGAGAACTCCGGGTCCTCGAGCGTTCCGGCCAGGTAGGCGTCGTAAGCGGCGAGGTCGAAGTTGCCGTGGCCGCAGAGCCCGAACAGGATCACGCGCGCCTCGCCGGCCTCCTTCGCCGCCAGCGCCTCGTCGATCGCGGCGCGGATCGCGTGCGCGGGCTCGGGCGCCGGGATGATCCCCTCGTGGCGCGCGAACTCCAGCGCCGCTGCGAACGTCTCGTTCTGGCGGTAGGCCTTCGCCTCGAGCATCCCGGCCTTCAGCAGCGCGCAGACCATCGGCGCGTCGCCGTGGTAGCGCAGCCCGCCCGCGTGCACGGGCGGCGGGACGAAGTCGTGCCCGAGCGTGTACATCGCCATCAGCGGCGTGAGGCCCGCGGTGTCGCCGTAGTCGTAGGCGTAGACGCCCTTCGTCAGGGTCGGGCACGCGGCCGGCTCGACGGCGAGGAAGCGGGGACCGGCGCCGCTCGCCGAGCGCAGCTTGCGCCGGATCCACGGGAACGTCAGCCCGGCGAAGTTCGAGCCGCCGCCGACGCAGCCGATGACGACGTCGGGCTCCTCGCCGGCCATCTCCATCTGCGCGATCGTCTCCTGGTCGATGACCGTCTGGTGCAGCAGGACGTGGTTGAGGACCGAGCCGAGCGCGTAGTTGGCATCGGGGTCCTGGGCGGCGACCTCGACGGCCTCGGAGATCGCGATCCCCAGCGAGCCGGTCGGATGCGACGCGTTTGCGATCCCCGACTGCGTGCGCGTGGACGGTGAGCGGTGCACGGTCGCGCCCCACGTCTGGATCATCGAGCGGCGGTAGGGCTTCTGGTCATACGACGAGCCGACCATGAAGACCTCGCACTCCAACCCGAACAGCGAGCACGCGAACGCCAGCGACGAGCCCCACTGCCCCGCGCCGGTCTCGGTCGTCAGGCGCTTGATCCCGGCCTGGGCGTTCGCGTAGGCCTGCGGCACCGCGGTGTTCGGCTTGTGCGAGCCGGCCGGCGATACCCCCTCGTACTTGTAGTAGATGTGCGCCGGCGTGCCGAGCGCCTTCTCCAGGCGCCGCGCGCGAAACAGCGGGGTCGGGCGCCACAGCTTGTAGATCTCGCGAACCTCGTCGGGGATCTCGATCTCCACCTCGCCGGAGACCTCTTGGAGGATGAGCTCCGTCGGGAAGATCGGCGTCAGGTCGGGCGGCCCGGCGGGCGCCATCGTCTGCGGGTTCAGCGGCGGCAGCGGCTCGCCCGGCAGGTCGGGGAGGAGGTTCACCCAGTGGGTCGGGATCGCGTCCTCGGCCAGCAGGAACTTCGTCGTCTCGGCCATGTCGCGAGCCTAGAGGTTCGCCGGCGCGCCGCAAACAGCCGCCGACCGCCCCGACCGGGTAGAAAGCGCAGATCGACTCCCTGCGCGGAAAGCTCCTGATCGCCGGCGCGACGCTGCCGGACCCGAACTTCGCCCGTACCGTCGTGCTCGTCTGCGAGCACAGCGAGGACGGTGCGCTCGGGCTCGTGCTCAACCGCGCGGGCGAGCTGATCGTCGGCGAGTCGGCGCCCGAGCTCGCGCCGCTGATCGGCGACGAGGCGACGATCGACGAGGGCGGGCCGGTCCAGCCCGACGCGCTGCTCGTGCTGGCGGAGTTCGATGACGCCTCGGACGCGGCGCTGCCGGTGCTCGGCGCGGTCGGGCTGATGGGCGACGGCAGCGAGATCGACGACCTCGTCGGCACGACCCGCCGCGCCCGCGTGTTCGCCGGCTACGCGGGCTGGGGCCCGGGCCAGCTCGACGCGGAGCTCGCGCGCGACGACTGGTTCGTCGCGCCCGCCGGGCTCGACGACATCTTCGACCCCGACGCGGACGAGCTCTGGCAGCGCGTGCTGTCGCGCAAGGGCGGGCACTTCGCGGTCGTGGCGCGGATGCCGGTCGACCCGTCGGTCAACTGACCGGCGTCGCGCCCGGACCCAGGCCGTCGTGGCGCGAAGGTGTCGCCGGCCGGCGCTCCGGCGCCACGAGGCTCAGACGAGCAGCGTGATCGCGACCACGACCCCGTAGGCGATCACGACGCCGCGCAGCAGCGGGGCGGGCAGCCGGCGCGCCACGCGCACGCCCGCGACACCGCCAAGCGCCGCGCCCGCGGCGACGAGCAGCGCTGCGCCCCATGCGATCGGCCCGAACAGCGCGAAGCCGGCGGCGCTGACGATCGCCACCAGCAGCGACGTCACGCCCTTCAGCGCGTTCAGGCGCTGCATGTCGTCGGGCAGCAGCGTGCCGAGCAGGGCGAGCAGGATGATCCCGAGGCCGGCGCCGAAGTAGCCGCCGTACAGCGTCGTCGCGAACAGCGCGCCGTGCAGCACGACCGGCGAGCCCGCGCGATGGCTGCGGCGGGCGAGGGCGGCCGCGCGCGGCTGCAGCGCCAGCAGCAGGCAGGCGGCGAGGATCAGCCACGGCACCAGCGCGCGGAACACCGACGCCGGGCTGAGCAGCAGCAGCGCCGCGCCCGCAGCCGCGCCGAGCACGCTCGTCGGCGCGAGCCGGCGCACCCGCTCGCGCTGTGCGCCGAGCTCCTCGCGGTAGGCGAACGATCCGCCGAGATAGCCCGGCAGCAGCGCGATCGAGTTCGTGACGTTGGCGGCGACGCTCGGGTAGCCCGCCGCGAGCAGCGCCGGGAACGAGATCAGCGACCCGCCGCCCGCGACGGCGTTCACGGCCCCGGCGCCGAAGCCCGCCGCCGCGAGCAGGGCAGCCGTCTCCGCGGTCACCGGCGACGCTCGCCGCGCCCGAGGCTCACGAGCGTGGCGCGCCGCGAGGTCCGGCGGATCCAGGCTCGGCCATCGCGGCAGCGTCGCACACGGATGCGCGCGAGCGGGTACACGGCGATCGATCGCACGACCACGAAGGAGGACATCGCCATGGCGAAGGACCACGGGCCCACGATCCAGGACGACGAGCGCTACGAGGCGCTGCGCGACGAGGGCATGAGCAAGCCCAAGGCGGCGCGGATCGCCAACACCGACGCCCACGAGGCCGGCGTCCGCGGAGGCAAGGCCGAGAGCTACGAGGACCGCACGAAGGCCGAGCTCGAGCAGCGCGCGCGCGAGGTCGGGGTCGACGGGCGCTCGAAGATGAACAAGGGCGAGCTGATCGAGGCGCTACGGTCTGGCCGATGAGGTCTGTGCGGATCGTCTGGTTTGGCGTACTGGCAGCGGGCGCGCTGCTCGCGGCGACATCGTCCGCCAGCACGGCCGCGACGGCCCGCTGCCACACCCGCGACCTGTCCGGCACGCTGCACGCCGGCAGCCCGGGTGCCGGCCAGCGCTACGCGGTGCTCGTCCTGCGCAACCGCTCGCAGAGCACGTGCAGCGTCGCCGGCTACGTCGGGATGCGCCTGCTCGACGCGAAGGGCCACGGCCTGCCGACGAACGTCGTGCGCGACAGCGCCAGCCCGCAGCGCGTCTCGCTGCGCGCCGGGGCGCGCGCGAGCACGCTGCTGCACTGGACGGCCATCCCGTCGGGCTCCGAGCCGGCGAGCGGCGCGTGCGAGCCGACGCCGGCGAAGATCGAGGTGACCCCGCCCGACGAGACCACGCACCTGCTCCTGGCCTGGAAGCTCGGCGCGGTGTGCGGCAAGGGCCGCATCGACATCCTGCGCCTGCGCGCCGGTACGCACGGCTTCTGAGCGGACGCCGTCGCCGGACGGCGGGCGGGGCGTCGTGCCTGAGCGGGCGGCTCAATCCAGAGGCGTGACGCGGTCGCCGGGCTTGGCCGGGACGCCGCCGACATGCGCTCCCGGCGCCACGTCGCGCGTGACGACCGCGTGCGGGTCGACGGTCGCGCCCGCGCCCACGCTCACGCCGCGCAGGAGGCTTGCTCCGAAGCCGATCCGCGCGCCGTCGCCGACGACGATCGGCGTCGACTCGAGCCCCTGCACGCGGATCGGGCGCTCGACGTCCGCGATCACGTGGTCGAAGTCCACGAGCACGACGCCGTCGCCGAGCTGCGCGCGCGCCCCGATCGTGATGGCGCAGACCGCGACGAGCGTGCAGCGCTCGCCGAGCACCCCGTGGGCACCGATCTCGACGCGTCCGGCCTGCACGACGATCCGCGTCCGCTCGCCGATCCGGCAGCCGTCTCCGAGGACGAGCTGCGCGCCCGCGTTGACCTCCAGGCGCGCGTCGCGTCCGATCGCCACGTCGCGCCCGCGATGCACACCGGGAGCGGGGGCGTCGCGGGCAAACGAGGGGAGCAGGCGCACGAGCTCCGATGCTACGAGGCGCCGGCGGCCAGAATCGGGTCCGGGTCGGTCGCGCCGGTCGGTGGGGATGCATGAGCTTCGATGCCCACGAGGCGCCGGGCCGTCCTCGCCACGGTCCATCTCGGGCGAGTAGCCGCTGCTAATCCTCTGCGGGTAGCCGTCGCTACTCGTCCGAAAGAAGACACGCGTCACGCGGGCTCTCGCCGACCGCGAGGGACGGAACGGTCCCGGTCCCCCGCCTCTCCGCTGCGCTCGTGCCGTACCGGCACCGCGCCGTACCGGCACCGGCACCGGCGCCGCGCCGCGCCGCACACCGCGGCCGAGCCCGCGACCCTGCGCCACCTGCGTCAGCGCGACCGCACCCGTTCGCGCGCTCGCCGGGCGAGATCCCGGACCAGCATGCGCGCGTGCGCGGACGCATGCCCGCGGTCGGACCCGCGCTGCCCGGCGACCAGCGACGACGGTCGCACCGCGGCGCCGAGCGCGCGCGCCGCCCGATCGGCGATCTCGAGCTGGCCGAGCGCCGTCGGATGGACGGCGTCGGGGATCACCATCGTCCAGCCGCCGAAGTCCGCGAGGTCGGCGACGAGCGCGCCGTGGCGGGCCGCGACGCGCCGCACGGCGGCGTTGGCCTGCTCGGGCTTGGGCGCGGACGTCGGTCTGCCGAGATCGTGCGGCAGCGTCAGCACGAGCAGCCGGGACGCGCGCGCGGCCAGCCCGGCGGCGACCGCACCGAGGTCGCGCTCGAACGCCACCGCGTCGAAGGCGGGACCGCGCACGTCGTTGACGCCCGCGTACAGCACCGCGAGGTCGTAGTGCGCGCGCACGCGCGGCAGCTGGCGCGCGAGCACGTCCGCGACGACCGCCCCGTTCACCGCGTACGACGAGTACGGCAGGTCGAGCGCCCGCGCGAGCCACTGCGCCCACGACAGCGCCGTCACGCCGGCGACCATCGAGCCCTCGCCGACGGTGATGCTGTCGCCGAGCGCGACGAGTCCGAGCCGGCAGAGCGCGCTCACGAGGTCACGCGGGGGGCGCGATCACGCGGGCTTGCGGCCCGCGATCATGAGGTTGTAGAAGACGGCCGGCGCCAGCCGTCCCTCCAGCAGCGCGACGTCGACGCGCTGCAGCAGCAGGTAGCCGCGAAACGCGTACTGGCGCCACAGCCACGGCACGTCCTCGGGCCGCGCGGTCGCCTCGAGCGTGCGGTTCATCCAGCCGAACCAGTTCGC
>DASXCR010000132.1:0-4001 GCA_036491075.1 Solirubrobacteraceae bacterium
AGCGGCGGTCGTCGCGGTCGCGATGCGTGCGGCGGGCGGCGTCGATCATCGCCGGGGCGATGTCGTAGCCGACGTAGTCGCAGTCGACGCCGAGGTCGTCGAGATGCCCGGCGAGCGCGCCGTAGCCGCAGCCGAAGTCCAAGCAGCGACGGCCGCCCGCTCCAGTCGATGCCGTCCAGCAGCGTCGCGAAGCGCAGCTCCTGGGACTCCTGCGTGGACCAGTCGACGCCGCGATGCGTCGGGCCGTGCAGCGTCAGCGCGCGGCAGTAGTAGCCGGCGACGACCGACTCGATCGAGCGCTGCGCGACGGGCGCCATCGGGTCAGCCCGCACGCTCGACGGGCTCCGCGATCACGGGCGCGGTCGGCTCGGCGCTGCCGGGGGGCGCCGCCTCGAGCACCTCGTCGACGACGTACAGGGGGCGCTGCTTGACCTGCTCGAAGATCTTGCCGACGTACAGCCCGACGACGCCGCTGGAGGCGATCACGAAGCCCGTCAGCAGCAGCAGCAGCGTCGCGAGGCTCGTCCACCCCGGGGGCGAGCCGCCGCTGAGGTTGGCCGCCACGAAGTAGCACGCGAGCAGCCCGCCGCAGGCGGCGAGCGCGAACCCGGCGTAGGCGATCCAGCGCAGCACGGCGGTGGTCTGGAAGACGAGCCCGTCGAACGCGTGGCGCATGAGCGCGAGCGCGCCGTAGGAGCTCGTGCCGGAGTGGCGCGCCGCGGCGGGAACGTCGATCGTGGCCTGGTTGAAGCCCAGCCAGTAGAGGATGAAGAGGTAGTGGCGGTCGCGGTCGCGGAACTGCAGGTACGCGTCGGCGACCTTGCGCGAGATGATGCTGAACGTCCCGTAGCTGCGGTCGATCCGCGTGCCGGCGACGCGGTTGAGCGCCTTGAAGTAGATCCGTCCCGCGAGCACGCGACCGCGCGCGCCGGGCCGCCGCAGCCGCCGCGCGAAGACGATGTCGTGGCCCTCGCGGGCCTTCGCATAGAGGCGCGGGATCTCCTCCGGCGGGTCCTGCAGGTCGCAGTCCATGACGACGATCCACGAGCCGCGCGCCTGCGCGAGGCCGGCGGTGATCGCGACGTGCTGGCCGAAGTTGCGCGACAGGCGCACCGCGCGCATGCGCGCGTCGCCGGCGGCGAGCTGCGCGAGCACGTCCCACGAGCCGTCCTTCGCGCGGTCGTCGACGAAGACGAGCTCGTAGCCGACGTCCATCGCCGTCAGCGTCGCGGTGAGCCGCTCGTGCAGGGCGTGCAGGCACGTCGCGCATGCATATGTCGGCACTGCATCTCCGCGCGGTCGGGCGCCTGCGCGCGCTGGTGGCTGCCGGGCACGAGCAGCGTGGCGCCGTTGAGCGTCGTGAACTCGTCGATCGCCAGGAACGTGTTCAGCGAGGCGACGTAGCCCTCCATGTGGCGGGGGAAGTCGCGATGGAAGCTGTTCTGGAAGATCTCGCCGGGGTCGGCGGCGCCGCGCGGCGGCAGGATCAGGCCGTTCTGCAGGTGCAGGATCGCGGTCGAGGGGAGCGTCCCGTCGACCACGGCGAGCACCTCGTCGAGCTCGAGCAGCGAGAAGAACAGGCTGTCGTGGCGCAGCATGAGCCGCAGCACGCCGAGCTCCCCGGCGCGCTCGAGGCGCTCGCGCCCGATCTCGGCGCGGATCTGGTCCTGCGCGCCGTACATCGCGTCGCGCGCGAGGTCCAGCAGCGCCGGCGACATGACGTCCTCGACGATCGCGTAGCCGTCGCGGCGCACGCTGGCCAGCGCGTCCAGGTGCCAGTCGGCGCTGCGCGCGCTGAAGCGGGCGGCGAGCACGGACATCAGGCGGCCCCGGGGCTCGTCGTGAAGCTCGCGATCTGGCCGGTGCTCGTGCCGCTCGCGTTCGTCGCGACGAGGCGGTAGAGGTACGTCGTCGCGGGCGCGAGACCGGTCAGCGGAAGGGCGACGGGCTCCACCGCGCCCTCGGCGCCCGCGTTGTCGATCGCGGTGAGCCGGGAGCCGCCGGGACCGAGGACCTCGAACGTGAACGCCGTCGGCTGACCGTTCGGGTTCAGCAGCCCGGTCAGCGTCGCCGACGTGGCGCCGACCTGCGTCGCGACGCTGGTCTGCACGTCCGGCACGCTCGACCCGATCGTCGTGACGCCATGCACCGTGCCGGACGTCGTGCCGAGGGAGTTCGTCGCGACGAGCCGGTAGAAGTAGGTCCTGCCGGCGATCAGGCCGGAGAGCGGCGCGCTGACCGCCACGGGCGACTGGCCGGCACCCGCGCCGTCGGGCGTCGTGATCGCGCCGAACGCGAGCGACGTGCCGTACTCGAAGACGTAGGACGTCGACAGGCCGCCGGGCGTGATCGTCCCGGCCAGCGTCGTCGAGGATGCGCCGGTCGCGCTCGGATCGCCGGTCTGCACGACGGGCGCGGCCGTCGCGACGGCCTGCGTCGCGCACAGCGCGAAGGCCCGCGTCGTCATGTGCTTGCCGCTTGCCAGGCTCTGCCCGCCCGCCTGCACGAGCGCGGTCCACATGCTCGGGTTCGCGGTCGCGTCGCCTACTGCGACCGGCGGCGACCCGGGGGTGCTCGGCCAGCTGCCGCGCGGGTGGTAGCCCTGCTGGGGCTGCAGCCGGCTGCCGACGCCGGCGACCGTCTCGTCGTAGCTGTAGCCGCCGCCGAGCATCCGGGTGCTCGCCGGGCACGTCGCGGTCGCGGTCGTGATCGTCGTACCGGCCTGCGCGTCGGGCCCGTCGACGTCGGCGCGCGCGACCTGCACCGGCGCCGTCGCGGCGTCGGTCGAGCAGAGCGCGTACGCGGTGACGGCGTCGGTCGCGGCGCTGATCCCCGACGAGCCGAACGCCGATCAGGAGTGCGCGCTCGTCGAGCCGTCGGCGGCCGCGATCCCGGACGCGTCGGAGGGATAGCTGCCGGCGGGCTTGAGGTTGCCGGCGTTGCCGACCGTCACGCCGTCGTTGACCTGGTCGGGCGTGCTCGTCGTCGCGCCGCCGCCGATCAGCCGGGTGCCGGCCGGGCAGGTCGCGGTCGCGAGGTTCGGGGGCTGGACCTCCTGCGTCGCGAGCAGGCCCGTGCGGGTGGCGGTCTTGACGATCGTGTGCGCGGGGCCGCCGCTCGTCGCGCAGAGCGCGAACGACGAGGCCTGGTCGCCCGCCTCGCTGACGCCGGTGAAGTTCGCGATCGCAAACCACGACGCGGGATCGCTCGTCGCGTCGGGCGCGGCGAGGTCGACGGGCGCCGCGCCGGTCGACGGGCTGACGCCGCCGAGCACGAGCCCGTTGGTCGGGGGCACCGTCGGATCGGCGGCCTGGCGCAGGTACCCGCCGCCGCCCACGAGCCGCGAGCCGGCCGCGCAGCTCGCCGTGCTCGTGACCCCGCGGTGCGAGCCGAAGTTCGCCAGCGGCGCCGTCACGACGCTGGTCGTGATCGCGGGCAGCGCCGCGGCGGCGGCGACCGCGGGCACGGCGACCGCCACGCCGAGCGCGCCGGCCAGCGCGAGCAGCGCGCGCGACGCGCCGCCCCGGGCGCCGGACCGCGGCCGCATCCAAGCACGCAGGCCACCCTGCGCGCGAGATCCTGCGATATGTCCGCGAGCGCTGCGTTCCCCGTCCATCCGAGCATCCTCCACGTTTGGCCTGTTCACAGCTATGCAACACCTAAGTACGCAGGCAAGAGCATTGCACGCGCGCGGGCCGGACGACATCGCGGGAGCGCCGATCGTCCACTTCTCGCTCGCGTGAGGCATGACGTCGGCATGACCACGAACGCCGCCGCGCGGGGACGCGCGTACGGTCCGCCCGCGCCCGCGCGCTGCCACGCATTTACCGCCACGAAGCTATGCAATGCGCAGATGAATTTGACAGATTGCCTACAGTGGAAGGGCAGACATCTAGGTAAGGAGCTCCAACGATGGACGACCACGAAGACGCCGCGGGACTGCACTCCCTCCTCATGAGCCGTTCGCTCACGGACGCGCAGCTGCTCGAGGCCACCGCTAC
>DASXCR010000133.1:0-12234 GCA_036491075.1 Solirubrobacteraceae bacterium
GCGCCGTGCCCGCGGGGAGGGCGCCACGGGGAGCGGGCCGCCAAGCCTCGGGCAGCCGACCGTCGGGCTCACGAACGCCGTGCCATCAGCGGCGACATCCGTCGCCCGACCTCCCCGACGGGCCCGGCGCCCGGACCCGCCGCGCCCGGGGTAGCCTCAGCACGACGATGCCGGGAAAGCGGCGCAATCTCGAGATCAAGGCGATCGATCCCGATCCGCCGGCGACACTGCAGGCGGCGCTCGCGCTCGGGGCGCAGGACGCGGGCTGGCTGGCGCAGCGCGACACCTACTTCCACGCCGTGCAGGGCCGGCTGAAGCTGCGCGAGGCGCCGCCCGAGCCGGCCGAGCTGATCGCCTACGCCCGTGCCGAGCTGGCCGGTCCGAAGGTCAGCCTGTATCGCGTCGTGCCGGTCTTCGACGCGCCCGCGCTGATCGATGCGCTGACGGACGCGCTCGGCGTGCGCATCGTGGTCGAGAAGGCGCGGCGGCTGCTGCTGTGGCGCAACGTGCGCATCCACCTCGACCAGGTCGAGGGGCTCGGCCAGTTCGTCGAGCTCGAGGCAGTCGCGGCGTCCCCGGGCGGTCTCGAGGTCGAGCGCAATCGCATCGAGCAGCTGCGCGCCGCGCTCGGCATCGCCGACGAGCACCTCGTCGCGCGCGGCTACGCCGACTTGCTGACCCGCCGCGGGGCGGGTGCGGGGCGCGGTGCGCCAGCGCGTAGGTACGAGCCGCCGGTCGTGCCGACGACGGTCACGTTGCGTCCGGACCCGGCGCCTGGTTGACGCTCCGCGGGATCCGGTGAATCCCGGGTGCGGTCACCCCGGGGCGCGGGACGTCGAGCATCGGTGTTCGTCGTTTCGAACCGGCCGTGACTTCGCGACAGGGGCAGCATGCGGGATCGGGCAGCAGGTCACGTTTTGGACACGGGTGGCCGTGACGGCGTTCGCCGCGCTCGCTCTGAGCGCGGCCCCGGCGGGCGCCGCGACGTCGACGTTCACCGACGTGGCCTGTGGGAACACGGACCCCGCGAACCTCTTCACGGTCCCGCCGGGCGTGACGAGCGTCGCGATCTTCGCGACGGCGCGACCCCGGGACCGTGTCCGACTCGATCTCCGCCCCGGGCGCCGGCGCCATCGCGCAGCGCTGTCCGGCTGACCTCGGGCCAGGTGCTCGACGTCTGTGTCGGCGGCGCCACAGCGGGCGCGGGCAACGGGCAGACGACCGGGGGCGGCGCCGTCGGGTGCTGGGGCTCTGACGAGACGAGCGCCACCACGGCGTCCGACGCGTCGGGCAACGCCAACACCGCCGGGTCGCGGCGCGCTACGGCGCCGGCGCCGCCTCACAGGTAGCCGCCGGCGGGGCGGCCGGCCCGCCGCACGACGCCGTCGCGGAGGGTCGTCGTAAGCAACTCACACTTCGTAAGCAAGACTCGCTATGGTTGTGCGTGCAACGAAAGGAACCCACGCATGCCCAAGCTCTTGCTTGTCCCACTGGACGACACGGTCGTCTTTCCCACGATGGATCTGAACCTCCCGGTCGACCTGTCCGGTGAGGAGCGCGTGCTGCTCGTTCCACGGCACCATGGCGAGTACGCCAAGGTCGGCACGATCGCTCAGGTCACCGACACGATTCGCCTGCCCGGCGGCGCGAAGGGCGCCTCCGTGGAGAGCCTGTTCCGCGGCGCGATCGTCGGCTCCGCGGAGGCCGGCGTCAGCGGCCTGCGGGCTGAGGTCGAGGAGCACCCCGACGCCAAGCCGGTCGACAAGCGCACCCGTGAGCTCGAGCGCGAGTACCGCGCGGTCGTCGAGGAGATCCTCGTCGAGCGCCGTACGGACGATCGTGTCTCGGCGTTCCTGCGGTCGGTCGTCGACCCGGGCCCGCTGGCCGACACGGCCGGCTTCAGCCCCGACCTCAACACCGAGCAGAAGATCCGCCTGCTCGAGACGCTCGACGTCACCGACCGCCTCGAGCTCGCCCTGGAGTTCCAGCGCGAGCGGCTCGCCGAGCTGCAGGTGCGTCGCCGCATCCGCGACGACGTCGAGTCCGGTGCCCAGAAGCAGCAGCGCGAGTACTTCCTGCGCCAGCAGATGGAGTCGATCCGCAAGGAGCTCGGCGAGGACGGCGGCTCGGTCACCGAGGACTACCGCACGAAGATCGCCGAGGCCGGCATGCCGGCGGCGGTCGCAGAGCAGGCCGAGCGCGAGCTCGACCGCTTGGAGCGCACCGGCGAGCAGAGCGGCGAGTCGTCGATGATCCGGACCTACCTGGACTGGCTCGTTGCCGTGCCGTGGAGCAAGCGCTCCGACGAGGTGCTCGACCCGGTCCTCGCTCGCGAGGTCCTCGACGCAGACCACGCCGGCCTCGAGGACGTCAAGGACCGCATCACGGAGTACATCGCCGTGCGCAAGCTGCGCGAGGAGCGCGGCCTGGGTGACGTCGACCGGACGTCCGAGCCTGCGAGGACGGGCGGGCGAAAGTCCGATGCCGGGGCGATCCTGACCCTGATCGGCCCTCCCGGCACCGGCAAGACCTCGATCGGCGAGTCGATCGCCCGTGCCACCGGACGCGAGTTCGTGCGCATGTCGCTCGGCGGCGTCCGCGACGAGGCGGAGATCCGCGGCCACCGTCGCACGTACATCGGCGCCCTGCCGGGACGGCTCGTCCGTGCCCTGCGCGACGCCGGGACGATGAACCCGGTGATCATGCTCGACGAGGTCGACAAGGTCGGCGCGGACTGGCGCGGCGATCCGTCGGCGGCGCTGCTCGAGGTCCTGGACCCCGCGCAGAACCACGCCTTCCGCGACCACTACCTGGACATCGAGATCGACCTGTCGGAGGTTCTGTTCATCGCCACGGCGAACGTCGCCGAGACGATCCCGGGACCGCTGCTGGACCGCATGGAGGTCATCCGCTTCGACGGCTACACCGTGGCCGAGAAGACGGCGATCGCCCGCGACTACCTGTGGCCGCGCCAGCGCGAGCGCAACGGGCTGCTCGAGGACGAGGTCGAGGTGGCCGACGAGACGCTGAAGCTCGTCGTCGCGGAGTACACCCGCGAGGCCGGCGTGCGGCAGCTCGAGCGCTCGCTCGGGACGCTGCTGCGCAAGGTCGCGACGAAGATCGCCTCGGCGAAGGTGCAGGCACCGGTGAAGGTCGACCTGGAGGTCGTGCGCGACGCGCTCGGTCGCCAGAAGGTCTTCCAGGAGGCGGCGGCGCGCACGGCGGTTCCGGGCGTGGCGACGGGCCTCGCGGTGACCGGCGTCGGCGGTGACGTGCTGTTCGTCGAGGCCAACAGCATGCGCGGCAAGGGTGGCCTGACCCTCACGGGCCAGCTCGGCGACGTCATGAAGGAGTCCGCGCGGATCGCGCTGACGTACGTGCGCGCCCACGCGGAGGACCTCGGCATCGACGAGGACTCGTTCGACAAGCGCGAGTTCCACGTCCACGTCCCAGCGGGAGCGATCCCGAAGGACGGGCCCAGCGCCGGCGTGACGATGGTGACCGCGCTGACGTCGCTGCTGACGTCGCGGCCCGTGCGCCACACCGTCGGGATGACCGGCGAGGTGACGCTGCAGGGACGCGTGCTGCCGATCGGCGGGCTCAAGCAGAAGGTGCTCGCGGCCCACGCGGCCGGGCTCACCGACGTGATCCTGCCCGTGCGCAAGCGGGCGGACCTCGACGACGTGCCGGCCGACGTCCGCGAGGCGATGACGTTTCACCCCGTCATGACGATCGGCGAGGCGCTCGAGGTCGCCCTCGAGCCGGCGCGGGTCGACGTGATCGCGGCCAAGTAGACAACTCCCACCCAACGCGCGATTCGTGCAGGCCGCCTCCCCCGTCGGCCTGCATGACGCGTCCTCGCAGGACCGCGGGCGGAGGCCTCCCTCCCTTGGCCTCCGCCCGCGACGATTCGCTCACCCCAACGCCCGGCCTGTGCCGGTCGTCGGTGCGCGATGAGGAGAAAGATGACCCGCGGGGCGCAGGGCGGTGGCATCGGTAACCACCGCCCCACGGCCCTCGCGGTCTACGGTCGTGTCGGCTAGGAGCACGACCCGCGGTCCCCTGGCACTGCGCACGGTAGGCAGGTCTCCGAGACGCAGGCTGTCGGTTGGGTGGGGGAGGGATACCCAACCGCTGGGGAACCTGTGGAGCATTCTCGACCGCGTAGCTCAAGCCCCGGTAAGGCGAACATCAATGTTCCCCACGGGGTACCCGACCGCCCCACCAGGACCAGACGATCGGCTTGACCTGGCGTTCGAGCTGCGGCGCGAGCGTGCGGGCGAACTCGAGCGTGAAGTGATGCAGGTCCTTGAACACGAGCGTCCCGCCGATGACCGGGAAGCACAGCCGCGGGCTGCAGAACGCGTGCGTGAGGTCGACCGACTGGACGCGCCGCGAGTGCTCGTCGCGCGCCGCGACCGCCTGCGGATCGGTCTCGAGCGCCGTCTGCCGCGCGAGCGCGCAGCGGATGCCGGCACGCGCATGCTGGGCGATCGCGCGATCCACGCAGTCGACCGTCGCGCCGAGGATCTTCGGCGTGTCGCGGATCACGACGATGTGCTTGATCGTCGCGGGCAGCGACCGCCACGCGTTGCGGTAGCCGTTGACCTGCGCCTCGAACATCGTCCGGCCCGCGGGCACGTTGACCGTCCCCCCGGTGATGCCGGCGACGAACAGCGTGTCGATCTCGGGGTGCTTGCGAAAGTAGCCCGGCAGCGCCTTGACCCAGCGCACGCAGCGCGAGCGCGTCGGCTCGGGCGTGATCTTCGTCGCCTCCGAGAACGGGCAGCTCGTACGCGTGATCGACTCCGCGCGCCATCCGCGCTCGCGAGCGACGAGGTTCAGCGGTGCGCGCCAGTGCGAGGCGTGGCTGTCGCCGACGAGCGCGATCGTCCGTCGTGTGCCCGGCGAGGTCGAGCCGAAGTCGCAGACGCTGACGACGCCGTCGCGGCGGAAGCGATGACACGGCGCGCTGGGCTCGACCTTCGCCGCCACCGGCGCCGGGACCACGGTGAAGCGCAGCTTCGGGTTCTCGCACGGGTGATCGGGGTCGCGCGCGGCCGCGCCGAAGCAACGCGGGTGGTGTGCGACGAGTGCGACCGACCGCCGCTGCGCCGCGTGGATCTGCGCCTGCACGTGCGACGTGCCGGCGATCAGCACCGCCGCCACGACGGCGCTGGCCGCGGCGCTGCAGGCGAACGCCATGCGCGGCTTCGCGGTCAGCCACGCGCTGCGGCGCACAGGATCCTCGACGAGCACCTTCGTCAGCGACGCGACGACGAGCGTCAGCCCGACGACCGCGATGCGTGTCGGCGCCACGGGCGGGTCGACGAAGAAGAACGGCGCGAACACGAGCAGCGGCCAGTGCCACAGGTAGACCGCGTAGGAGATGTCGCCGAGTCGCTGCAACGGCGCGAGGCGCAGCAGCCGCGAGGGCGCCCAGCGCGGCGCCGGCGTCCCCGCGTAGATGACCGCGAGCGCGCCGAGCACCGGGACGAGCGCGGCCGAGCCCGGAAACGGCGTCGCCGCGCCGTAGCACGCGACCGCGTAGCCGATCGCCGCGAGGCCCGCCCACGACAGCAGCGCCCGGGGGCCGTCGCGCAGTTCGCGACGCGCGTGCACGTCGAGCAGCGCGAGCAGGCCGCCGGCACCGAACTCCCACGCCCGGGTCGGCGTCACGAAGTACGCCGCCGCCGGGTCGGAGGCGGTCTGCGCGATCGAGTCGGCGAGGCTCAGCCCGGTGACCGTCACGAGCACGACCGCGATCCCCGCACCCCGCCGCGTGGTCCAGACGGCGAGCGCGATCAGCACGGGCCACACGAGGTAGAACTGCTCCTCCGCCGACAGCGACCAGAAGTGCTGCACGGGCGACGGGCGGTTCGCGGCGGCGAGGTAGTCGACCGCGTTGGAGGCGAGCTGCCAGTTCTGCACGTAGATGGTGCTCGCGCCGATCTCCGTGAGGAACTGCTGCCAGTACAGCTGCGGCACGACGAGCAGCGTCGCGGCCGCGCAGGCGAGCAGCGTCAGCAGCGCGGCGGGCAGCAGGCGGCGAGCGCGGCGCGCCCAGAAGCGCGGCAGCGACAGGCGGCCGGTCGCCTGGACCTCGCGCAGCAGGTGGGCGGTGATGAGGAAGCCCGAGATCGCGAAGAAGACATCGACGCCCACGAACCCGCCGGGCATCGCCGCGGGCCAGACGTGGTAGACGACGACGATCGTGACCGCGATCGCGCGCAGGGCCTGGATCTCCGGGCGCACGTGGGAACGCTCGTGGCCGTCCGCTTGCGTCGGCCCGGAGCGCGCCCGGCGCTGTCGATCGCGTCCCCTGATGGTTGCGAAACGCATGGGGGCGGTGGGAAGTTGTGCGGCGGCCGTGGAAAACCGTCAGCGTGCGGGGAGCGACGCGCGGGGCGCGGGGCGGCGGCATCGGTACCACCGCCCCACTGCCCTCGCGATCTACGGTCGCGTCGGCTATGGGAGCGCGATCCGCGGCTCCTTGGCTCTCCGTCCCGGTAGGCAGGACCCCGGGACGTAGGCTGGGCCGGTTGAATGGGGGAGGGGTACCCAACCGACTTGGGGGGAACCTGCGAGCATTCTGGACCGGCCAGATCAATCTCCGGTAAGTCGAAGCTCAAGGTTGCGTCAAGGTTTGACGAGGTCCGCTGCGGTCGGGCTCGCATGGCGCGTCGCGCGGCGAGCCCACCAGATCAGCAGGCCCTGCAGCGGCAGCCGCGCCCACAGCAGCGCGGGCGGGATCGAGGTGTAGCGATCGGGGTGCAGCGCCATGTGCACGTTCGCGGGGAAGACGGCGACGAGCAGTGCCACGAGCCACAGGCCGGCGAGCCGCCGCGTGCCGGCGAACGCGACGCCGACCCCGCCGGCGATCTCCGCGGCCCCGCTGATCAGCACGAGCTCGCGGTGCGCCGGGAGGTACGGCGGCATGATCGACTCGTAGGTGGCCGTGCGCAGGAAGTGCAGCAGGCCGGCGGCGACGAAGCCGACGCTCAGCAGGCGCTGAGGCCAGGTCACCCGGTGCTCGGTCCGTCGGTGCTCGTCCGCTGGGCGTCCACCGCCGCATCTTCGCCGATCGCCCTTGCGCCGGCGCGCCAGCAACCGCGCCGGCGCCGACGACCTCCCGGGCCGGGCCGTCGATCGTCTGGACAAGCGCGACGGCGCTTGCGTACGCTGGCGAGCGAAGCCGCCCGCCCTCCTTCACGCCGCAGCTGGGAGCACCAACCCGATGACCGACGCCAAGCTCACCGAGCGCCGCAAGTGGATCGCGCTGGCGCTGCTCGCGACGACGCAGTTCGTGATCGTGCTCGACGCCGCGATCGTCAACGTCGCGATTCCGTCGATCGGCCGCGACCTGCACTTCTCGACCGAGAACCTGGCGTGGATCCCCAACGCCTATGCGTTGACGTTCGGCGGCTTCCTGCTGCTCGGTGGGCGGATGGCCGACCTGCTGGGGCGGCGCAGGCTGTTCATGGCCGGCCTGATCCTGTTCGTCCTCGCCTCGCTCGCGGGCGGGCTGTCGGGGACCGAGACGCAGCTGATCGGCTTCCGCGGACTGCAGGGCCTCGGCGCGGCGATGCTCGCGCCTTCGGCGCTGTCGATGGTCACGAACATGTTCAGCGAGGGGGCCGAACGCAACAAGGCACTCGGCGTATGGGGCGCGGTGTCGGGCTCGGGCGGCGCCGCCGGCGTGCTGCTCGGCGGCGTGCTGACCCAGTACGCGGGCTGGGAGTGGGTGCTGTGGGTGAACGTCCCGATCGGGCTGGTCGCGGCGCTGCTCGCGCCGCGGCTGCTCGTCGAGAGCCGTGCCGATCATGAGACGCGCCACTTCGACGCGCTCGGCGCGGTCGCGGTCACGGCCGGCCTGTCGATCCTCGTCTACGCGCTGGTCGAGGCGGTGACGGCGGGCTGGGGATCGACGCAGACGCTCGGGCTGCTCGCGCTGTCGCTCGGCCTGATCGTCGTCTTCGTCGTGATCGAGGGCCGCTCGATCGCCCCGCTCGTGCCGTTTCGGATCTTCCACATGCGCACGCTGACCGGCGCGAACGTCATCGGCCTCCTCATCGGCGCGTCGCTGTTCTCGATGTTCTTCTTCCTGTCGCGCTACATGCAGCAGGTGCTCGGCTACGACGCGATGAAGACGGGCCTGTCGTACCTGCCGCTCGCGCTCGTGATCATCGTCTCGGCGGGCATGGCCTCGCAGCTGGTCACGAAGCTCGGCTTCAAGCCGGTCTTGATCGCCGGGCTCGTGCTGATCACGATCGGCCTGCTGTGGTTCACGCAGCTGCCGACCGACGGCGTGTACCTGAAGAACGTGCTCGGCCCGATGATCGTCGCCGCGTTCGGGCTGGGCTTGGCGTTCGTGCCCGTGACGATCGCCGCCGTGAGCGGCATCTCCGAGGACGACTCCGGGCTGGCGTCGGGACTCATCAACACGTCCCAGCAGATCGGCGGTGCGCTCGGGCTCGCCGTGCTGGCGACGATCGCCAACACGCGCACGCTCGACGTCCTGAAGGCCGCGGGCCGCAACCCGTCGCAGCGCGATGCGCTCACGGAGGGCTTTCAGCAGGCGTTCCTCGCCGGGGCCGGATTCGCCGTGCTGGGCGTCCTCGCGGCGCTCGTGATGATCCGCAGCAGCGACTCGCGCGCGCTCGTGGGCGCCAACCCGGCGGAGCTTCCGCTCACCTAGCGGGCCGCTGGGCGCCTCTCGGTCGAGCCTGGGTTCGCTCGCGTTGGCATAGGCTGGACGCCAGCATGCGCGTGCTCGTCACCGGTGGGGCCGGGTTCATCGGATCGCACCTCGTCGATGCGCTGCTCGCGCGCGGCGACGACGTGACGGTCCTCGACGACCTGTCCAGCGGTCGCGAGAGCAACCTCTCGGGCGCGCTCGCCGCCGGCGCCGAGCTCGTGCGCGGCGACGTACGCGACGGCCCTTGCATGGCATCGATCGTCGCCGACGCGACCCCGGAGAAGATCTTCCATCTCGCGGCGCAGGTCGACGTGCGCGTCTCGCTCGCCGATCCGGCGTACGACGCGCGCACGAACGTCGAGGGCACGATCAACGTGCTCGAGGCCGCCCGGCTCGCCGGCGTGGGCCGCGTCGTCTTCTCCTCGACGGGTGGGGCGATCTACGGCGAGACCGACCTGCTGCCGACGCCCGAGAGCGTCGCCCCGCTGCCGATGGCCGCCTATGGCCAGAGCAAGTTCTGCGCCGAGTGCTACCTCGGCCTCTACGAGCGGCTGTACGGGCTGTCGACGATCGCGCTGCGCTTCGGCAACGTCTACGGCCCGCGCCAGGACCCGCACGGCGAGGCCGGCGTGATCGCCATCTTCTGCGGGCGCCTGCACACGGGGGTCGCGCCGCGGATCTATGGCGACGGCACCCAGACGCGCGACTACATCTACGTGGAGGACCTCGTCGGGGCGCTCGTCAGCGCCGGCGACCGCACGGCCGGCGGCGTGGTGAACATCGGCACCGAGACCGAGACGTCGGTGCTCGAGCTGCTGCGCGTGCTCTGTGAGCACCACGGTGCGGGTGCGCCCGAGCCCGAGTTCGCGCCCGCGCGCACCGGCGAGATCGATCGCTCGTGCCTCGATGCCGCGCGGGCGCGCGAGCTGCTCGGCTGGCGTGCGAGCACGCCGATCGCGGAGGGACTGCGGCGGACGTACGACGCGGTCTCCTCGACCGGCTGAGCCGCGTCCCCGCGCGATCGCGGCGAGCGGGTCAGCAGTCGAGCTCGAACGTGTGCTCGCCGAGCAGGACCGCGACGGGCTCGCCGCGACGGCCGGCGAGACCGAGCGGGAAGTCGGGATCGGTCGTCTCGAAGTCGGCCGCGACGACGCTCTGGCCAGGGAGCAGGGCCGCGATCTCGCGCACCGCGCGGCCGAGCATCTCCAGCCCGCCGAGCACGCTCGCCACGGTTCCCGTCGCGGCGTCCACCTCCGGCGGCGGGAGCTGGCGCATGAGCGGGAGCGCCGGCAGCGGGGTCTGCACCGCGACATCGTGCGCCAGCTCGCGATCGCCGTCCTCGTCGGACACGACGATCGACCCGAAGCGCGCGCACGCGACGACGGCCGGTGGGTCGGCGTCGAGCGCGACGCTCACGCGCAGCGCGCCCGTCGCGTGCAGCAGCTCGCGTGCGATCGCGATCGCGAGGTCGCGGTCGCCGGCCGGCGTCGCGCTCAGGGTCCCTCGAAGCGTGCCGTCTCGAAGCGCTTGCGCGGCGCGTCCACCCAGGCCGCGTCGCCGAAGCGCGCCCGCAGCGCGACCGGCACGCGGACGTGGTCGTAGCCGACGCGGCGATGCTCGATCGTGCCGTCGTCGTCCATCAGCGCGTACGCGGCGCGATGGTCGCCGTCGAACGGCATGCCGACGCTGCCGGGGTTGACGAGCTCGATCCCGCCGTGCCCGGCAGACTGGCGCGCAAACGGGATGTGCGTGTGGCCGAAGACGAGCCGCAGCTCGGCGACGCCCTGCAGCAGTTCGGCCTCGTCGTCGGCGGGCTCGGGTGCAAACGAGCGCACGTCCGAGACCGGCGACGCGTGCCAGGCGCGCGTGCGATCGCCGATCATCGCGCTCTCGGGCAGCGCCATGAGCGACGCGACGAGGCCCTCGCCGAGCTCGTCGCGCGCTGCGGCGACCGCGCCCTGGACGTTCTCGGGCGCCCTGCCGGGCTGCGCGGTCCAGCGCTCGCCGTTGCCGCGGATCCAGATCGCGGGCTGCAGCTCGAACAGCCGCATGCACGTCTCGCGCGGGGCGGGCCCGAAGAGGGCGACGTCGCCGCCGACGAGCCAGCGGTCGGCACCGCGTTCGCGCGCGTCGACGATCACGGCGTCGAGCGCGGCGAGGTTGCCGTGGATGTCATAGAGGATGGCGAGCATGTGCGTAGTGTTCCGGTCGTGAGCCAAGCGCGCGTCCAGGCACCACCGCTCGCTCTCACCGGTCCGACCCTGCGCGTGCGGATCCCGCGCGCCGACGACGCCGCCGGCCTCTTTCGCGAGGCGTCGGATCCCGAGGTCACGCGCTGGTTCTCGTGGGGCCCCTACACCTGCGAGGAGCAGGCGCTCGCGTACATCGAGGGCCTCGAGGCCCAGCGCGCATCGGGCGTGCAGCTCGATCTCGTCGTCGAGCACCTCGAGGCGGGGCCGATCGGCATCACGGGGTTCTCGGAGATCTCGCGCCGCGACCGGCGTGCGACGATCGGCAGCTGGCTCGGCCGCCCGTGGTGGGGCACGGGCGTCAACCGCGAGGCGAAGGCGCTCATGTGCCACCTCGGCTTCGGGCTGCTCGGCCTCGACCGGATCGGCTCTTACACGAACGTCGAGCACGAGCGCTCGCACCGCGCGCTCGAGGGCGTCGGCTTTGCCTGCGAGGGCACGCTGCGAGCGTTTCACCGGCACGGCGACCGCGCGCTCGACGTCCGCGTCTACGGTCTGCTGCGCTCGAGCTGGGAGGTGGGGACGCTGCGCGAGGTCCCCGTCGCGGTCGAGGGCGCGGCGCCCGAGCTGTTCGTCTCACCCGGCTGAGCGGGAGGTGCCCCTGCTCAGCCGCGGCGCGCTTCCCAGCTGAAGCCGCGCACGGCGAACAGCGTCCCGATCGCCGCCCAGACCAGGACGACCGCGAGGTCGGAGAGGTGGTGGGCGAACGGGGCGCCCGTGACCATCGCGGCTGACAGGCCGTCGATGAGGTGCGTCAGCGGCAGCACCTGAGCGATGTCGCGCATGAACGCGGGGGCGCTCTTGGCGTCGTAGAAGACGCCGCTGATGACGATCGTGGGCAGGAAGATCGCGTTCGTGTACGCCGGCGCCGAGTCGAAGTTCGGGATCGCGTGCGACAGCGCTATGCCGAGCGAGCCGAGGCAGATCACGCCGGACGCGACGAAGACCGCGAGCATGAACCAGTTGTCGGGCAGGCCGATGCCGAACACGAGCGCCCCCGCTGCGATCACGATCGACAGCTGGATCGCCGTGTTCGTGATCGCGTGCGCGGCGAGCCCGCCGAGGTAGGCGCCGCTCGGCAGCGGCGTGCCGCGAAGCCGCTTGAGTACGCCCTGCTCGCGCAGGAAGACCATGTTCATCGCGAGTGCGACGAACGTCGTGGTCATGATGCTCATGCCCGCGATGCCGGGGACGATGACGTCGAGGTCCTTCTGGCTCGACGAGAAGATCGCCCCGAACAGCCCGAGGAACAGCAGCGGCAGGACGAAGTTGAAGAACGCCGCGCTC
>DASXCR010000134.1:0-7887 GCA_036491075.1 Solirubrobacteraceae bacterium
GTCATCCAGTTGGAGGGCTTGAAGCCGCCCGTGTCGGCGTGGACCATGAACGAGCCGTCGGACTTCACCATCAGCAGGCGCAGCGCCTCGGGCAGCACGGCGGTCAGCCGTCCGGTGTAGCGGACCTCGCAGCGGGCGACGATCAGGCGCATCGCCGGCAGGGTACGAGCGCCGGCGGACGACCGCTGAGGGCTCCACGCACCTTGCGAGGTTCGGTCGCGGCGCGTGTCGTCGCGCGTCGAGCGGGTAGCCCGGGGGGATGCCAACTGCGACCGACTACCTGAGCACGTACCTCCAGGACCATCGCGCCGGCGCCGGGGCGGGCTCGGATCTCGCGGCACGGGCGCGCGACGAGAACACCGGGACCCCGTACGAGGCGTTCCTGACGCTGCTCGCGCGCGAGATCGAGGAGGACGTCGCGACGCTCGAGTCGGTCATGGAGCGCTTCGGCGTCGACCGGGACCCGCTGAAGACGGCGGGGGCGAAGCTCGGCGAGACGCTCGGGCGCCTGAAGTCCAACGAGCACCTCACGACCTATTCCCCGCTCAGCCGCGTCCAGGAGATCGAGATGCTGCGCGCCGGCGTGCAGGGCAAGCTCGGGATGTGGGACGCGCTGTACGAGGTCTCCGACGCCGACGACCGCCTCGACCGCGACGAGCTCCTGCGCCTCGTCGACCGCGCCGAGACCCAGCTGACCGGGCTGCGCGAGCACCACCGCATGGCCGTCCGCGAGGCGTTCGGCGGCTGAGGGCGCGCACGCCTGTCCGAGGACCGCGGCGACCGCCGGAGCGGGTCGTGAAGGCACGGGCGGGTAGCGCCCCGCGTCCAGCGTGAAGCGCTTGCGAGACGGCCAAGAACGCGAGCGATCCAACCGCGCTCTCGCCACCGAACTCAGGCGGCGGGCAGCACTCGCGGCAGCCGCGCCTGCAACGTCGCAAGCAGCGACGCGACCTCCGGGTCGGGGCCCAGGCGCAGCGCCCGATCGCAGGCGTCGATCGCGTCGCTGACGCGGTCCGTGCGCGCCAGGGCGTGGGCGTATCGCGACCACGCCTCGGGGCTGTGGTCGTCCAGCAGGGTCGCCTGCTCGCATGCCGTCACCTCCGCGCCGAGGTCGCCGGCCAGCGAGTAGGCGAGCGCGAGGTCCAGCAGCGCCTGCACCGACGGCCCGAGCCGGCGCGCGCGCTCGAGCGCGTCGATCGCGCCGTCGCGGTCCATGAGCCGCAGCCGCAGCCGGCCGACGCGCTCCCACGCATCCGCGTCCTGTGGCCCGCGGTCGGCGGCGCGCAGCGCGGCCTCGGCGGCAAGGTCGATCGCGCCCATGTCCTCGTAGATCCGGGCAGCGAAGCGGTGCGCCGCCGGCCGGTCGCCGTCGACGCGCGCCCAGTCGCGCACCGCGCGGCCCGCGGCCGGGAGGTTGTCGGCCTGCCAGAAGGCGAGTGTCATCAGCCGCAGCACGGCGACGTTGTCGGGCTCGGCGTCGCGGGCGTAGATCAGCCGCTGTGCGGCGAGTGCGTGGTCGCCCTCGGCGATCGCGTGCTGGGCCGCGGTCAGGAAGCGCTGCACGCGGTCGGCGCCGGGGTCGGGCTTGGAGAAGTCGACGAACTGCAGCGACCCCGCGGGGACGGTCCGCACGCCGGGCGAGAACTTCACCCGCGCCCATTGCTGGATGTCGTCGCCGCCGCCGGTGAAGTAGATCCCCGTGACGCTGCCGACGCCCCACTCCGGATAGGTGACGCAGCGCGCGTAGCGGTGCACGACCGAGTGGTCGGGGACCTGGCTTCCGAACGGGTCGTTGGTCCGGCGGTCGGCCGCCCGCTCGCGCTCGCGCTCGGCCGCCTCGTAGGCACGCCGCCCCTCCTCCGCTCGCGCCTCGCGCGCCGCCGCCGCGCTGACCTTGACCGCGTTGCGCGACACCTTCCCGCCACGCGATCCCTCGGCGATCCGCTCGAGCTGGTCGGCCGCCTCGTTGATCGCCTTGAGGTGGCGCTCGTGCTGGAACTGCTTGCCCGGGGGGGCGATGTCCGGGTGCCAGACCTTGGCCATCCGCCGCCGCGCGAGCTGCACGTCGCGCTTCTGAAACGGCGGCTGGAGCTCCAGCAACAGGAGCGACTGCTCGATGTCCAGCACATTGGGCATGAAGGAGTCAGGGTACCGCCGGGAACGCTGCTCGGCGACGTCCCATCGACATCGAAACGGAGCTGTGATGGCAGATAGACTGGATGCAACGGTGGCGCTCGTGACCGGCGCCAGCAGCGGAATCGGCGACGCCACGGCGCGCCATCTCGCGGGCCAGGGCGCCGCCGTGGCGCTCGTCGCGCGGCGCAAGGATCGCCTCGACGCGCTCGCGCAGGAGATCGAGGACGCGGGTGGCACGGCGCTCGCGATCGAGGCCGACGTGACCGAACGCGCGCAGGCGCAGGCGGCGGTCGCGGAGACGGTGCGCCACTTCGGCCGGCTGGACAGCGTCGTCAACAACGCCGGCGTCATGCTGCTCGGCCCGATCGTCGACGCGCCGATCGAGGAGTGGGACCGGATGGTCGCGCTCAACCTCAACGGGCTGCTCTACATCGCGCACGCCGCGATCGGGCACCTGCTCGCCGCCGCGCAGGACGGCCCGCGGCACGTCGCCGACCTCGTGAACATCAGCTCGGTCGCGGGTCGCGTCGCGCGCGTCGGGTCGGGGGTCTACAACCTCACCAAGCACGGCGTCGGCGCGTTCAGCGAGTCGCTGCGCCAGGAGGTCACGGGCCGCCACGTTCGGGTCTGCGTGGTCGAGCCGGGCGCCGTCGACACCGAGCTCTCCGACCACATCCGCGAGGAGATCCGCGACCGGATGATGGGCCGCTTCGCGGGGGTGCAGCGCCTCGAGGCGTCCGACATCGCCGACGCGATCGGCTACGTCGTCACGCGCCCGCGGCACGTCGCGATCAACGAGGTGCTGATCCGCCCGACCGAGCAGGAGGGCTGAGGGAGCCGCCGCGCCCGCCGAGGACGCGGTCAGGCCACGTAGACCGGCGTGCCGACCGGCGTGCGCGCGTACAGCGAGATGACGTCGGGGATCCGCATCCGCACGCAGCCGTGCGAGGCGTCGTGGCCGATCGTCCCGTACTCGCTCGGATCGATGCCGTGGATGCCGGCGCCGTCGTCGAACGCCATCCAGCGCGACTTGATCGGGTCCTGCGGGCCCGGCGGGATCGTCTTGCCGGCGAGCGCTCCCGCCCACGCGCTGTTGGGCACGTGCCACGGCGGGTTGACCTCCTTCCACTGCACGTCGTACAGGCCCGTCGGCGTCTCGAGGCCCGACATCCCGACAGCGATGTCGTACGTGCGCTTGAGCTCGAGGTACTCGTAGAAGCGCAGCTTGTGCGCCTTGCGGTCGACGACGATGTACGCCGGGTACTTCTTGTCGAGATCCTGCGCGCGCACCTTGGCGTTCACCTCGTGCACGGGCGCGACGACGTCCGCCGAGCGCGACTGGTTCGTCGCGGCCTGGGCGAGCAGCTTGCGCAGGGCGCTCGCGTCGACGCTGAGGCCGGGCTTGGAGGGCGTCTTGCGCAGCCCGCTCGCATCGGGCTTCACGCTCGCGTCGACCGGCTGGCGGGCCGTCTGCGCGGCGACCGCGTCGGCGAGCGGGCCGATCACGCCGGGGGCGTAGTGGGTCACGAGCGGGATCTGCTCGTCGACGTGCCCGCCGGTGAGGTCGCGCGCGGCGCGCGAGACGAACCAGCCGCCGCGGCTCGCGGCGAGCGCTCGATCGATCGCGGCGTCGACGTCGGCCGTCAGGTGCAGCTTCGCCGCCGGCAGCACGAACGAGCGTCCGGCGGCGTGGACGGTGAGGTCGCGCAGTCGCGGCTGCACGCCGAGCCTGCGCACGCGCAGCGCCGCCGCGTCGGCGTCGAGGCCACCGACGTCGACGCCGCCGATGTGGATGCCGGCCGCCAGCCGCTTGCTGCGCCCGTGGTCATAGCCGGCGGCCGCGGCGATGGCGATCAGCACGAGGAACAGGCACGCGGATCCCCCGAGCACCCACCAGCGTCGCATTCCCCCAAGCATCTGGCCCGTCACGCTAGCGCCGCCTCACCCGTGGTCGCGCAACTTCCCGCCCGGATCGCCCTACCCGCCGAGCGCGCGCCCGCCAGCCTCTCGCTGACGTCCGCTCGCGGGCCCGGAGCTCCTCGGTGCTTCTGCACCGCGGGAGTCGCCCGAACGTGTAGATTTACCAGAACTTGGTTATTCGGGAGTCGAGCTGAGTCGCATGCGTCACGAACAGATGGAAACGAGGGGTCGTCGACGCGCCAGGTGGTCGCTCGGCGCCGTCGCGCTCGGCCTCGCTGCGCTCGCGGGCTGCGGCAACACCGGCGGCGCGAAGCAGATGTCGGCCGGCGCGACGACCACGGTGGCGCCCCGGCTGATCTCGCCGAAGACGAGCGCCACGGCCACGCCGCGGCAGGCGCCGCCCCGACGGCCTCGGGCGACACGACGGTCGCGACCGCCTCCACGACGCCGACCGCGGCCGACGCATCGGGGTTCGCCAAGGCGGTGAGCCGCCCGTTCTCGGATGCGAGCCCGTGGAACCGCGTCATCGCCTCGGCCTCGATCGACCGCCGATCGGCGGCGATGATCAGCGACGCGCAGCTGCGGCTCGGCGTTCAGCAGGGCAGCCGGATCGAGGACCTCACCGTGAAGCGGCGCAGGATCACGAGCGCGATCTACATCAACACGCGCAAGTGGACGCCGCCGGTGCTCAACGCCGGGGCGGCGAACGCCGTGACGACCTCGCTGGTCTGCCGCCAGCCCAACCTCCCGCCCCCGAACAACCTCTGCGGCGACGGCTACCTCGTCCCGCGGCTGAGGATCCCGCCGAGCTCGGCGCCGTATCCGCAGTACGACGGCTGGCTCACGGTCGTCGACGTGAGCCCGACGGGCGGCTCGGACGGATGACCGCCCGACGGCTCTTCGGCTGGCTCGCCGCGGTCGCGCTGCCGGTCGTGGTCGCCGGCTGCGGCACGACGACGAAGGCGACCATGCAGACCACCACGACGGCCGCCACGATCAGCGTGCCCGCGGCCGCGTCGGGCACGCTGACGATCTACGCGAGCGTCAAGCTCACGGGCCCCGACGCCAGCCCGTGGCTCTCCGACGCGATGCAGCTCGCGCTCGAGCAGGCCGGCGGCCGCGTCGACAAGGTCCCGGTCCGACTGTGGTGCTCGACGAGTCGCCGAGCGGCGCGTCGAGCCCGGACGTCGTCGGCGCGATCGCGGCCACCGCCGCGGCCGACCCGTCGACGATCGCCTTCATCGGCGACCAGACCTCCGGCGACACCGCCACCACGCTGCCGATCCTCAACCGGGCGGGCATCCTCGAGTTCTCGCCGACCGCCACCTACGGCGGGCTGACGCGCAACTCGACGGACCGGGCCGAGCCGGCGAAGTACTACCCGACCGGCCGTCGCACGTTCGCGCGGGTCGTCCCGTCGGACTCCGCGCAGGCGGCCGCCAGGCGGCGTACGTCCGCAGCGCCGGCTGCACCCGGGTCTACGTGCTCGACGACAAGAGCCTCTACGGCCGCGGCCTGGCCGCGACGTTCGTCAGCGACGCCAAGCGCTCCGGCGTGACCGTGGCGGGCACGCGCGGGATCTCGACGGACGCCACGCAGTTCGGCTCGCTCGCGAGCAGCGTCGCCTCGGCCGCGGACTGCATGCTGTTCGTGGGCTCGCCGACGAAGGGCGTCGTCGCGCTGTGGGGAGCCCTGCACGCGGCCAGCGCGAGCCGGAAGCTGTTCGGGACCGACGCGCTCGCCAGCGAGACGTTCGCGGCGTTGCTGGGCAGCTCGCAGTCGCAGACCTACCTCACGGGCCCGACGCTCGACCCGAGCTACTACGGCGACTCGGGGCAGGCCTTCTACGAGAGCTACGAGACGCGCTTCGGCGGCCCGCCCGACTCGTCGGCGATCTTCGGCTACGAGGCGATGGACGCGGTGCTGCACGCGATCGACGTCGCGTCGAGCAAGCGCCGCGGCCGTCGTCGACGCGTTCTTCGACATCGACGACCGCTCGAGCCCGCTCGGCGTCTACTCGATCGACGTCACGGGCGACACGACGCTGAACCGCTACGGCGGCTATCGCGTCTCCGGCGGCGGCCTGCAGTTCGACACCGTGCTGCCCACGACCGTCGGCGCGACCTGACGGAGATCGCGATCCGGTGGCTACCCTGGGCGCGATGAGCGCCCAGTACGTCTACACGATGCACAAGCTGTCGAAGGCCTATCCGCCCGACAAGCAGGTGCTCAAGGACATCACGCTCGCCTTTTTGCCGGGGGCGAAGATCGGGGTGCTCGGCTACAACGGCGCCGGCAAGTCGACGGTCCTGCGGATCATGGCCGGCGAGGAGACCGACTTCCGTGGCGACGCGATGCTCGCCCCGAACGCGACCGTCGGCATGCTCGCCCAGGAGCCGCAGCTCGATCCGGCCAAGGACGTCAAGGGCAACGTCGAGGACGGCGTGCACGAGACGAAGGCGCTGCTCGAGCGCTTCAACGAGATCGCCGCGAACTACTCCGAGGAGACCGCCGACGAGTTCGCGCGCCTGCAGGAGCGCATCGACGCCGCCGACGCCTGGAACCTCGACACGCAGCTCGAGTACGCGATGGACGCGCTGCGCCTGCCGCCCGCCGATGCCGACGTCACGACGCTGTCCGGCGGCGAGCGCCGCCGCGTCGCGCTGTGCCGCCTGTTGCTGCGCGCGCCCGACCTGCTGCTGCTCGACGAGCCGACCAACCACCTCGACGCCGAGTCGGTCGACTGGCTCGAGCGCCACCTCGCCGACTACAAGGGGACGATCGTCGCGGTCACCCACGATCGCTACTTCCTCGACAACGTCGCCGGCTGGATCCTCGAGCTCGACCGCTCGCGCGGGATCCCGTACGAGGGCAACTACTCGTCCTGGCTCGAGCAGAAGCAGAAGCGCATGTCGATGGAGGAGAAGACCGACAAGGCGCGCCAGAAGACGATCGACGCCGAGCTCGAGTGGGTGCGCGAGAACCCGAAGGGTCGGCGCAAGAAGGCCAAGGCGCGGCTGAACAACTACGAGGCGCTGCTCGCCGAGGAGCGCAACGTCAAGCTCGACCAGGTCCAGATCCACATCCCGTCGGGGCCGCGGCTGGGCGACGTCGTGGTCGAGGCCGAGGGGCTGCGCAAGGGCTTCGGCGACCGGCTCCTGATCGAGGACCTGACGTTCAAGCTGCCGCGCGGCGGGATCGTCGGCGTGATCGGCCCCAACGGCGCCGGCAAGACGACGCTGTTTCGGATGATCACCGGCTCCGAGCAGCCCGACGCGGGGGTGCTGCGCGTGGGCGACACCGTCGAGCTCGCGTACGTCGACCAGTCGCGCGACGCGCTGCACGACGACAAGAACGTCTGGGAGGAGATCTCCGACGGGATGGACCAGATCAAGGTCGGCGATCGCACGCTGAACTCGCGCGCCTACTGCTCGTCGTGGAACTTCAAGGGCTCCGACCAGCAGAAGAAGGTCGGCAAGCTGTCGGGCGGGGAGCGCAACCGCCTGCACCTCGCGAAGCTGCTGCGCGCCGGCGGCAACGTCCTGCTGCTCGACGAGCCCACCAACGACCTCGACGTCGACACGCTGCGCGCGCTGGAGGAGGCGCTGCTCTCGTTCGCGGGCTGCGCGGTCGTGATCTCCCACGATCGCTGGTTCCTCGACCGCGTCGCGACCCACGTGCTCGCCTTCGAGGGCGACTCGGTCGTGACCTGGTTCGAGGGCAACTTCGAGGCCTACGAGGAGCACCGCCGCGCGCAGCTCGGCGACGAGGCCGACCGGCCGCACCGGATCACCTACAAGAAGCTGACGCGCACGTAGCGACCGCCGGCGC
>DASXCR010000135.1:0-12541 GCA_036491075.1 Solirubrobacteraceae bacterium
CCGGGCGACCGGCCGGCCGACCCCGCGACCTAGACTCAGGAGCACCGGCCGCGCCCGTGCGCGGTCGCGCCGCGTGTACCGATGTCGCTCCGACCCCTCCTCAGCCACCTCACCGACGACCCCAACGGCGCGACGCTCGCGCGCGACGGCGGTCGCGCGTTCGTGTCCGCGTCGCTGCGGCCCTACGTGCTGGCGGCGCTCGCCGACGAGGATCCGGGGCGCCCGACGCTCGTCGTCTCCGGCGACGATCGCCAGGCGCGCGACCTCGCGAGCGACCTGCGCGCGTGGCTCGCGCCCCGACCCGTGCGCTTCTATCCCAGCCGCGGGGTCGCCTACGAGTCGCACCTGACGCCGCCGCCGCACCTCGTCGGGCTGCGCGTCGCGGCCCTCGACGCGCTGCTGGACGCGCGCGCCCCGGGGGCCGGCACGGGCGGCGAAGACGCGCCCGTGGTCGTCGTCTCGGCGGTCGCGCTGAGCGAGAAGGTCCCCGATCCGAGCCTGCGCCCGCACTCGTTCACGCTGCGCGTCGGCGACCTGCTCGACCTCGACGAGTGCATGCGCGACCTCGTCGCGGCCGGCTACGAGCGCGTCGACCAGGTCGACGACCGCGGCCAGTTCGCGGCGCGTGGCGGGCTGCTCGACATCTACCCCGCGACCGAGGACCGCGCGGTCCGCGTCGACCTCTTCGACATCGAGATCGAGTCGCTGCGGTGGTTCTCGACGTTCACGCAGCGCTCGCTCGGCGATGCGAACGAGGTCGAGATCGCGCCCGCCGCCGAGCTCGCCGCCGAGCATCGCGAGCTCGCGGAGATCGCCGCGATGGAGTACCGCGACGGCGCCGCGCGGAGCACGAACGGCGACGTCCCCGACGACCGTCCCGACGTCGCAGAGCTGCTGCCGGTCGATCGCTTCGGCGCGTTCCTCGATCTCGCGCCCGACGCGGCGGTGCTGCTCGCCGCCGAGGAGGAGCTCGGCCCCGCGCTCGCCGACCACTGGCAGGACGTCTGCGCGGCCTTCCACGACGACGACGCGCACCACCTCTACGTCGCGCCCGAGGCGATCACCGCCGCGCTCGACGCGCGTGCCCGCGTCCGGCTGTCCTCGCACGACGCCGGCCAGGAGCTCGAGTTCCGTGCGCAGTCGCCGGACATGGCCGCGCGCTCGCTGAAGGAGGCCGAGCCGGAGCTCGAGAAGCTCGTGCGCTCGGGCTATCGCACGGTCGTCGCGTGGCCGACGCGCGGCGAGGGCGAGCGCGCCGCGTACAACCTCGGCCGCCTGAAGGCGTCGTGGCTGGGGGAGGGCGATCCGGCCGGCATCGAGAACCCACTGAGGTTCGCGCGCGTGCGGCTGCGCGACGGCTTCATCGCCGCCGGCTTGAAGCTCGCGGTCCTGCCCGAGCACCGCGTCTTCCGCCGCCGCCGCCAGGAGCGCACCGGCGGGCGAAGGAGCATCGCCGGTGGGCGGGCCAACCGCCGCGGCGTACTCAGATCGTTCGCCGACCTCAGGACCGGCGACATCGTCGTCCACGAGGACCACGGCATCGCGCGCTTCGCGGGCTTCGAGACGAAGACCGTCGCCGGCGTCACGCGCGACTACCTCTACCTCGAGTACCAGGGCGACGACAGGGTCTTCGTCCCCTCCGACCAGCTCGCGAAGATCAGCCGCTACGTCGGCGCCGGCGGCAGCCACCCGCCGCTCTCCAAGCTGGGTGCCAAGAGCTGGGAGACGATGAAGAACCGCGCACGCCGCGCGGCCCAGGAGCTCGCGGGCGAGCTGCTGAACCTGTACGCCGAGCGCCGCCGCCGCACGGGCCTCGCCTTCCCGCCCGACTCCGACTGGCTGCGCGAGTTCGAAGCGGCCTTCCCCTACCAGGAGACCGCCGACCAGCGCGAGGCGATCGAGCTCGTCAAGGTCGACATGGAGTCCGAGCGCCCGATGGACCGGCTGATCTGCGGCGACGTCGGCTACGGCAAGACGGAGGTCGCGCTGCGCGCCGCGTTCAAGGCCGCCGACGCCGGCAAGCAGGTGCTGATGCTCGTGCCCACCACGATCCTCGCCCAGCAGCACTACGGCACGTTCGCGGAGCGCCTGAAGGACTATCCGTTCACGATCGAGCAGGTCAGCCGCTTTCGCCCGGCGGTCGAGCAGCGCAACGCGATCGCGGGCTTTCAGAACGGCGCGGTCGACATCCTCATCGGAACCCATCGGCTGCTGGGCCGCGACGTGCGTGCGAAGGACCTCGGCCTGATCGTCGTCGACGAGGAGCAGCGCTTCGGCGTCAAGCAGAAGGAACTGCTGCGCCAGCTCAAGCTGCGCGTGGACGTCATCTCGATGAGCGCGACGCCGATTCCGCGCACGCTGCAGATGTCGCTTGCCGGCCTGCGCGACATCTCCGTCATCGAGACCCCGCCCGAGGGCCGGCGCCCGGTCAAGACGTACGTCGGCGAGTACGACGAGGAGCTCGTCAAGCAGGCGCTGGTGCGCGAGCACGCGCGCGGCGGGCAGGCGTTCTTCCTGCACAACCGCGTCGAGTCGATCGACGAGACGGCCGAGCGGCTGCGCGGACTGTGCCCGGGGATGCGGTTCATCGTCGCCCACGGCCAGATGGAGGACAAGGTGCTCGAGGAGCGGATGCTCGCGTTTCTGCGCGGCGAGGGCGACGTCCTCGTCAGCACGAGCATCATCGAGTCGGGCATCGACATCCCGCAGGCGAACACGCTGATCGTCGACCGTGCCGACATCTTCGGCCTGTCGCAGCTCTACCAGATCCGCGGGCGCGTCGGTCGCAGCCGCGAGCGCGCGTACGCGTACCTGCTGTATCCGAGTGCCGCCGCGCTGACGCGCGAGGCCGGCCAGCGGCTCGCCGCGCTGAGCGACTACACCGAGCTCGGCGCGGGCTTCAAGATCGCGATGCGCGACCTCGAGCTGCGCGGCGCCGGCAACCTGCTCGGCGACGAGCAGTCGGGGCACGTCGCCGCGCTCGGCTTCGAGCTGTACATGCAGATGCTCGACGAGGCCGTCGCGGCGGCCGAGGAGGCGGCGGGGGAGGGGGCGGAGGAGACGCCGGAGCCGGTGCGGATGGACGTCAACGTCGATGCCTACGTGCCGGCGGACTACATCCCCTACGAGCAGGCGAAGATCGATGTGCATCGTCGTATCGCGGGGGCCGTCGACGTCGCCGACCTCGAACTGCTGCGCGAGGAGCTCGACGACCGCTTCGGCGAGCTGCCGCAGCCGATGAGCAACCTCATCGACCTGCAGCGCGCGCGGATCAAGCTCGGCCAGGCGGGGGCGACGGTCGTCAGCTTCCGCGGCGGGCGACTCGCCGTGACCCCGATCCAGCTCGACTCGGTGCGGACGAAGAAGCTGCGGGCGCAGATCCCCGGCGTGCTCTACGAATCGGGCAAGAGCCAGATCTCCATGCGCGTGCCCGACGACCCGGCGCAGCGCTTCCCCGCGGTCGTGCGCGCGGCCGACATCCTGCTCGCGGTGACGCGCGAAGCTGCATAGGCGGCGCGCCCCGATGTCGAGGAACAGCGCGTTGGCGCACGAACGTGGCTATGATCGCCGCGTTGTGAACCGAACTCTTCGTCTGCTCCCGGCGCTTGGCGCCTTTTTTGTGCTCGCGCTCGCCGTCGCCGCGTGCGGCGACTCCGTGCCCGGCGACGCCGTGGCGCGCGTCGGCGATGCCACCATCACGAAGGCCCAGTTCAACCGCTGGTTCGCGATCGCCGCCTCCAACAACCCGGCGGCACCGGGCACGAAGGCAACGTACGACCCGCCGAAGTACACGGCGTGCATCGCCAACAAGCGCAAGACGGCGCCGAAGCCCGCCAAGGGCCAGCCGGCGACGACCGATGCGACGTACAAGACGCAGTGCGAGCAGGAGTACTCGAGCCTCAGCGAGCAGGTGATGCAGTTCCTGATCCTCGAGAAGTGGGTCGCCGGCGAGTCCAAGGACGAGGGGCTCAAGGTCTCCGACAAGGCCAACGAGGCCGCTTACGTCAAGGCCAAGAAGGAAGCGTTCCCGACGGATGCCGACTTCGCCAAGTTCCTCCAGCAGTCGGGCATGACGGTCACCGACGCCCGCTTCCAGGTCGCGTTCAACACCGTCTACACGGCGCTGCGCGAGAAGGCCGTCAAGCGCGCGCAGAAGGTGACCACGGCCGGGATCGCCGCCTACTACAAGAAGAACAAGGCCCGCTTCGCGACGCCGCAGACGCGCGACGTGCGCGTCGTGCTCGCCAAGACCGAGGCCAAGGCGAAGGCCGCGCTGAGCGCGCTGAAGTCCGGTCAGAGCTTCAAGACGGTCGCGAAGAAGTACTCGATCGACCAGGCCTCCAAGGCGACCGGCGGCGTCCTGACGGGGGTGGCGAAGGGATCGCAGGAGAAGGCCTTCGACACGGCGCTGTTCGCCGCTCCGAAGGGCAAGCTGACGGGGCCGGTCAAGGTCCAGTTCGGCTACTACGTCTTCAAGGTCCAGAAGATCACGCCCGCCTCGCAGCAGACGCTGAAGCAGGCCAGCTCCGCGATCCGCCAGCAGCTCACCGGCCAGTATCAGAAGGCGGCCGACGACAAGTTCAACGCCGATTTGCGCAAGAAGTGGAAGGCGAAGACGAACTGCCGCAGCGGCTACGTCATGGACCAGTGCAAGAACGCGCCGAAGACGACGACGACGTCGACGACGGCCACGCCCGCAGCGTAGCTCGCGATCCCGCCGCAGTCGTCGTCCGCCGCAACACCACCCCGGCCGAGATCACCGAGGCGCTCGGACGCCTGGACGAGCTGACGCGCCGCCTGCGGGTCGCGTGCCCGTGGGATCGCGAGCAGGACGAGCGCTCGATCGTCCCGCACACGATCGAGGAGGCCTACGAGCTCGCCGACGCAGCCAACGCCGGTGACGACGCGAAGCTGCTCGACGAGCTCGGCGACGTGCTGTTCCAGGTGCACTTCCTCGCGCTGCTGCTCGAGGAGCGCGGCGCCGGCGACCTCGCGGCCGTCGCGGAGCACTGCCGCCAGAAGCTCGTCCGCCGCCACCCGCACGTCTTCGGCCAGACCGAGGTCGCCGACGCGGGCGAGGTGCTGCGCAACTGGGATCAGATCAAGGCCGGCGAGGCAGGTCGCGAGCCCGGTATCTTCGGCGAGGTCCCCGAGAACCTGCCGGCGCTGCTCTACGCGCGCAAGGTCCAGCGCCGGGCCGCGACCGCCGGCCTCGTCGACTCGGCCCCGTCCGCGCCGGATGCGGCGGACCGCGAAGCCGCCTTCCACGACGTCGGCGAGCGACTGTTCGAAGCCGTCGACGAGGCGCGCCGCCTGCGCGTCGATCCCGAGCTTGCCCTGCGCGCCGCGGCCCAGCGCTTCCGCGACCGCGTCATCGAGACCCAAGGAGAGCCATGAGCCAGATCGATCGCGTCCATGCCCGCCAGATCCTCGACAGTCGCGGCAACCCCACGGTCGAGGTCGACCTCGTGCTGCGCTCCGGCGCGACCGGGCGCGCCGCGGTGCCGTCGGGCGCGTCGACCGGCGAGTTCGAGGCGACCGAGCTGCGCGACGGCGGCAGCGCCTGGGGCGGCAAGGGCGTCACGCAGGCGGTCGCGAACGTCAACGGCGAGATCGCCGAGGCGATCGCCGGACGCGACGGGCTGGATCAGGAAGGGCTCGACGGCGCGCTGATCGCACTCGACGGCACGGAGAACAAGTCTCGCCTCGGGGCCAACGCGATCCTCGGCGTCTCGCTCGCCGCCGCTCACGCCGCCGCCGCGCACGAGGGCGTGGCGCTGTGGCGCCACCTCGGTGGCGAGTCGGCGCAGATCCTGCCGGTGCCGATGATGAACGTGCTCAACGGCGGCGCCCACGCCGACAACAAGGTCGACTTCCAGGAGTTCATGGTGATGCCCGCGGGCGCGCCGACCTTCGCCGAGTGCCTGCGGATGGGCGCGGAGGTCTTCCATGCGCTGAAGAAGACGCTGCACGACGCGGGCCTCGGGACCGCGGGAGGCGACGAGGGCGGCTTCGCGCCCGACCTCGGCTCCAACGAGGAGGCTCTGGAGATGCTCGTCAAGGGGATCTCGGCGGCGGGCTACGTGCCCGGTGAGGACGTCTTCATCGCGCTCGATCCCGCGACGAGCGAGATCTTCGACGACAGCTCCTACGTGCTCGAGCACGAGGGCCGCTCGCTGTCGGCGCAGCAGATGGCGGACTACTGGGCCGACCTCTGCGCGCGCTACCCGATCGTCTCGATCGAGGACGGCATGGACGAGGAGGACTGGGCCGGCTGGAAGGTCCTCACGGACGCGGTGGGCGAGAAGGTCCAGCTCGTCGGCGACGATCTGTTCGTCACGAACACCAAGCGCCTGCAGCGTGGCATCGACGCGGGCGTCGCCAACTCGATCCTCGTCAAGGTCAACCAGATCGGGACGCTCACCGAGACGCTCGCCGCGATCGCGGCCGCGCGCGCGGCCGGCTACACCGCGGTCATGTCGCACCGCTCCGGGGAGACCGAGGACACGACGATCGCCGACCTCGCGGTTGCGACCGGCTGCGGGCAGATCAAGACCGGCGCCCCGTCGCGGTCGGATCGCGTCGCGAAGTACAACCAGCTGCTGCGCATCGAGGAGCAGCTCGGCACGAGCGCGCGCTTCCTCGGCCGCGACGTGCTGCGGTCGTAGACCGCGGTTGGTCGTCGCGCGCTTGCGGGCGCTCGAGCGGACGGTCGCGGTGTCGGCGGGGACCGCGCCGGCCTTCGCCGCGTTGGCGGTCGGGGCGCGCCGATGCGCGCGGTGGCGGACGTCAGACTGCGGACATCTCGTGGTTGGGAAATGATCGCGTGCGCGTGCAGGAGCGGCGCGACGCGGGGCGAACGGGTTTCGGATGGGCGACACCACTCCACGCGTGCGCTGGGACAGGATCGGACGCATGGCTCTGCTGCTCGTGGGCCTGCTGCTGATGTACCTCTACGTCAACCCGCTGCGCACGTACGTCGCGACGCTGCACGAGGAGCACGGCAAGAGCGCGACCGTCGCGGAGCTGCAGCGCGAGCACCGCGCGCTGATGCGACGCGACAGCGCGCTGCGCCGGCCGGGGAGCGTCGAGCTCGAGGCGCGCCGTCTGGGCATGGTGCGTCCGACCGAGCACGCGTACGTCGTCAAGGGCCTGCCACACGGCAACTGAGAGGCCGCGTGGCGGGCGCCCGGCGGTGGGTAGCCTGGCGAGCGTGCCGGCGAGCTTCGAGACAGCGCTGCTGCAGTGGCGCGAGGGCGAGCGCCGCATGGCCGGCGCCCCGCCGGACCAGCGCCCCGCCCTCGAAGCCGTCGTGAGCGCGATCGAGGCGCAGCTGCGCCGGCGGCTCGGCGGCACGTTCACGAGCGACGAGCTCGCCGAGCTGTACGACCGCGGCACGGACTGGTGCACCGATCTCGCGGCCGACCTCGCTCCGCGTGCGCCGTGGGCCTGGGATGCCCGCACGGTCGCCGACGCGGCGTTCCTGCGCTACCTGCGCGACGCCCGCGACTTCGCCGGTGGCCGCCGGACCGAGCCCTAGTGCTGCACTGGCACCGGGTGCCGATCGCCCGGGCGGCGTCCTCGGCCGCGAAGGCCGGCGCCCTCCTCGATCCTGCGCTCGCGCCAGTGGCGCCGGCATCCCCGGCGCCGATCACCCGCCGGCATCGCCGACGGCAGACCTCAGCCTGGATCCAGGCTCAGCCGTCGTCGCTGCCGCCGCGGCGAATGACGATCTGATCCTCTTCGATCGTCACCTCGACCGGCCGGTGGCCGGCCCAGTGCTCCGCGTAGACCGGGTTGTCCGCGACCGCCGGGTCCAGCCACAGTCCGTAGCCGTCCTCGCCGTGGTCGAACGTGCCCTCGAGCGCGCTCGTGCCCGTGCGCGCGCCGGCACGCCCGCGTCCTCCGCGGCGCCCGCGCCGTCGCGGCGTGCTCCTCGCGGGGGCATCGGGGTCGGCGTCGTCGTCCTCGCCGGCCTCGGCGCGGCGAGCGTCCTCCTCGGCCTTGAGGCGATCCTCCTCGGCCTTGCGCGTCTCGGCCTCCTCGAGCTCGGCCGCGACCTTCGCGTCGTCCTCGGCGCGCAGGTCGATCTCGTCGTCGAAGTCGATGCCCGGCGCGTCGCCGTTCTCGGCTTCGGCGGGCGCCAGCTCGTTGTCGCGCTTGAACGTCTCGATCTGCTGGACGGTCGCCTCGAGCTGGTGGGCGATCCAGGCGTCGGTGCGGCCCTGACGGACCCAGCCGCGGATCTGATTGAGATGTGGGCGCAGAGATCGACGAGCCATGGGCGCGAGACCTTACAAGAAGCGCCAGCCGACCACTTGGCACGTGCCTGCGTATTGTCGAGCCTTCCGCGCGCGCTGTTGCCTTTGTGCGGGAGACGTGATTGAGTGGCCCCGGCGACAAGGAGGGTGGCCGTACATGCTGGTACTGACACGCAAGTCCAACCAAAGCATCATGATCGGCGACGAGATCGAGATCACCGTCTTGTCGATCATGGGCGAGAAGGTGCGCATCGGCATCCAGGCACCGCGGGACATCCCCGTCTTCCGCAAGGAGGTCTACCTGGAGATCCAGGCGGAGCGCGGGAACGTCAGCACCAGCGCCCAGGTAGAAGCGGCGCTCGGCAAGCTCAGCTCGTAGTCCCGCGGGCGCTTGTGACAGGCGCTCCGCGCGCCCTCAGCAAGGAACCGGGGCTCAGCCCATCACGACGTACAGCGTCTGGAACATCGCGACCGCCACGATGACCGCGGTCGCGACGAGCACCAGCACGAGGACGATGAACCGGGCGGTGCCGCGCTTGTGCGTCTGCTCGATCCTGCGCTGCTGAGCGCGCAGGACGGCCCGACGACGCAGCGACTCGCGGCGGACCCGATCGTCGTGGGTCTCCTCGTTGAACGCCCGCTCGAACTCGTCCAGGGACTGACGCATGCGCGTTGCCATTCGTTACGGAGCCTAGCCCACTTCGGCTCGGCTGTGGGAGTCGACGCGCGTCGATGCGGGCGTCAGACGCCGGCCCGCCGCAGTCCGCGGACCGCGCGACGCGTCATGCCGGGCATACGCTCCAGAGGCCGCGTCCGGCGCTGCTCGCCGCGCGGGCGAGGCGTGCGAAGCGCTCCGCGTAGCGGGTGTTGGGGGCGATCGGCAGCGGCCGCGCGTAGCCGCGGGCGACGAGCTGCTCGTTGAAGGACCTTCCATCCGGCAGGTCGAGGTACACGAGCGCGCGGCCGTAGCGGTCGCGCGGCTCGGCGCCGATCTCGTAACGAACGCGCAGGCCGGTCAGCGTGCGCTTGGTGAACGCCGACGCCTGCGGCCCGAAGCAGTCGCGGTGGCCGAAGACCTCCGGCGTGTCGACCCCGATGAAGCGGCTGCGCCCCAGCGTCGAGAGGATCGCCGTGTCGCCGTCGACGACGCGCGTCACGAGCGCCTCGCCCGTCGCGCCGCCCGTCACAGGCGACGCATCGCGATCGCGCTCGCTGCCGCGACGCGGCAGGCCGGCGGCCCCCGCGACGGCCGCGACCACGCACAGGCCGCTGACGACGAGCGATCGGCTGGACATGCCGGCGACGCTACGGCGTCAGTGCCGGCGGGCCCCGGTTCTGCGCAGAGCCGGCACGAGATCACGCGCATTCCTGCGCGAACGTCACGCGATCGTGACGTCCGGCGAGAGGTAGACGTCCTGGATCGCGTGCAGCAGCGCGATGCCGTCCTCGAGCGGGCGCTGGAACGCCTTGCGGCCGGAGATCAGCCCGAGGCCGCCCGCACGCTTGTTGATCACGGCGGTCCGGACGGCCTCCGCGAGGTCGCCGTCGCCCGACGACGCCCCGCCCGAGTTGATGAGCGGCACGCGGCCCATGTAGCAGTTGGCGAGCTGGTAGCGGGTGCGGTCGATCGGGTGGTCGGTCGTGAGCTTGTCGTAGACGAGCTGGGACGTCTTGCCGTACGAGCCGCCGAGCTTGCGCGCGACCGCCGCGTAGCCGCCGTTTGAGTCAGGCAGCTTCTGCTTGATGATGTCCGCCTCGATCGTCACGCCGAGATGGTTGGCCTGGCCCGTGAGGTCCGCGGCGGCGTGGTAGTCGACGCCGTCGACGACGAAGTCCGGGTTGCGCAGATAGCACCACAGCACGGTGAACATGCCACGACGGTGGGCGTCCTCGAAGGCGCGGGCGATCTCGACGATCTGGCGATCGGCCTCGGCCGAGCCGAAGTAGATCGTCGCGCCGACGCCGGCCGCCCCGAGCTCGTGCGCGCGCTGCACCGACGCGAACATGATCTGGTCGAAGCCGTTGGGCGCCGTCAGCAGCTCGTTGTGGTTGAGCTTGACGATGAACGGAAAGCGGTGCGCGTAACGGCGGCTGACCGAGCCGAGCACCCCGAGCGTCGACGCGAACGCGTTGCAGCCGCCCTCGATCGCGAGGCGCACGAGGTTGCCGGGATCGAAGTAGATCGGGTTCGGGGCGAAGCTCGCGGCGGCCGAGTGCTCGATCCCCTGGTCGACCGGCAGGATGCTGACGTGGCCGGTCCCGGCGAGTCGCCCCGAATCGAGCAGCCACCGCAGGTTGCGCAGCACGTTCGTCGAGCGGTCGGAGTCCAGCAGCACCCGCTCGACGAAGTCCGGGCCGGGGAGGTGCAGGTCCGCGGCCGCGATCGTCTCGCAGCGGTGGGTGAGCAGATCCGGCGCGTCCGCGCCGAGCAGCTGCTCGAGACGGGCGGTGGACATCTCGGCTGTCGCCAACGGTCGGTCCCTTCGTCGCTTCTAGAACGTGACACGGAGGGTACGCTCCCGCCGAATGCGCGAGAACTTCACCGGGCCGGTCGGGACGGTCGGCGTCGAGGAGGAGCTCATGATCGTCGACGCGTCCACGTACGCGCTCGTCAACGCGATCGAGGCGCTGCTCGAGGACACCGGCGCGGCCAACGCCCACCGCGAGCACGGCGACGTCAAGCCCGAGCTGATGGAGTCCGTGCTCGAGATCGCCACGAAGCCGTGCGCCACGACCGGCGAGGCGGAGCGCCAGCTGCGTGCGCTGCGCAGCCAGGTGCGCGAGACGGCGTCGGGGCGCGGCCTGACGATCGGCTCCGCCGGCACGCACCCGTTCGCGATGTGGGAGGACCAGCGGATCGTCGCGCGGCCGCGCTACCGCGACCTGATCTCGGCGCTGCGCTTCGTCGCACGTCAGGAGCTCATCTTCGGCATGCACGTGCACATCGGGATGGACGACGCCGACAAGGCGATCCACGTCGCCAACGGGATGCGCGTACACGTCCCCGTCCTGCTCGCGCTGAGCGCCAACTCGCCGTTCTGGCGCGGTGACCGCACCGGCCTGCTCTCGACGCGCACGCCGATCTTCCGCCAGTTCCCGCGCGTCGGGATGCCGCCCGCCTACGCCGACTGGGACGACTGGGAGCGCCAGGTCGCGTTCATGGTCTCGAGCGGCGTGATGGAGGACTACACGTACCTCTGGTACGACGTGCGCCCGCACCCCAACCTCGGGACCATCGAGATCCGCTGCTGCGACTCGCAGACGCGCGTCGAGCACACGGTCGCGCTGACGGCACTGATCCAGGCGATGGTCAAGGAGCTGGCCGAGCACTACGAGGAGGGCAAGCAGCTCGCCGCGTACCCGTGGCAGATGCTGGACGAGAACAAGTGGCTCGCCGCGCGTCACGGCCTCGAGGGCGAGATCGTCGACCTGCCGTCGTCCGAGCGCGTCGGCACGCGGGCGCTGACCCGGCGACTGCTGGACAGGCTCACGCCGCACGCCCAGGACCTCGGCTCGGCGAGCGCGCTGGACGGCATCGTCGACCTGCTCGAGCGCGGCAACGGCGCCGCGCGGCAGATCGTCGTCTACGAGGCCAACAACGACCTCGACGAGGTCATGGCCGAGATCGTCGCGGCGACCGCCGCGTAGCGCGACGCCGCCTGGCGCCGGGTCTTCCACGACCCTTCGACGGGCGCGCTCGGCCGCTCCGTAGAATCGAGCAGATGCCGCATCCCGACCTCTTCGTCGTGTGCAAGAACTGCCAGGCCGAGGTCAGTCCCTACATCACCGAGTGTCCCTACTGCGGGATGCGCCTGCGCAAGCGCGCGCCGAAGATCGAGCGCCCGGACGGGCCGCCGCCGAAGCCGCCGCGGCGTCTGGGTCGCGGGACGTCGCGCGCGCGAGCGAAGGTGCCCAAGCCCGCCGCCCAGCCGCGCCTCGGCCGGCTGCGCGGCGGCGAGATCCCGGGCATCCGCGGCGACACGCTCGCGAAGCCGTGGGCCACGATCGTCCTCGTCGCGCTGTCGTTCGGGATCTGGTTCTCGCTGGCGTTCTACGCGAGCAGGAACTTCGCGCTGACCGCGCTCGGCGGCGATCCCTGGCGCTACGTCACGGCGTCGCTGCTGAACGGCAACACCGCCACCCAGTTCGTCATCGTCCTCGGCCTCGGGCTGTTCGGCTGGCTGATCGAGCGCCGGCACGGCCCGATCGTCGTCGTGGCGCTGTTCGCGCTCTGCGGACCGGGCGCGCTCGCGATCGCCGTCGCGCTGGACCCCGGCGCC
>DASXCR010000136.1:0-9532 GCA_036491075.1 Solirubrobacteraceae bacterium
CTGCAGAAGGCGGGCTCGATGCTCGGCTCGGGCGCGATCATCGTCGTCGACGACTCCGTCTCGGTCGTCAGCGTCGCGCTGAAGCTCGCGAAGTTCTATCGCCACGAGTCGTGCGGCAAGTGCACGCCGTGTCGCGAGGGCACGCGCTGGACGGTCTCGATGCTCGAGCGCGTCGACGCCGGTCTCGCCACGCCGATGGACCTCGACATCATGGCCTCCGTGCAGAAGCAGATCATCGGCAACTGCCTGTGCGTGCTCGGCGACGCGATGGCGATGCCGATCGGCTCGATGGTCGCGAAGTTCCGCGACGAGTTCGAGGCCCACATCGAGGAGGCGCGGCTGCGCAACCCCTACGGCGAGGCGAGTCCGGACCTCGAGCCCGCGCTGGTCCAGGGAGCCGTCGGTGCCTAGGCCCGTCGAGGAGACGATCGCCTTCACGCTGGACGGGCGCGAGGTCAACGCTCCCGCCGGCACGATGCTCGCCGACGCGGTGAAGTACGGCGACGTCGAGATCCCGGTCTTCTGCTACGAGCCCAAGCTCGGCAACCCGGTCGGCGCGTGCCGGATGTGCCTCGTCGAGATCGAGGGCATCCCGAAGCTGCAGACCGCGTGCTCGACGCCGGTGCGCGACGGGATGGTCGTCTTCACGCAGACCGAGCGCGTGCATGAGGCCCAGCAGGCGATCGTCGAGTTCCTGCTCATCAACCACCCGCTCGACTGCCCGGTCTGCGACAAGGGCGGCGAGTGCCCGCTGCAGGACATCACGATGGGCTGGGGCTCCGGGCGCTCGCGCTTCATCGAACCCAAGCGCCACTTCGTCAAGCCGCTCGCGCTGTCGCCGCTGATCGCGATCGACCGCGAGCGCTGCATCCTCTGCTACCGCTGCGTGCGCTTCAGCCAGGAGATCTCCGAGGACTACCAGCTCGTCCTGCAGGAGCGCGGCGCGCACTCGTTCGTCTCGACGTTCGACGGCCATCCGTACGTGGCGCCGTTCAGCGGCAACATCATCGAGCTGTGCCCGGTCGGCGCGCTGACGTCGCAGCCCTACCGCTTCCGCGCGCGGCCGTGGGACATCGAGGGCTCGGGCTCGGTCTGCATGGGCTGCTCGGCGGGCTGCAACGTCGAGTACACCGTGCGCGGCGAGCGCGTCCTGCGCGTGCTGTCGCGCGACCACGACGGCGTCGACGACGGCTGGCTGTGCGATCGGGGGCGCTTCGGCTACCAGTCCTTCCACGTCGATGACCGCGTCACGCACCCGCTGCTGCGCGAGAACGGCGAGCTCGTCCCCGTGTCGTGGGAGCGCGCGCTGGACGCGGCCGCCGCCGCGCTGGGCGCCGCGGGCGCCGACAGCGGGGCGATCGCCGGCGGCGAGACGACCAACGAGGAGGGCTTCCTGCTCGCGCACCTCATGCGCGGCGCGCTGGGCTCCGCGAACCTGGACTCGCGCAGCGGCGGCTCGATCCCGCGCGAGCTGCACGCCGCGCTGCACAGCCCGTCGCTGCAGGCCACGATCCCGGACCTCGAGTTCGCCCACGCGGTGCTCGTGCTCGACTGCGACCCGGTCGACGACGCGCCCGTGCTCGACCTGCGCATCCGCAAGGGCGTGCGCCGCAACGCGGTCAAGCTCGCGGTCGCGACGAGCCGGCCCACGGCCCTTGATCCCAACGCGACGACCGTCGCACGCTTCGCGCCCGGTGCCGCCGAGGCGTTCTGCGCCGCGCTGAACGCCGCGCTCGGCGGCAGCGGCTTCGTCGACGAGCTCGCCGACGCGGCCGGCGCCGAGCCCGCCGACGTGCGCGCCCTGGCGATGGCGCTCGCGGACGCGGGCACGGACGTCGTGATCGTCTACGGCGAGCGTCTCACCCACGGCCCGCGCGGCGAGCACGCGGCGCGCGCGCTGCTGAACATCGCCGGGCGCGTCGTGACGCCCGGCCACGACGGCTGCGGCCTGCTCGAGCTGCCGGCCGGGTCCAACGGCCGCGGGCTGCGCGAGGTCGGCGTGCTGCCGAACGCCGGCCCCGGCCTGACGCCGGTCTCCTCGCCCGGCCACGACAGCGCCGGCATCGCGGCGGCGGCGGCGACGAACCAGATCGAGGCGCTCTACCTGCTGCACGTCGACCCGCTGCGCGAGCTGCCCAACCGCCGTCTGTGGAAGAAGGCGCTGACGCGCGCGACGGCGGTCATCGCCCACGCGGACTTCCTCACCGAGGGGTTGTGGGAGCACGCGAACATCGTCTTCCCGGCCGAGTCCTTCGCCGAGAAGGAGGGCACGATCACGAACCCCGACGGTCGCGTACAGCGCCTGCGCCCGGCCGTCGCGCGCCCCGACGCCGTGCGCGGCGAGTGGCAGGTGCTCGCGGACCTCTGCAAGCGCCTGGGCCACGACCCCGGCGTCCTGACCGGGCCGATGGTCTCGACGGCGATGTTCGAGGCGATCGGCTTCCTGCGGGGCCTCACGCTCGACGAGATCGGCGGGCGCGGAGTGCGCTGGCCGGCACGCGAGCAGGCCGCGGCCTGGCCCGAGGCCGACATCGGCCCGTTCGGCCTCGACGCCCCGCCCCACGCGCCGACGCCCAACGGCGACCTGCGCCTCGGCACGTTCCGCTCGATCTGGGCCGCGCCGCAGGTCGAGCGCTCCCCGGCGCTGAAGTTCCTGCGCCAGCGCCAGCACGCCGAGCTCAGCCCGGTCGACGCGCAGCGCCTCGGCATCGCCCACGGCGATCGCGTCACGGTCGCCTCCGACGGCTCGCAGGTCACCGCGATCGCGACGCTGCGTGCGGCGGTGCCCGAAGGCTCGGTCTTCCTCGAGTCGGGGATCGGCGCGGACTCGGCGAGCGAGCTCGATCCCGGCCTGGTAGAGATCGCGCCCGCATGACGCTTCCCCTCGCCGACGTCGCCTACGCCGAAGTGTGGTGGGTGCAGCTCATCAAGTCCGTGATCCTGTTCCTGATCGCGGTCCAGATCGTGCCGATCGTGCTGCTCGCCGAGCGCAAGCTGCTCGGGCGCTTCCAGCACCGCTACGGGCCCAACCGCGTCGGGCCGTTCGGCGCCGCGCAGCCGCTGGCGGACATCATCAAGCTCGCCACGAAAGAGGACTTCCGACCGAGCACCAGCATCGGCTTTCTCTACGCGCTCGCGCCGATCATCTCGCTGCTGACGGCGTTCGCGGCCTTCGCGATCCTCCCCTTCGGCGACGTGGCGAACATCTTCGGCCAGCGCGTCGGGCTGTACGGCATCGACGTCGGGATCGGCGTGCTGTACGTCTTCGCGTTCGGTGCGGTGGCGTTCTACGGGCTGATGCTCGGCGGCTGGGCGAGCGGCTCGAAGTACTCGTTCCTCGGGGCGATGCGCGCCGCGGCGCAGCTGATCTCCTACGAGGTCGCGATGGGCCTGTCGCTCGTCGGCGTGCTGATGATGGCGGGGACGCTGTCGCTGCCGGCGATCGTCGAGCACCAGGCGCACCTGTGGTACATCGTCCCGCAGTTCGTCGGCTTCTTGATCTTCCTCGTGTCGGCGTTCGCGGAGACCAACCGCGCGCCGTTCGACCTGCCCGAGGCCGACGCCGAGCTCGTCGCGGGCTACAACACCGAGTACGGCGGCGCGAAGTTCGCGTCGTACTTCTTCGCCGAGTACGTGAACATCCTCGTCGTCTCGGGGATCGCCGTGACGATGTTCCTCGGCGGCTGGCAGCTGCCGTTCGTCGACCCGCCCGGCTGGGTCGACCCGTTCGTCGTGTTCGCGAAGATCTTCCTGTTCGTGTTCCTCTTCGTCTGGATCCGCGCGACGCTGCCGCGGCTACGCTACGACCAGCTCATGAGCTTCGGCTGGAAGGTCATGCTGCCGCTGGCGACCCTGAACGCCCTCGTGACCGCGATCGTCGTGGTGGCCGCGACATGACCTGGACCCCCGGCGACGACGTGCTCGTCGTGCAGCGCGCGCCGCAGCCCGGCATGGCCGGCGGCACGTACCGCGCGTTCGGCGAGACGCTGCGCGGGCTGAAGACGACGATGGCGCGCCTGTTCGAGGGCCCGAAGACGATCTCCTATCCAGAGGAGAAGGTGCCGGTCTATCCGCGCTTTCGCGGGCGCCACAAGCTGCATCGCTTCGAGGACACTGGCCTGGAGAAGTGCGTCGGCTGCTCGCTGTGCGCGGCGGCGTGCCCGTCGGACTGCATCCGCGTCGTCGCGGCCGAGAACACGCCGGAGAATCGCGTCTCGGCCGGCGAGCGCTACGCCGCCGTCTACGAGATCAACCTCGCGCGCTGCATCTTCTGCGGCTACTGCGAGGTCGCCTGCCCCTTCGACGCGATCACGATGGGACAGGACTACGAGATGTCCGACTACAACCGCTCGGACCTCATCTTCACCAAGGAGATGCTGCTCGACGAGCCGCTCGAGCGCACGCCGCTGCGCAACGAGGGCGAGTAGGCGCTACGCGCCGTCGGCCTCCGGGTCGTCCGCCGTGCCCGCCTCCCACATCTCCTCCATCTTCGCGATCTCCCGCTGGCGGTGCCAGGCGAGCTCGTTGTCGTTGTCGATGTTCCAGCGCGTCTGGTGCAGGTACATGTAGACGTGATCGGCCGAGATCGGCGCGTTGAAGTCGCCGATCCGCTTGACGAACTCGTCGCGGCGACGCTCGTAGTCGTCCTGCAGCGCGAGCGACCAGCCCTCCGCGCCCATCGTCGCGAGCTCGCCGCCCTCCTCGTCGCGCAGCGACTTGCCCGCGAGCTCGGCTTCGAGCGTGGCGAAGACCTGCTCCAGCGGCGCCCGGATCGACCACGTGTCGTTCGTCAGCGCGATCCGGATCTCCAGGCGGCGGTCGGTCGCGTGATGCAGCCGCAGGTCGATCCAGTAGCGACTGGGATCGCGCAGGACGAAGTCGATGCGCTCGGCGCCCGAGGCGAGCTGCTCGCAGCCGGCGGCGTCGAGGGCGCGCATCGTCGTGGCCAGCTCCCGTGCCGACAGCGCGATGTCGTAGGTCGCGGCCTCGCGTCCCATGCCTCACTCACCGCAGCCCAGCCGGGCGGTCAGGACGTGAAGGTGACCGCATCCGGCGCTTCGACGCCACGACCGACGCACCCGCGCGACCGCGCCCCCCGCTTTCAGTCCGTGGGGTCCGGGGGCGAGTTCAGGACGGCCCACGTCTTCGGACCGACGACGCCGTCGACGTCGAGCTCGTACTTCTCCTGGAGCTGCTTGACGGCGGCCTCCGTCTTCGCGCCGAAGCGCCCGTCGATCTCGCCGGGATCGAAGCCGAGCTGCTCGAGGCGGCGCTGCACGCCGCGCACCGCGACCTCCGCGGATCCGCTGCGCAGCGTCGGGTCGTCCTTGTTGGCGTCGTCGAGCTTCTCCCACGTCAGCTCGCCGACGACGCCGTCGGCGGTCAGCGTCGCCCAGGTCTGAAATGCCCGCACCGCGCTCTCCGTGAAGACGCCGAAGACGCCGTCGACCGCGCCCGGCTTGAAGTCGAGCTCGATCAGCACCTCCTGCAGGTCGTTGACGTCCGGGCCTTCGGATCCGCGCTCCAGCGTCGGCTCTGCCATCAGTGTCTTCCTCCTGGGAAATCGCGTGTCGAGAACGTGCGTCGGCGGCTGTTGCGCAAGCCGCCCCGAGCAGGATGCATGCCCGCATCCTCCGTCGAGCATACGTGCGACGAGCGACCCCGCGGCGCCAAGCGCGGCCATCCGCGCGCCAACCGCGCAACTTCGACGGCGCCCTCACGTCAGCGCTCCCATGAACCTCCGTCGCCGCCACGTCGTCGCCGCCCGTGCCCCGCGAGCCGCGAGGCGCACCGGCGTCGCGGCGTTCACCGCCCTGCTGCTGCTCCCCGCGGCCGCCTCGGCCGCCGCCCCGTCCAACGACGACCGGGCCACTCCGGCCGCGCTCGGCTCGCTGCCCGCGCAGGTGACCGGCACGACGGTCGACGCGACGCGCGTGCCGACCGATCCGTACTCCTCGTGCGGGAGCGCGGGTCCGCAGGTCTGGTACCGGTTCACCGCGCCCGGCGACGGGCGCGTCGCCGTCAGCCTGCAGGCCGACGGCGCTCTCGACGCGTTCGTCGACGTCTACCTCAGCGAGCGGTCGCAGACGGCGGGCCTCGGCTGCGACGCGACCGATGCGAAGGGGCTCGGCGGCCTGGACCTCAAGGTGACCAAGGGCAGCGTGTACCTCGTGTCCGTCAGCCAGCTGACCAATTCGGTCGCGGGGGCGTTCACGCTCACCGTCGTGGCGCCGCAGGCGCCGCCGAAGCCTCCCGGCACGGCGCTGGCACCGGCCGGGGCCGACAACACGCTCGATCGCATCGGCAACATCGAGGACGCCTACGCGGTCACGATGCGCGCAGGGCGGACCTATCGCTTCCGCCTCAGCGGTCGTAGCGAAGACCCGTGCGGCGTCCGCGCCGCGATCTACCCGCCCGGCACCTCCGACTTCGACTCGAGCAGCCCGGTGCGGCGCTTCGGCTGCGACGCGAGCGGCTACGCGACGTACACGCCGGGCCCGCACAAGGGCGGGCGCTACAGCGTGCTCGTCACGGCCGGCCGCGGCGTCCGCACGCTGCAGCCCTATCACCTGGAGGCGGCCGGCGCCGGGCCCGACGACACCGCGCCGGGCCGCTTCCTCGTCAACCGCGCGACCACCACCAACAGCCTCGATGGCGCGCATGTGGACGCGCTGGACCTGTATCGCTTCACCGTCGCGCGCCGCAGCGACCTCGCACTGACGCTCAGCACGGCGAGCAGCGATGCGTTCGACCTGCTCGTGCTCAACGAGAAGGGCAAGCCGGTGCAGTGCGCCTGCGGACAGAGCGGCAACCTCGATCTCGCGCGCGAGATCGCGCCCGGGCGCTACTTCGTAGCCGTCCGCGTGCGCGACCGCAGCCACGGCACGTACAGGCTCCAGCGCATCTCGCGCCTGGTGACCCGCACGACCGCCGGCATCGACAAGCGGACGAAGCTCGGGCGCCCCGCGAAGATCGGCGTGCACGTGCGCCCGGCCGTCAACGGCCCGGTGACGGTCACGATCGAGCGCTTCGACCCGCTCGCCGGCTGGCTGTTCTTCCGCCAGGAGCACGCCGTCGCCTCCAAGGGCCATGCGGCGGTCGGCTTCGTGGCGCCGACGGTCGGGCGCTGGCGCGTGCAGGCGTCGTTCGACGGGACGATCGGAGCGGGCGCGAGCCTGAGCGGCTTCGACGGGATGCTCGTCGTCGCACCCGGACCGACCCGACCCTGAGCGGCGGCGATCGGCTGCCGATGTGCCCCGAGGGCGCGCTCGGGGCGTGCGCCGGATCACGCGCGCGCGAGGCGCGGGCGCCACAGCGACGCGACGCGACTCGCACGAGACAGAGGTCACAACCCCTGCGGCGATAGATTGCGCGCTTCATGGCGGAGGTGCTGTTCTTCCTGGCCGGAATCGGGGCGATTGCTGGGGCGATTGGGGTCGTCGCAGTCCGCAACCCGTTCTACAGCGTGCTCGCGCTCGTCTGCCACCTGCTGTCGCTCGCGGCGCTGTTCCTGCTGCTGCGCGCGGAGTTCGTCGCCGCGGCGCAGGTCGTCGTCTACGCGGGCGCGGTGATGGTGCTCTACGTCTTCGTCGTCGCCTACGTCGGCGGGCAGGACGAGCCGCTCGGCGCGCGCCCCGGCCGCGGCCTGCGGATCGTCGCCGGGCTGACCGGCGCGGCGCTGTTCGTCGAGCTCTGCGTCGCGACGCTCGGCTCCGGTCTCAAGGCGATCGACTCGAAGGGCGCCCCGCTCGTCGCCGGCTACGGCTCGCCCGCCGACATCGGCCAACTGCTGCTGACGCGCTTCCTGCTGCCGTTCGAGGTCGCCTCGTTCCTGCTCCTGATCGCGGCCGTCGGTGCCGTCGTGCTCGCCCGCCGCCGGGGAGGCATCACGGCCGCCGAGGACCAGGCGCGCTACAGCGCGCTGGACGTGCTGCGTCCCGCGATCACCGGGACGATGGCCGAGGCCGTCGGCGGACGCAGCGGCAACGCGCGCCGCCCGGCCGCGCTGCCCGTGAGCGGCGCGCGGTCCGACGACGCCGGCGCCTCGCCGGACGAGGACGCATAGATGGACATCGGCTGGTATCTCGCCGTCTCGGCGCTGATCTTCACGATCGGCGCCGCCGGCGTGCTCACGCGGCGCAGCCCGCTCGTGATCCTGCTGTGCCTCGAGCTCATGCTGAACGCCGCGAACCTCTCGCTGATCGCGTTCGCGCGCATGCACGGCAACGCCGACGGCCAGATCTTCGCGATCGTCGTGATGGTCGTGGCCGCCTGCGAGGTCACCGTCGGCCTCGGCCTGATCGTGGCCATGCACCGCCGCAGGCTGCCGATCGACGTGGACGAGATGCGGGAGCTGCAGGGCTGATGAGCTCCGTCAAGCTGTTCGCTTGGGCGACGCTGCTGTTCCCGCTCGCGGGGACGATCGTCGTGGCGCTCGTCGGCCGCCGGCTCGCGGGACGCGGCTCGGCCTATGTCGCGACCGGCGCGATGGCGCTGTCGTTCGCGTCCGCCGTCGCGACCCTGATCTCGCTGCAGGGTCTCGACGAGGGCTCGCGCCAGGTCCGCGCGGTGGCCTGGAACTACGCGTCGACGGTCGGCCTCGACGCGCAGCTGTCGCTGCTCGTCGACCCGCTGTCGGTCTTCATGATCCTGGTCGTCGCCGGCGTCTCGACGCTGATCCACCTGTACTCGATCGCGTACCTGGACTCCGACCGCGGCTACGTGCGCTTCTTCGCGTACCTGAACTTCTTCGTCTTCTCGATGCTGCTGCTCGTCCTCGCCGGCAACTTCCTGGTGTTGATCGTCGGGTGGGCGTTCGTCGGCGCCGCCTCGTACATGCTGATCAGCTTCTGGTACCGGCGCACGACGGCGACGAACGCCGGCATCAAGGCGTTCGTCATCAACGTCCTCGGCGACGTCGGGCTCGTGCTCGGGACGTTCTTCATCTTCAAGCACACCGGCACGCTGGACTTCCTCAAGACGTTCGCCGCGGCCAAGGGCGACTTCCACTCAAACGACGCCGACCTCGTCGCGGGCTGCATCCTGCTGCTGGTCGGCGCGTTCGCGAAGTCCGCGCAGGTGCCGCTGCACACGTGGCTTCCGGACGCGATGGAGGGCCCGACCCCGGTCAGCGCCCTGATCCACGCCGCGACGATGGTCACCGCGGGCGTCTACCTCATCGCGCGCATGCATCCGCTGTTCGAGCTCGCGCCGACCGCGGCCGACGTCGGCGCGGTCATCGGCTGCCTGACGCTGCTGATCGCCGGGACGATCGCCCTCACGGTGACCGACCTCAAGCGCGTCATCGCCTACTCGACGATGTCGCAGATCGGCTACATGATCATGGCGGTGAGCGCCGGCGCCTACGCGGCGGGGCTCTTCCACCTCATGACGCACGCGTTCTTCAAGGCGCTGCTGTTCATGGCGGCCGGCTCGGTGATCGCGGCGATGGCGGGCCAGCAGGACCTCGACAAGATGGGCGGCTTTCGCAAGTCGATGCCGTTCACGTACGCGTGCATGGTCATCGGCGGCC
>DASXCR010000137.1:0-7752 GCA_036491075.1 Solirubrobacteraceae bacterium
GCTCGAGGCCACCGCTACCGCCTCGGACTACGCGATCCTGCCCGACGCGAACGTCCTGAAGATCGGCGGCCAGAGCATCATCGACCGCGGCCGCGCCGCGGTGTATCCGATCGTCGAGGAGCTCGTGGCAGCCAAGCGCGAGCACCAGATCATGATCGGGACGGGCGCCGGAACGCGAGCGCGCCACCTCTACGCGGTGGCCGCCGAGTTCGGGCTGCCGACCGGCGTGCTGACGGACATCGGCAGCGCCGTCGCCGGCCAGAACGCGACGATGCTCGGCCACCTCATGGCCCGTCACGGCGTGCCGGTCATCGGCGGGACCGGCTTCGGCGCGATCGCGCTGTACCTCGAGCAGTGCGGCGCGACGATCTTCCCCGGCATGCCGCCCTACGACATGTGGCAGCGCGTCCCGGCCGAGGGCGTCATCCCGCCCTACCGCACCGACGCCGGCTGCTGGCTCGTCGCCGAGGTCTACAGCGCGCGCAACATGATCTACGTCAAGGACGAGGACGGCCTCTACACGGCGAACCCGAAGACCGACCCCGACGCGACGTTCATCCCGCGGGTCAGCGTCGACGAGCTGCTGGCGATGGACCTGCCCGACCTCGTCGTCGAGCGCCCGCTGCTCGAGCTCATGCGCCACGCGCGCAACACCACGTCGATCCAGGTCGTCAACGGCCTGAAGCCCGGCAACATCACCCGCGCCCTCGCCGGCGAGCATGTCGGCACGATCATCTCGGTCGCGTGAGCGCGGCCATGCACCACGCACGCACGACCTTCAGGAGGACCCGATGACCGATCCCGATCTCTTCGCACCCAAGGACGTGCCGTCGGGCTTCATGCGCCAGACGCTGCTCGACCGCGAGCTCGTCAAGCCGGCCGACTCGGACTCGGTGATGCGGCTGCTGCCGTGGCTGCACGTGGTCACGATCGGCGGGCGCTCGATCATGGACCGCGGCCGCGAGGCCGTCGTCCCGCTCGTCGACGAGCTGCGCGAGCTGTTCGGCGAGCTCAAGCTGCTGATCGCGACCGGGCCCGGCATCCGCGCCCGGCACGTGTGGGGCGTCGCGCTCGACCTCGGCCTGCCGACCGGCGTGCTCGCGGGGCTGGCCGCGACGGAGGCCGAGCAGAACGGGCACATCGTCGCGGCGCTGCTCGCCGAGGACGGCGTCTCCTACCTGCCGCACACGAGCGTGTCGCATCAGCTCTCGGGGCACCTGCAGGCGAGCCCCGCGGCCGTGTCCAACGGCTTCCCGCCGTATGAGATGTTCGAGTTCCCGCCGAAGCTCGGCAAGATCCCGCCGCACCGCACCGACAGCGGGACGTTCCTGCTCGCCGATGCCTACGGCGCGGCGCGGATCGTCTACGTCAAGGACGTCGACGGCGTCTACACCTGCGATCCGAAGACGGCGGCCGAGGGCGAGGCGAAGCTGATCGCGCGCGTCGGCGCCGCCGAGCTGCTGGCGATGGACCTCGAGACGCTGCCGATCGACCGCCTCGTGCTCGAGCTGATGGCCGATGCCAAGCACCAGAAGGAGATCCAGATCGTCAACGGGCTCGTGCGCGGCAACGTCACGAAGGCGCTGCGCGGCGAGCACGTCGGCACGATCGTCTACGCCGACTGAGACTCGGGCTGAGCCTCGAGCCCCACGGGCGCGAAGCCGGCCTCGCGCAGGATCGCCTGGGTCGAGGGCGACAGCAGCTCCTCGACCCATGCCTCCGCGCGCGCGGTCTCCGAGGTCGCGCTCGTGACGCAGGCGACGTAGGTCGCGGCGACCTCGGCCGCGACCGGCACCTCGATGGCGCGCAGCTGCGCGATGCGCGCGACGACGTCGGTCGCGTAGAGCACGCCGGCGTCGGCGTCCCCGGCGAGGATCCGCGCGGCCACGTCATCGACGACCTCCTCCTGCGCGACGATGTTCGCCAGCGCGCGCTCGGAGAACCACGGGCCGGCGATCTCGTCCATGCGCGACAGCAGCTCGCGCGTGTAGTCGCCGAGCGGGATCCCCGCGATCTCGACGACGAGGCGGGTGCGCGGCGCGGCGATGATGCGCGCGTCGCGCGCGCTGCTGTCCCGCGCGACGGCCACGACGACGCGGTTGGTCGCGAACGCGCGCGGGGTCTCGGCGAGACCGAGGCGTTGCAGCATCAGCGGGTGCTCGGCGCTCGCGGACGCGTACACGTCCGCGCAGGCGCCGCGTTCGATGCGCTCGGCAAGATCGCGGGCGTTGGCGTACGTCAGCGAGATCGCGCCGGGCGCACCGGCAGCCAGGCGGTCGAACGCCGGACGCAGGGAGCCGGCCGCGAAGACCCGCAGGGGCGCGATCACGCGGTCGTGGCAGCCACGAGCGAACCCGGGGCGGTCGTGGCGCTTGCCGTACGCGGTCCGGGGAGCAGATCGCGCAGGCGCATGGCGCCACGACCGACCTCCGAGTCGGACGTCGTCACCTCGGGCAGTTCGGGAGATGCTGCCACCGCGGTCACCACATCGCTCTCGTCCTGGTCACATACCTACGCGTAGCCTAGGCATGTGTGCATGCTAACACAGCAGGCCGGCGAAATGCCAGACCACCGCGAAGATCCGTCGCACTCGCGATCGGGTCGGCGCCGCCGGTCCTCGCCCACGCGGCGCACCCGCCGGCCCAGCCGGAGGGTCAAGTCGCGCCGAGCAGGTGCGCTCGACGACCACGATCGTCGACTTCACGACGGCCGTCGCGGTCTGGCCCGGCTTGAGATCGAGCTCGTCGGCGGCCTCGCGCGACATCAGCGAGACGATCCGGTACGGGCCGCAGGCGAGGTCGATCTGCGCCATCACGCCGTCGCGCTTGACGTCGACCACGACGCCGGGCATGCGGTTGCGCGCGCTCGAGTGCGGGTTCGTACCGCGATCGCGCAGGACGCGGGCGAGCTCCTCGGGAGCGAGCACGCGCCGCCCGCCGCGCCGCTCGAACGCGATCCGACCATCGCGCTCCCATCGGCGCAGCGTGTCGACGCTCACCCCGAGTGCCTGTGCTGCCACACCGATGCGAATCACGTCGTCCATTAACCGTGAGACTACTCGCCGCCGAGGACCAACAGCCGTGCAGCCGCCGGTGAGAAGCAGGCGCACGCCAGGTCGCCACGACGCAGGCCCAGCCGTGCAAGCTCGTCGCGCGGGCGCTCGGCGGTCAGCGGTCCGACCCGCACGCGCAGGCGCCCGCCCTCCGGCGCCACCGCCGAGATCGGCGCCGTGATGGCGTTGATCGCGTCGTCGGAGGCCGGCGCGGCGCAGAGCGTGACCTCCCACGGGTAGACCGCGACGCCGACGCGTCCGGTCGCCTGCTGCTCGGAGCGCACGACGCCACCGTCGTCGAGGCGGATCTCGCTGCCGCCCCCGGCGAGCGGCTGCGCGACGCCGGGCAGCAGGTTGCCGCCCGTGAGGCTGACGACGAACGGGTCGGCGGGATGGTCCACGAGCTCGAGGGCCGTGCCGATCTGGCGCAGGGTGCCCGCGACGACCACGCCGATGCGGTCGGCGAGCGCCGCGGCGTCGCGGAAGTCGTGCGTGACGAGCAGCGTCGGCAGGCCGAGCTCGCCGAGCAGGTCCTGCAGCTCGGCGCGCACCGTCGCACGGGTGTGGGCGTCGAGGGCCGACAGCGGCTCGTCGAGCAGCAGCACGGCGGGATCGCGGGCGAGCGCCCGGGCGAGCGCGACGCGCTGGCGCTCGCCGCCCGACAGCGAGGCCGGGCGCTCGTTGGCCAGCGACGAGACGCCGAAGCGCTCGAGCAGCTCGCCGACGCGCTGCGCGCCGCCGCCGAAGGCGACGTTCCTGGCGACGGTCATGTGCGGAAACAGCGCGTATTCCTGGAACACGAGCCCGACCGAGCGCGCCTCGGGCGGCAGGTCGACGCCGGCCTTCGCGTCGAACCACACGCGATCGCCGAGCACGATCCGCCCCGCGTCGGGATGGCGCAGCCCCGCGACCGAGCGCAGGACCGTGGTCTTGCCGGCGCCCGAGGGCCCGACGAGCGCCACGGTCTCCGAGCCGAGGCTCAGCTCGACGTCGAGCGCGAACGACCGAAGGGTGAAACCGACTGTGAGGTCGAGTCTCTCCACGACACGATCAGCTTGTAGGACAGCAGGACCCCGGCGCTCAGCACGACGAGCAGTATCCCGATCGCCAGCGCGACGTCGAAGTTCGAGTCGAGCTCCTGGTAGACCGCGAGCGTCAGCGTCTGCGTCTGACCCTGGACGTTGCCGGCGAAGACGATCGTCGCGCCGAACTCCCCGACGCCGCGGGCGAACGCCAGCACCCAGCCGGCTACGAGGCCGGCCGCGGCGAGCGGCATCCAGATCCGCCAGAACGTCCGCACCGGCCCGGCGCCGAGCGTGCGCGCGGCGTCGACGAACGTGCGGTCGACGCCCTCGAACGCCGTGATCGCCTGGCGCATGTAGAACGGCGACGCGACGAAGGTGACCGCGAGGATCACCGCCCACTGCGAGAACGGCAGCACGATCCCGGCGTTCTGCAGGTCGGGCCCGAGCAGCCCGCCGACGCCGAACGCCGCCAGCAGCCCGATGCCGGCGACCGCCGGCGGCAGCACGAGCGGCAGCTCGACGAGCGTCACGACGAGCGCCCGGCCGCGGAAGCGGCGCGTCGCGAGGACGTACGCGGTCGGCGTGCCGAGCCCGATGATCAGCAGGTTCGCGATCAGGTTCGCGCGCAGCGTGACGCGCAGCGCGGCCTGCACGGTCTTGTCGCCGAGCAGGCCGGGGACCTGCCCGAGCGGGATCTGCGTGAACAGCGCGACGATCGGCAGCGCGAGGAACGTCAGCGAGATGCCGACGCCGAGCGCGAGCAGCGCCGCGAGGCCGAGGCGCCGCGCGCGCCCGCCGCCGGATGCGGGCAGCGGCACCGGCGGCGGCGCGCTCGCGGGGAGTCCCGCGGCCGCCGCCGGTGCCCGCTGCTCACCGCGCGTGCTCAGCGGCGCTACTTCTTCTTCTTCTTGGTGGCCAGCGGCGGCAGCCCGAACCCGGCGGCCCTCAGCAGGCTGCGCCCGCGGCTCGAGCGCACCTTGGCGATGAACGCCGCGGCGCCGCTCTTGTCGACGCCGCTGCGCACGACCTGGCAGATCCCGTAGCGGACCGGGGGCTGCGCGTACGTCGGCAGCTGGATCTCCGTGATCCGGTCGCTCGCGATCTTCGCGTCGGTGACGTAGGCGAAGCCGACGTCGGCCGAGCCGAGCGCGACCTTCGACACGATGTTCGCGACGTTGGCCTCCTGGCTGACGGTGTTCTTCGTCAGGACGCTCGACAGGCCCAGGCGCCGCAGCAGCGTGCGCGTGTAGGAGCCGATCGGCACGCCGGGGCTGCCGATCGACATCCGCTTGCCGCCGGAGCGCAGCGTGTAGACCGAGCGGATCTTGGCGGGGTTGGCCTTCGGGACGATCATCACGAGCTTGTTCGTCGCGAACGTCACGGGACGCGTGCAGCGTCCCTCCTTGAACAGCGCCTGCGGCTCGGCCGGGCTCGCCGAGGCGAACACGTCTGCCGGCGCGCCGCGCTCGATCTGCAGCTGCAGCTGGTTGGAGCCCAGGAAGCTGTAGGTCGGCGTGGAGTCGATCTGCGTGAAGACGTCACGCAGCGAGGACGCGCCGTAGACGGTCAGCGCGCTTGCGGCGGCCGGCGCCGCCAGCCCGAGCAGGAGGGCCAGCGGCAGCGCGAACCGTGAGAGCTTCTTCGACATATCGGTCACCTCGCCTTCAGTTCGGGTCGTCGGGAGTCGACAGATACGCGTCGAGCGCGTCGCCGGCGGGCTCGAGGTCGATCGGGCTCAGCAGCCCGCTCGGCACCTGCTTGTCGGCCTTGAGGTTCAGCCACGCGAGCGACTCGGTGTCGTAGGCCATGAGGCGGCCCATGAACAGCCGCGTCGCGCCGTCCTCGGCGTAGCCGATGCCGTTGAGGTAGACCCGCACGAGCAGGGTCTCCAGGCGCGCGGCCAGCGCCAGCGCCTTCGCCTTCGTCCTGACCGCGCCCTTCGGCAGGACGGTCTGGAAGTCGGATGTCAGCGGCGCGTCGGCGCCGAGCGCGGCGTCGATGCGCATGATGTGCGCGCGCTTGGCGGACGCCACCTTGTTGAGGTGCCTGCGCTCGCTCGCCGTGAAGCCCGCGCCGGCCTGCTTGTAGGCGGCGCGGTAGATATCGCGGCTCGCGCGCTCGGCGGTCGTCGCAAACGTCAGGAACGAGATGTCGTCGTCCTTCGGCGTCGGGACCGGCACCTGCGCGCCCGCCGTCGCCGGTACGAGCCCGCCCGCCGCGGCGACGATGAGCCCGCCCGCCCCCAGGCGTAGGAACTCCCCACGGTCCAGTTCGATCACCTGCAACGCCCCTCCCCGGTCTGCCCATCGTTTCAGTAGGTATTGCGTAGGGTTTGCACCTTAGTCGTTTACGATCGCGCGATGCCCAACCGCTCGACGCGATCGTCCTTCTTGCTGGCAATCGGGCTGCTCGCGCCGCTCGCCGGCTGTGGGGGCGGGTCGGGATCGGCGTCCACCGCGCCCCGTCCGTCCGCGCTGACGTCGGCCGTGCCGGCGCTCGCCAAGGCGCCGGCGAAGGCCGGCGAGCTCGTCTTCAAGGGCCAGGCATCGCCGGCCGATCACGGCCCGGTCACGCTCGACGGCACGTACCTCGTGCGCTTCGAGCAGATCGCCCCGGAGGACCCGAAGCTCGACTTCTCCGGCCAGACGCCGTTCACGGCCGAGCTGCAGCGCTCGGTCGGCGACGAGAGCGGTGCCGTGAAGCTGTTCGAGACGGCGACCGCGACGGGCCGGCGCACGGTCAAGCTGCACGGCCGCTACGTGCTCGACGTCAGCTACGGCGACTTCCCGTACGCCGTGCGCTTCACGCCGCGCAGGTAGCGGTGCGCCCGCGGACCGGCCACCGAGCCGATCTCGATCCAGGCGAGTGGCCGGCTGCGGTCCGTCCGGTCGGCGAGCACGGCGGGCATGGTGCGCTCGGTCGCCGGGCCCCAGAGGTAGTCGATGAGGACGTCGACGTCGGCGGCGGCTTCTCCGAGCGCGCGATCGGCGGTCTCGGGATCGCCCGCGAGCGAGACGACGACGTCGGCGCCGAGCTCGGTGAGGGCGGCCAGGCGCTCGGGGTCGCGGCCGGCGGCGACGATGTGGCAGGCGCCGAGGTGCCTGGCGATCTGGACGGCCATCCGTCCCGCGTTGCCGGTCGCGCCGAGCACGAGGATGGTCTGCCCGGCTTCGAACGCGATGCGGCTGCGCAGCGCGATCCAGGAGGACATCGCGGGGTTGATCGCGGCCGCGACGGTCGGCACGTCGGTGCCCGCGGGCAGCACCGTGCTGCGCCGGGGGTCGATGACGACCTGCTCGGCCATGCTCCCGAGGTGGGTGTCGGCGAGGATGAAGTAGCGCAACAGGCCGTCGGGGTCGCGGCCGATCCCGTCGAAGCCGGGGATCATCGGCAGCCGACCGGTGCTCGTGTAGTGCGACCCGTCCGCGCTCGAGCGGGTCCGCGGGTGCAGCCCGGCCGCGAGGACGTCGATCAGCATCTCGCCGGCGCCGGAGGGGATCGGGGTGTCGAACGGCTCGTAGGCCGGTGGATCTGCGAACGATCTGACGACTGCGGCGTTCATGGGCATGCGCTCTCGTGAAGCGTCGAATGGTTTGTGTCACGAACTAAACTAGTTCCCTACACGAACAAAGTCAAAGGTAGAGTGCCCGACCGTGACGTCCCGTCGACCCGCAC
>DASXCR010000138.1:0-12715 GCA_036491075.1 Solirubrobacteraceae bacterium
GCGCTGCTGAAGCTGATCGGCGCCGTCATGCCGCTGCGCGGCAGCGCGCAGGAGGAGGCCGTCGGCATGGACATCGTCCACCACGGCGAGGAGGCCTACGCAAGCGGCGAGGGCGCGCTGCTGCTGACCACCGACGCGGACGTCGAGGACGTGCTGGCGGTCGGGCAGCCTTTGTAGCGCCGGCGTGCCCGCGATCCTGGCGCTGGTGGCCGCTACGATCGCGCGCAGTGGCGATCGCGACGACGGGCCCATGACCGAGCTTCCGCAGGCCTCGCCGCGGCAGAGCTTCTACGTCGCCGTCGGCGGCGAGCCGACGTTCCGCCGAATCGTCGCACGCTTCTACCTCGAGGTCGCCGCCGACGAGGAGATCCTGCGACCGCTGTACCCCGAGGAGGACCTCGGTCCGGCACAGGAGCGTCTCACCCTGTTTCTCATGCAGTACTGGGGCGGTCCCACGACGTACTCCGACGAGCGCGGACACCCGCGGTTGCGCATGCGCCATCACCCGTTCGTGATCGGTCCGGCGGCGCGCGACGCCTGGCTGCGCGCGATGCGCGTGGCCCTCGACGACGCAGCGGTCCCCGAGCCGTATCGCACGGAGCTGTGGCACTACCTCGAGACGGTCGCGCACAACATGACCAACAGCGACGCTTGAGCGACGAGCTCGAGCAGGCGGCGGCGCGGATCGCCGACGAGGTCCTGTTCACGGCCGCGCTCGCGGTCGACGCGACCGGTGAGATCCCGGCGAGCCACTTCGACGCACTGGCCGCGGCGGGTCTGTACGGGATCGCCGGTCCGCCGCACGCCGGCGGAAGCGACCTCGATCTGCAGGCCCAGCGCCGCATCCGCGAACTGCTCGCCGGCGGCTGCCTGACGACCGCGTTCGTCTGGGCGCAGCATCACGGCGTCGTGCGCAGCGTTCGCAACGCCGGCGGCGCCATCGCCGACGCTTGGCTACCCGATCTCTGCAGCGGCAGGCTGCGTGGCGGCCTCGCGCTCGCCGCGCTGCGACCGGGTCCGTCGTCGCTGCGCGTCACCCTGCATGACGACGGCGGCGCGACGCTCGAGGGCTCGTCGCCGATGGTGACGGGCTGGGGCTATGTCGACGTGCTGCTCGCCGTCGCTCGCCTGCCGACCGACGAGATCGTCTTCGTCCTCGTCGACGCGACACACGGCGGGCTGCAGGCGCGGCCACTGCGGCTCGCCGCGCTGGAGGCAAGCCGGACCGTGCGGCTAGAGCTCGCAGCCGTGCGCGTCGCCGCGGACGCCGTCGTGCGAACCGCCGCCCTGCCGGCGTGGGCCGCCGAGGGCGAGTCCGTGCGCATGAACGGCGCGCTCGCCGTCGGCGTGGCGGCGCGCTGCGCGCGCATCGCCGGCACGCCGTCGCTCATTGCCGCGGTCGCTGCGTGCCGGCGCGCGCTCGACGTCGCGGACGACGGCGACGAGCTCGCGCAAGCCCGCGCCGGCGCGTCGCTGCTGGCGATGCGCGCGGCGTCCTACCTCGTGGCCGAGCGCGGCAGCGTCGCCGTCGACCTGCGCGAGCACGCCCAGCGGTTGGCTCGCGAGGCGATCTTCCTGCTCGCCTTCGCGCAGCGCCCCGCGATCAAGGAGGCACTGCTCCGCGAGCTTCGCTGAAGACCCCGCGCCGATGCCCTGCAGCCACGACGTCCGACGGGCATCCCGGGCCCGACGCAGCTCGCGGCGCCGGGCCGGATGCGGTCGCGATGCCCGCGCGACGTATGCTTGCGCCATGGCGATCGTACGGTTGCGCGGGCAGATCCAGAAGCTGGCGGGCGGCGGCTCCGAACACGAGGTCGAGGGCTCCACCGTCAACGAGCTGCTGCTCGGGCTCGAGTCGACCCACAGCGCGCTCGAGGGCTGGATCCTCGACGAGCGCGGGGTCCTGCGCCAGCACATCAACGTCTTCGTCAACGGCGAGGCCGCCAAGCCCGACACGCCCGTCGCCGACAGCGACCGGATCGAGATCCTCCCGGCCATCTCCGGGGGCTGATGACCGAGCTGCTGGTCGGGACCCGCAAGGGTCTGTTCGTTCTCGAAGGCACGCCGGGCGGGGAGTTCTCGATCGTGACGCGCGCGTTCGAGGGCGACCCCGTCGACTACGCGATGCGCGAGGCGCATTCCGGCCGGCTGTTCGCCGCCGTGACGTCGCCGTTTTGGGGGCCGCGCATCTGGTTCACCGACGACCTCGCGGACGACTGGCAGCCGGCGACCGGGGTCGCGCTGCCGAAGGGCGGCGACCAGGCGCTCAAGCGCATCTGGGTGATCGTCGCCAGCGACGACGGGTCGCGGCTGTGGGCCGGCGGCGACCCCGGCGTGCTGTTCGCAAGCGACGACGGCGGCGCGTCGTGGCAGCTCAACCGCGCGCTCTGGGAGCACCCGACGCGGCCGCGCTGGCGGCGCGACTCCGGCGGCCTGTCGGTGCATTCGATCGCGCCCTGGCCGGGCGACCCGGACCGCTTCGCGCTCGCGATCTCCGCCGCCGGCGTCTGGCTGACCGACGACGCCGGCGCCACATGGCGCCACGGCAACGCAGGCATCATCGCCGACTACCTGCCCGAGGAGTCGCGCGCGACCGCGATCGACCTGTGCGTGCATCACCTCGAGCGCGCGCCGGGGCGCCCCGAGCGGCTGTTCCTGCAGTTCCACGGCGGCGTCTACCGCTCCGACGACGGCGGCGAGACGTGGAACGACATCGCCGCGGGCCTGCCCTCGGACTTCGGCTTCCCGGTCGTCACCGATCCCGCCGATCCCGACAGCGCCTACGTGATTCCCGTCGCGACGCTCGACCGCGTCACCCCCGGCGGCCGCGTCCTCGTGTGGGAGACGCGCGACGCGGGCGCGACGTGGACCGCGCGCGGCGACGGGCTGCCGCAGGAGGACGCCTACCTGCAGATCCTGCGCCAGTCCTTCACGACGGCCGGCGCGGGGCCGTCGCTCGAGCTGTACTTCGGTGCGACGTCGGGCGAGCTCTTCGGCTCCGGCGACGCGGGGCGCAGCTGGTCCGCGGCTGCCAGCCGGCTGCCGGCGATCGCCTCGGTTCGCGTCGGTCGCGCCTGACGGCGGTCACGCCGTCGAGGGCCTGCGAAAGGGGGTCGCCACCACCCGCGCGAGGCGCGTCGCGCGGGCCGCCGAAATCGGTGGCCGAAATGGCTGCGGCAGACTGTAGGCATGAACATGCCCTCCGCCACGCCCAGCGTGCTGACCTCAGAAGACGAGCACGGCGCTCTGAGACCCGTACGTTCGGACATTCGCAACGTGGCGATCATCGCCCACGTCGACCACGGCAAGACGACCCTCGTCGACGCGATGCTGCGCCAGTCCGGCGTCTTCGCCGAGCACGAGGCGATCACCGATCGCGTCATGGACTCGATGGACCAGGAGCGCGAGCGCGGGATCACGATCCTCGCCAAGAACGCCGCGGTGCGCTACACGCCCGCGGGCGGCGACGAGGTCAAGCTCAACCTCGTCGACACCCCCGGCCACGCCGACTTCGGCGGCGAGGTCGAGCGCGGCCTGACGATGGTCGACGGCGTCGTGCTGCTCGTCGACTCCTCCGAGGGGCCCCTCCCGCAGACGCGCTTCGTCCTGCGCAAGGCGCTCGAGGGCCGCCTGCCGGTGATCCTCGTCATCAACAAGGTCGACCGCCCCGACGCGCGGATCGAAGAGGTCGTCGACGAGGTCTACCAGCTCTTCATCGACCTCGACGCGACCGACGAGCAGATCGAGTTCCCGATCGTCTACACGAACGCTCGCGCCGGCCAGGCGTCGCTGGAGCAGGGCGTCGACGGCGTCGACCTGCGCCCGCTGCTGGACCTGCTCGTGTCCGCCGTCCCCGCCCCCGTCTACACGGAGGGCCACGGCCTGCAGGCGCTCGTGACGAACCTCGACGCGTCGCCGTACGTCGGCCGGCTCGCGCTCTGTCGCGTGCACAACGGCACGATCCGCAAGGGCGAGACCGTCGCCTGGTATCGCCACGAGCAGGAGGACATCAGCTCCGCGAAGATCACCGAGCTGTACATCACGGAGGGCATGACGCGCACGCCGGCGGAGGAGGCCGGGCCGGGCGAGATCATCGCGATCGCAGGCATCCCGGACATCACGATCGGCGACACGCTCGCCGACCCGGACGACCCCAAGCCGCTGCCGCCCGTGATGGTCGACGAGCCCGCGCTGGGAATGACGATCGGCATCAACACCTCCCCCCTCGCCGGCCAGGTCGGCAAGAAGCTCACCGCCCGCCAGGTGCAGGATCGCCTCCAGGCCGAGCTCGTCGGCAACGTCTCGATCCGCGTGCTCGACACGCAACGGCCGGACACCTGGGAGGTCCAGGGCCGTGGCGAGCTGCAGCTCGGCGTGCTCGTCGAGGCGATGCGCCGCGAGGGCTTCGAGCTCACGGTGGGCAAGCCGAAGGTCGTCACGCGGACGGTCGACGGCAAGCTGCACGAGCCGATCGAGCGCCTCGCGATCGACTGCCCCGACGACTACCTCGGGACGGTCACGCAGCTGATGGCGCTGCGCAAGGGCCGCATGGAGCAGATGGTCAACCACGGCACCGGCTGGGTGCGCCTGGAGTACCTCGTGCCCGCCCGCGGCCTGATCGGCTTCCGGACCGAGTTCATGACCGAGACCCGCGGCTCCGGGATCATGCACTCGGTCTTCGAGCGCTACGAGCCGTGGCAGGGCGAGATCAAGACCCGCGCGTCGGGCTCGCTGATCGCCGACCGCCGCGGCAGGACGGCCTCGTTCGCGCTGATGCGGATGCAGGAGCGCGGCCAGCTCTTCGTCGGGGCCGGCGAGGAGGTCTACGAGGGCATGATCTGCGGCGCCAACGCGCGCGCCGACGACCTCGACGTCAACGCAATCCGCGAGAAGAAGCAGACGAACATCCGCTCGGCGAACGCCGACGAGATGGTGAACCTCGTCCCCCCCGCGCGGATGTCGCTCGACCAGGCGCTCGAGTTCATCCGCGAGGACGAGTGCGTCGAGGTCACGCCCGACAGCGTGCGGCTGCGCAAGGTCCTGCTGACCGCGGTCGACCGCGTCAAGCAGGCGCGCACGGCGCGTAAGGACTAGCTCATGAAGATCACGCTCACCGGTGCCACCGGCTACGTCGGTTCCAAGCTCGTCGCCGCGCTGAAGGCCCGCGGCGACGAGATCGCGGTGCTGTCGCGCAACGGGGCGCGCGCGGCGCGGAGCCTCGGGGTCGAGGCCGCGGACTGGGACTGGACCGCCGGCCCCGCCCCGGCGGACGCGCTCGCGGGCCGCGACGTCGTCGTGCACCTCGCCGGCGCGCCGGTCGCGCAGCGCTGGAACGCGACGGCCAAGCAGGAGATCCTCGACAGCCGCGAGACCGGGACGCGCCGCCTCGTCGACGGACTGCGCGACGCCGAGCCGCGGCCGGCGCGGCTGATCTGCGCGTCGGCGTCGGCGTTCTACGGCCCCGGCGGCGACGAGCCGGTCGACGAGATGAGCCCCGCGGGACGCGACTGGCTGGCCGACGTGTGCGTGCGCTGGGAGCGCGAGGCGGACGCAGCCGCAGCCGCAGAGCTCGGCATGAGCGTCGTGAAGGTCCGCACCGGGATCACGGTCGACCCGACGTACGGGGCGCTCGCGAGCATGATGCTGCCGTTCAAGCTCGGCCTTGGAGGCCCGCTCGCGGGCGGCCGGCAGTATGTCCCGTGGATTCACCCCGACGACCTCATCGGCCTCTACCTGCGCGCGATCGACGCGCCCGACTTCAGCGGACCGATCAACGCCAGCGCCCCCTCCCCCGTGACCAACAAGCAGCTCTCGCGCGCGCTCGGGCGCGTCCTTCACCGCCCGACGATCGTGCCGGTGCCCGGCATCGCGGCGAAGCTCATGGTCGGCGAGGTCGCGAAGTACGCGATCAGCGGGACGCGGATGGTCCCCGGCCGCGCCGCTGAGCTCGGCTACGCGTTCGCGTACCCTGAGATCGACGGCGCGCTGGCCGACGTCCTCGCCTGACCGCCACCAGCCGGGCGTAGGCTGGGCGTCGATGCCCGCCCCGTCGCGCCGCCCCTACGCCGCCCGGATGTCGCCGGAGGACCGGCGCCGCCAGCTGCTCGACGCCGCGCTTCGGATCATCATCCGCGACGGCTACGGCGCCGTGTCGATCGAGACGATCGCGCGCGAGGTCGACGTCTCGCGACCGGTGATCTACGGCGTCTTCGACGGCATCGGGGATCTGCTCGGCGCGCTGCTGGACCGTCAGGAGCGGCGCGCGCTCGCACAGCTCGCAGCCGCCCTGCCCGCCGTCCCGGGCGACCGCGACCCCGGCGAGTTCGTCGTCGGCTTCGTGCGCTCGATGGTCGAGGTCGTCGCGAACGATCCCGACACCTGGTACCCGGTCCTGCTGGCGCCCGACGGCACGCCGCGGGTCGTCCGCGAGCGCATCGATCGCGATCGCGAACGGGTGCGCGGGCAGTTCGAGGCGCTGCTGGCCTGGGCGCTGGAGCATCGGGGCGCGACGGCCGGCGTCGACCTCGAGCTCGCGTCGCACTCGCTGCTCGTCGTCGTCGAGCAGTGGGGCCGGCTCGTCCTGAGCGATCCGCAGAGCTTCACGGCGGATCGCCTGGCCGGCTTCGTGGAGCGCTTCCTCGCTGGTCTCGCCGGCGCTTGACAGCAAAAGCTACACGGCTGTAGTATTGCTCGTGCGAATCGTCACCAGCCGACCCGACGCGAGGATCCATGCCCACCACATCGCGCAATGACAAGCCACTGCAGCCCCACGAGGACTACGGCTTCTTCGGTCCCGACTCCGTCACCTGGCGCGTCTGGCGCTACCCGACGTCGCTGACCGTCGGATTCCAGCGGGCAGTCGTCATCGAGGAGCTCGACCCCGCCCTGATCGCGGCCGTCGACCACTCCGGTGGGGTCCGCTCGCGACCGCGGACGCGCTATGACCGCACGCTCTGCTATTTCGCCCGGGTCGCGTTCGGCGACACCCGCTCGACCTCCAAGGCCGCGGACATCCTCGTGAAGGTCCACTCGAAGGCGGTCGGCATCGAGCCGCTGAGCGGCAACCGCTACGACGCCAACGACCCGCACTCGCAGCTGTGGATCCACCTCACCGCCTGGCACTCGATCCTCTTCGCCTACGAGCGCTACGGCCCCGGCAAGCTGTCGCCCGAGGACGAGGCGAGCTACTGGGAGGACTGCGTCACGGCGGCGGAGCTGCAGACCTGCGACCCGGACGACGTCCCGCGCACGCGCGAGGGGATCCGCGCGTACTTCGAGACGATGCGCCCGCGCCTCGCCGGCTCGGAGGCCGCTCAGTCGATGATGGACTTCCTGCTCAACGGCGAGGTCATGTTCCCGCCGACGCCGCGCGTGCTGCGGCCGATGATGTGGGTCGTCAACAAGACGATGCGGATCGCGACGATCGCGACGCTCCCGCGCTGGATGCGCAAGATGGCGGGCATCCGGCAGTCGCGCGTCATGGACGCGCTGGTCCGGCCCGTGATGATGATCAGCTATCGGCTCGTCCACGCGAACCGGCATGTCGAGCTCGCCATCCTCGGTCTGATGTCGCCTTCGACGCGCAAGGTCATGGCGCCGATCTTCCTCGAGGTCCCGCCGCAGCGCACCGAGACGCTGACGCCGGCGCAGGCACGCGAGCGCTACGGCTATGACAAGCCTTCCGAGGCCCACCAGGACTGGCGCGAGCGCCAGCAGGCGCGGCTGCTCGCCGGGCAGGCCACGACCGACGACGGCCTCGTCGAGTCCGAGTCGCTGCTCGGCGCGATGGCCTGAAACGCGCCAAGGCGTTGCCGCGCGCGCCGGCTACGAGCTCCAGAACGACTCGTCGCCGAGCTTGCGCGTCGACAGCCGCACGCCCCGCCGCATCGCGGTCTTCGCCGCGCGGCTCCAGGTGTCGACGATCGACTTCGGCGGCAGCTCGTCGAACGTGAGCTCGACGACGACGGGCTTGTCGCGCAGCGTCGGGTACTTGGCGACCATCTGGCCCTCGAGCGCGAAGCGCAGGTAGTTCTTGACCTTGAGCTCGAGGCCCTGGACCACGTAGCGGCCTTTCGGCCACGGCCCGGTCTGGACGATCGACAGCAGCGCGCGCCCGTCCTCGTCCTCGGCGATCAGGTCGATCTCGTCTGGGCTCTCGAGTCCGGGCATCGTCCGGGCAGCCTACGTCGCACGCAGCTGCGGTGCGAGCGCGCCGGCGCCGCGCGCGGGCCGGCGCGCCGGCGCGCTGCGTCAGCCGTGCGCGGCGGCGTGGTCGGCGACGAGCTGCGCGACGTGCTCGGGCCGCTCCCAGAACAGCAGGTGACCGACGCCCTCGAGCAGCTCTAGGCGCGCGCCCGAGACCAGCGACGCGATCAGGTCGCCGTTGACCCACGCGAGGATCCGGTCCTCGATGCCGTGGACGACGAGCGTCGGTGGTTGCAGGCCGCGCAGCCGCGCGTACGCGTCGTGCGCCACGGCCGCCGCCTGCTGCTTGAGCAGCACCTGGATCGGCGGCGTGCTGGCGCGCGCGAGCGCCTCGAACGCCGCGTAGTTCGCCGGATCGGCCGCGAACGCGGTCGACACGAGCAGCTCGTAGGCGGTGCGCTGCACGCGCTCGCGGTCGCCCGAGAGGACGGCGCTCATGAGCGCCTGCGCGACGTCGGCGCTCGTCGCGCGCGACTGCGTGCCGCCGGCGGACGTGCCGGCCAGCGTCAGCGTGACGACGCGCTCCGGCGCCGCGAGCGCGAGCTCCTGCGCCACCATCCCACCCATCGAGAAGCCGAGCACGTGGGCGCGTTCGATCTGAAACGCGTCGAGCACCGCGAGCGCGTCGGCCGCGAGGCTGGCGGTCGTGACGTCGTCGCACGGCCCGCTGCGGCCGATCCCGCGATGGTCGTAGAGGATCAGCTCGAAGTGCGGGGCGAGCGCGCCGAGGAAGGCCTCGCCCCAGTGCGTGCTGGCGGCACCGAGTCCCTGTACGAGCAGCAGCGGCTCGCCGCCGCCGCGGCGCTCGGCATGCAGCTCGCTTCCCGCCACGGGCACGCTCGGCACTGACGCAACGCTACACGGCGTGATGCACTGCCTCGCACACCACTCGAAGGGACGCCTCGATGACCAGCACGATCGACGTACTCGACCGCGGACGGCTGCTCGCCTTCTCGTTTGAGGACATGCTCAAGTACCACGGGCCGGGCTCGCCCGGTGGCGTCGCACAGGCGTTCAAGATCCTCGAGCGCGGCCTGCCGCTGCTCGACGAGGGCCGGGCGCCGCAGCGGCGCGAGATCGGCGTGCGGACGGCGTTCGGCGGACCGGGCGCGCGCGACGCATTCGAGCTCGTGACGCGCGCGGTCACTGGCGATCGCTACGTCGTCGACGCGGCGCTCGCACGGCCCGAGCGCGGGCGCGCGATGGAGCGCTTCGTCTTCGAGCTGTCCTACCGCGAGCGCGTGGCGACCCTGATCGTGCGCGAGGGGATCGTCCCCGACGAGTTCATCGAGCTCGCGCGCAAGGACGGGCGCAGCGCGCAGCAGGAGGCGCGGCTGGACGCGCTCAAGCTCGAGATGGTGCAGCGGCTGATGGCGCTGCCCGCCGACGAGGTGTACGACGTCGCATGAGGCGAGGTCGCGTTGGTCGTGGTGTGACGCGTTCACACCGATGGCGTGGGGAGCGCCATAATCGGGTCTCGGTCCCACCCGCCGACGAAAGAGGCGCGAGAGCCATGAGCCATGACACACCGCGGGCGCGCGGCATGCGCCATCTACCCGCCTGGCTGCTGGCGGTTGCCGGTCTCGCCTGCGCGACCGGTCTGATCGCGGCACCCGCGGCGAGCGCCGCCACACCGCCGTCGACCAGGACCGAGCACGTCGGCGCCTACCTCGTGCAATGGCCGTCTGACGCCGCGCTCGGGCTGCTGCGTCCCGGCGACGGCGTGCAGGCGTCGCTGATCCCGTCCGCGAAGGCGCGGCGGCAGGGTCGGGTCGCCGTGGTCACCCTGGCGCGCGTCACGCGCAGCGGCGTGCCGGTGCGCCTGGTCGCCCGCCGCAGCCTGCGCCGTGGCACGTTCTCGACGCTGCTTCCGGCCGGCGCCACCGGCCGCTATCGCCTGCGCGTGGTCGTCGGCAGGGCCTATTCGCAGGTCACGTTCGTCGTCGGTGCGCGACCACAGACGACGGGCGGCCCGTGCGGCTCCGGTGACGAGGCGAACGCGGAGCTCGGCCTCAGCACGGACACCGCGGCGCCCGGCGACGCGCTGAACATCGCGCTGACGAACAGCGGTCCCGCCTGTCTGACGGCGGGCTACGGCTTCGACTGGCAGGTGAACAGGGGCGGCGTCTGGGCGGACATCCCGCTGCACATCGCGGTGCCGGCCATCGCGCTGCTGCTGCAGCCCGGCCAGGTCCTCACCGAGGCATTCACCGTGCCAACCGACAGCGCCCCGGGCCAGTACCGGATCGTCAAGCACTTCCAGGGTGCCGGCGACGATCTCGAGGCCGACGGCGAGGTCACGGTCACCCCGTAGCGCGCCGTACGGTGCGACTCTCGATAGCGGCGGACGAGGTCACGGGCGTCGCCGAGCGCCTCGTCGAGCGGCTGCGCGCCCGCGGGCACGCGCTGGCGCTGCACGGCGCCCTCGGCGACGGCGAGCGCGCGGACTGGGCGTGGTGCTCGGAGGCGGCGGCCCGCGATGTCGCCGACGGCCGCGCCGAGCAGGCCGTCGTCTGCTGCTGGACGGGCACCGGCGCGTCGATCGCGGCGAACAAGGTCGCCGGCGTGCGCGCGGCGCTGTGCGCGGACGCGCAGACGGCCGCGGGAGCACGGCGCTGGAACGACGCCAACGTCCTGGCGCTGAGCCTGCGCTCGACGTCCGACGCGCAACTCGACGAGATCCTCGACGCGTGGTTTCAGAGCGCGCCGAGCGACGAGGACGAGGACCGCGCGAACATCGCGCATCTTGACGAGATCGCGTGACGACACCGTGATCGCGGCTGCTCTCGCAGGCGGGCTGCGAGCGCTGCCACCTTTGTACTGTCAGTCGCTCTGGAAACCGGAGCAAAGAGCTCGTGATGCCCGCAGCCGCGAGGTTGCGCTTCGCGGGTCGGAGGCTCGTGCTGTTCGAGCTGCGTGGGCGCTGAGCGTCGCCAGCGCCGCGCGTATCGCTCGTTCTCGCCGATCGGTGATCTGGTCGCGAGCCATGCGCAGTGTCCGGCACGCGAGCGGGATTACCACTCGTGCCCGCGTTGCCACATGCCTCTTCGCCGGCGAGTAGCCGTCGCTATCCGCCGAGGAGTAGCGACTGCTATCCGGCGGCGACGAGCCGTGTGCGCCACGTGTGTGACCTTGAGAACTGGATGGCGGGATCTGCGAGCGCTCGATGGCGGGGAAGCGCTGGCTCAGCTGTCTCGGGATCGGAAAGGGTCCGAGTGAGATGGTCCTCGACGTCCAACGCGAACCAGGCTGCGACGATGGCGAGCTGGACTCCTACTCCCGATCGAAGCTCCCAGTGCCTCGCCGAACCAGTAGTCGTGCATGCGCCACGGTCCTCTCGAAACAGGTGCCGGCCGGCCGCCGCGGCGTCGCGCGGTCAGTCCGTCGGGGGACCCGCGTTGCACGAAGATGACGCGGTGAGCTCTTCTCGCTGGGTGTGGTCGTTGTGTGTCGCGGCAGCCATAGTGGCTGTTGGAGGCTGCGGGAGTGTTGGTGCTGACTCGGGCTCCGACAGCATCCCCGGGTGCCCGCGCGACGGGCTGCCGCGTCCCGCTGAGGGCGTCGCCGTGCGGCCGGCCGGGGTCGCGCTTGCGGTCGAGACGAATCCCGGACTTCACGGGCCGTCCTCTGGGTGTGGCGTTGCGGGCTGCGGCGGATCGTGGGATCGCGCTCGGCGCGGTAGGTGAGCTCATCCGGCCGGGCGTCGCGATGGGCACGGTGCTGTGGCAGTCGCCGCTGCCCGGCGGTATCGGTGATGTGCAGGGCGCACAGGTGGCAGCACTCGTCGCAGCGCCCAACGCGCCGACGTGCTGGGCGCGGCAGCTGACGGGACGATATGGCGAAGGCTCGCCTGAGACCAGCGACATTCGCAACGGCAGCCTGGTGTTGTTCAACGTGTCTGCCACGCCGTGCGCGCTGCGCGGAGCGATCCGCGTTCGAGGGCATGACGTTCGCGGGCACGGCGTGACTGACACCGTGTCAGTGCGCGTGCACACACCACTGGTGCTCTCGCCGCACACACCGCCAGGCGCTCCGCGAGCAGCACTGTATGCAACCCTCGCCATCTACTTCTCAACGTCACAGGCACGTGCCTGCGCTCACGCGATCGACCGCCGAGCGCGCCGGCTACCGCGCGGCGGCGTCCGCCCTCGCGAGCACGCGCAGCGCCGCCACGCGCACGGCCTCGTCGAGCATCTGGCCCTCGAGCGCCACGGCGCCGGCGCCGCCGCCGTGCTCGGCCTGCTCGAGCGCGGCGATGACCGCTCGGGCGTGCGCGACCTCGCCGCCGGACGGGGTGAACAGCTCGTTCAGGGCGCCGACCTGCGCCGGGTGGATCGCCCACTTGCCGTCGAAGCCCATGTCGCGTGCGCGCGTGGCCGCCGCCGTGAAGCCCTCGTCGACGGAGATGCCGAGGTACGGGCCGTCGATCGCGACGAGGTCGTTCGTGCGCGCGGCGACGAGGATCGCGTCCTGGATCGCGCGCCAGGAGTCGAGCTCGGCGCCCGCGCCG
>DASXCR010000139.1:0-2556 GCA_036491075.1 Solirubrobacteraceae bacterium
GCGAGCAGCGCGTACAGCAGCGCGAACGGGACGTAGAAGAAGATCACCTGCGACAGCGCGCGATCGAAGTCCGGCGAGTACGCCGACTGCAGCGCGTACAGCACGACCGTCGCCGCGAGCAGCCACTCCAGCGGGCCGCGCGCGCCGGGCGGCGCGAGGTCGTCGTCGTCGAGGCTCGGGGTCGCGCGCAGCCGCGGGACCGCGTACGCGAGCACAGCCGCCGCGATCACGAGATACAGGGGAAGCAGCAGGTTCGACGTGTCGCCCCCCGACTCGACCGGGATGCGAAACGGCAGCGTGGCCGCGGCGCCGAGCGCGACGAGCTCGGGCCGGCGGTGGATCGCGACCGCGCCGGCGACGAGCACGACGACGCCCGCGCAGGCGGCGACGAGCGCGAGCAGCGGACGGTCGCGCAGCGAGTGCAGCTGCGGCGTCGACCAGATGTTCGCGACGAGCAGGACCGGTGTCAGCGCGAGGGCCGCGAGCATCGCCGCCGCGCGGGCGCGATCCGAGCGCGCGAGCAGCACGCCGGCGACGAGCAGCGCCGCGACGACGACGCCGGACTTCTGGGCGAGCTCCCCGAGGGTCGAGATCGCCGCGATCAAGGGCGTGACAGCAGCGTCCATATCCGCTCCAGGAGCCCGCGCAGCTCGCCGTCGGTCTTCAGGCTGGCCGAGAAGTCCGGCAGCCCCGGGCGGATGACGAGGCCCTTGCCCAGCCGCGACGCGACGATGACCTCGCGGCGCCCGTCCTGCGTCGCCGCCGCGGCGGCCACCGACTCCGACGGCCCGCGGACGTCGAGCGTCTGCTCGAACGCGCGGATGCCCGTGAACTGACCGGTCGTGCCGACGAACAGCTGCGCGTCGTCGACGACGTTGACGAGCGAGGTCGGCGCGGGGAGCCGCACGATCGGCTGCAGGCGCGCGCCGAAGAGGTCGCGGGGCGTCGCGGGCGTCGGATCGATCGCGCGGCCCCCGGGCGTGAGCTGCACCGTGCGGCGCAGCGACTGCGTGCCGACCGACAGCAGGTTCCCGCCGCCGCGCACGAAGCTGCGCAGGGCCTTCGCGACGCGCACGTCGAGCCAGCGTGTGTCGCCCGCGAGGATCACGCCGCGATGGCCGGCGAGCTGCGGGCCCTGCCCGCGCGCGAGCGCGACGTCCGTCGTGAGGTCGTAGCGGTGATGTCCGCGATCGAGCTGGGCGAGCAGCAGCGCCTCCTGCTCGGGCAGCTGCGCCGGCAGCCCGCTCTTGACGAACGGCCGGCCGATCCGCACCGGCAGGCCGGCGGCGAGCGTGTCGGGCCGCCCGTCGCCGTCGTCGTCGACCGGGTTCAGTCCCTGCCACGTCGTCAGTGGCAGGACGACGAGCACCGGCCGCGCCTGCGCGGACTGCACGACGACGGGCGCCGCCGCCTTGCGCGTGCGCGTGCGGACCTCGAACACGTACAGGCCGGACTTCCCGCCCGGCGCGGTGAAGTGCACGAGGCGCGACTGCGTCCCGCGGCCGCGCTTGCGAACCTCGCGCTCGCCGACGCGGCGCAGCGTCCAGCTGAAGCGCTTGTTCACCGATTCGACGGCGACCACCGCCCGCTTGCCGGCGACGACCGGCGTCGATGCCGCCTGGGCGGTCAGGTAGCGGACCGTGATGCCGCCGCGCCCGCGGAACTTCTGGCCGAAGCGCAGCGGCGGCGGGATCGGGGTGGACGAGCCGATGTTGCCCGCCCGGTCGCGCGCGCGGACGACGACGACGTAGGTCCCGGCGGCGACCCGGCGCCCGTCGAGCGTCCCGTTCCAGCTCCAGCTGCGCGCGGTGTTCGCGAGCTCGATCGGCTTGGGGAAGACCATGCGCGCGGGGGTCACGTCGGTGCGGTAGACGAGCACGTCGACGTGCCGGCAGCCCTTGCTCGTGCTCCCCGGCGGGGTCGCGCACAGCTTGGTGGGGTCGGGCGCGACGAAGTGCACGACCGCCGGCTTGCCGTCCGGGCGCGGCAGGAACTCCGGACGCGGGACCTTGTCGCGCTGCGGCCCGATCGAGGTGACGAGCACGTTGGGCGGCTTGGTGTCCTTGACGATGTTGCGCGGCAGCAGCACGGCGCGGCCCTGGCGGCGCAGGTTCAGGCGGATGCGATACGTGCCGTCGGGGACCATCTCGTGGTCGGCGCGCGTGCCGTCCCAGACGAGGCGGATCTTGCGCTTGGCGGGGAAGCTGCGGTCGGAGAACAGCACCCGGACGGAATCGCCCGCGTGGTCGACGACCGTCGCCGTGACGTCGTCGGCGCGCTTGAGGTCAAACGAGGCGTGCTCGTGGTCGAGGCGGCCGTCGTGGTTGGGCGAGAAGTAGCGGTCGGCCGTCACGTGCTGCACGAGCGGTGGGGTGCTCTTGAGCTCCTGGGCGACGAAGAACGCCGCGAACGTCGCGCACACGAGCAGCGCGAACGCGATCCGCGCCGCGCCGCTCACCGCAGGCCCGCCGCTCGGACGTGGCGGTCGTGGTCGGTCTCCTCGTGTCGCACGAGCAGATCCTCGTTCGAGGAGACCATCCAGAGGCCTGCTAGCTC
>DASXCR010000140.1:0-8121 GCA_036491075.1 Solirubrobacteraceae bacterium
CGGATCGGCCCGCGCGAGACCGTGATGACGATCGAGGGCGACTACTCGCTGTTCGCGCACCTGGAGACGGTCTACCTCGGCTCGCTCGCCCGCCGCTCGCTGGTGATGCGCAACGTCCGCGCGGTCGTCGCGGCGGCGCAGGGCAAGCAGATCCTGTTCTTCCCGGCGCGACACGACCACTGGCTCGTGCAGACCGGCGACGGCTGGTCGGCGCACGTCGCCGGCGCGATCGGCGTGTCGACGGACGCGCAGGCGTCGTGGTGGGGCGGGCGCGGCCTCGGGACCGTGCCGCACGCGCTGATCGCCGCGTACGGGGGCGACACCGTCGCGGCGGCTCGGGCCTTCGCCGAGCGCTACGCCCGCGAGATGAACGTGACGGTGCTGGTCGACTTCGACAACGACTCCGTGCAGACGGCGGTCGCCGTCGCCGATGCGCTCGCAGACAAGCTGTGGGGCGTGCGGCTGGACACGTCGGAGACGATCGTCGATCGCTGCCTGGCCGACCTCGGGGACGCGGCGCCGCGCGGCGTCAGCGTCGAGCTCGCGCGGCGCGTGCGCGCGGCGCTCGACGACGCCGGCCACCCGCGGACGCGGATCGTCGTGTCCGGTGGCTTCACTCCGCAGCGCATCACGGCGTTCGAGGAGGCGGGCGCGCCGGTCGACGCCTACGGCGTCGGGTCGTCGCTGCTGCGCGGCGAGAACGACTTCACGGCCGACGTCGTGCGCGTCGATGGGCGCCCGTGCGCGAAGGTCGGGCGCGAGGAGAAGCCGAACCCGCGCCTCGAGCGCGTGGCCTGACGCCGTCTGGATCGATCAGATCGGGCGCGGGTTGGGATCGGGGCCTCCCGGCAGCGGGCTCGGGTCCGGCCGCGGCACCGGCGGTGCGGGGTCGGGGCCGGGCGGACCGCCCGGCGTCGGGATCGGCGGCATCGGATCGGATCCGGGCAGCGGCGGTGGCGGAATGGCGGACGTGGGGGTCGTGAGGCTCGAGCTGTGCATGTCCCGGGCGTACCCGGGCGACGGCAGGAGAATCTCCCGTCCGGCCCGCCCGGCCCGCCCGGCCTGCCCGGCCCGCCCGGCCAGCCCGGCCCGCCCGGCCCGCCCGGCCCGCCCGGCCCGCCCGGCGGCGTTCGTGCCACGGCGACCGGGGTACCCCCGACATGGGCGACGAACCGGGAGGTCGCGAGCGAGGGTCCGCGACGGGCTATGGCCCCGCGGGCCCTCGCGCGGCGATCAGCGCGAGCTTCTGCACGCGCGTCAGCCGCTTGATGCGCGCCTCCTCGCGCCGCGCGGCGCTCGCGTCGGCCATCGGCAGGGCGATCGCGAGCTCGACCGGAAGCCGCGAGCGCGTGTAGCGGCTCGCGGTGCCCGCCCGGTGGGCGCTCATCCGCCGCTCGAGGTCGCTGGTCCAGCCCGTATACAGCGTGTCGTCGGCGCGGCACCACAGCAGGTAGACCCATGCGGGCACGTCTGGATCGGTAGCCATCGCCGCCCGCGATCTTCGCCGCCGCCGCGGACGGACCGCTGGGCTGCGCCTCCGCCGAGCCTCGCGTGTATGGTCGCGCCGACAGGCGACGGCGGGTCGTCTCCGTCGCCGGCTGCAAGGGGGAGGGATCGGATGAAGGGCCTGCTGTCGACCGCTGCGTCCCGCGCCTGGCTCGGGGTCGCGGCAGCCGGCGTCGTGATCGTGGCGCTCGTGCTCGGGCTGCAGCTGCTTCCGCGGCTCGGCGACGGCCAGGACGTCGTCGACGCGGCCAAGCCCGTGATGACCGACGCGGCCGTCAAGGGCGAGACCGGTGGGGCCAACCTGCTCGCGCAGTACGTCGCCGTCCTCGACCCGCTCGTGACGAAGAAGGGCGACGCCGCCAAGGAGGTCCGCACGCTCGTCACGATGCTCGCCCGCAAGACCGGCGTGTCGTCCGAGCGCGCCCGCGCGTTCCTGCACCGCGACGCCCCGCACACCGAGGCGCTGCTGCGTGCGCTGCCGCTGTCGGGCATCGCGGACGAGCGCGACGGCCTCACGCAGTTTCTCGCGGTCACGCTGAACACGACCCCGGACGCGATCCAGGACCTGCTCGCACAGATGTTCCCGCACCTCTTCCAGACGCTGTCGGTGCTCCCCAGCGTGACCGACGGCTGGTACGACATCCCGGGGATCGAGGGCATGTCGCTGTTCAGCGGCAAGCACGTCCGGGCGATGCCGGGCTTCAGCCGCTACCTGCGCGACGACCTCGTCGGGTCCGTCGCCGCGCAGAAGGACCGCTTCCAGTCGCTGCAGGGCTCGGGCGGGATCGGCTACGTCCCGATCCTGCTGCTGATCGTCGGCATCGTCGCGATCGGCTTCGGCCTCGTCCACGCGCGCTGGTCCAAGGGCCACCCGTCGGGCCGCTTCGCCTGGGGCTTCGTCGTCGCGCTCGGCGTGCTGCTGATGATCGTCGTCGGCGCGCTGCAGTTCTTCCCGCGCCTGGCCGGCGCCGAGAAGCTGACGTCCAAGCTCGCGCCCGCGTTCGACGCGCAGCGCGTGACCGGCACCCGGGCGGGCACCGACCTCGTCTCGCAGACCGTGCAGGCCGGCGATCCGATCGTCACCGACGGCGGCGGTGCGAGCGCCGAGGTGCCCAAGCTCTACGCGTACATCTCCGAGCAGACGGGGCTGTCGGTCGACCAGGTCCGCGGCCGCCTGCGCAAGGCGGCGCCGCGGACCGCGGCGCTGCTGGACGCCGTCCCGCTCAGCGAGGCCGCCGGCGAGATCCCGCAGCTCGAGGCCGACCTCTCGCACAAGCTCGGGATCGGCGGCGATCGGCTCGTGCTGACGCTGCGCCGGCGCACGCCGGGGCTCGCCGCGGTGCTGTTCGGCCTCGGCGCTGTGACGAGCGGCTGGGATCAGATCCCCGGCAGCGAGGGGCTGACGCGCTTCGACGACGGCTCGCCGGTGCGCTCGATGGCCGACTTCGCCGCCTACCTCGACGACGACTTCGTGCCGATCTTCGAGGACCAGCGCCAGCACTTCGCCAAGCTCGCGAACACCTGGCCGCCGCTGGACGCCCTGCCCGAGGTGCTGCTCGCGATCGGGCTGCTGCTCGCGATCTACGCCACGACGATGCTGTTCGTCGTGACGAAGCCGCCGGCTCGCGCCTGAGTCAGGCCTCCAGCGCGGCGACGAGCGAGCCCGCGTCGAACGCGTCCTCGTGCAGCACGCCGTTGACGAAGAAGGCCGGGGTGCCGCGGACGCCCGCCGCCCGCGCGCTCGCCTCGTCGCGCGCGACGCGAGCCGCGTGCACGCCCGCGGCCAGCTCGCCGCGCACGCGCTCGGCGTCGAGGCCGAGCGTCGCGGCGTGGCGGACGAGATCGTCGGGCTCGAGGTGCCCGCGCGCGGCGTAGAGGTGGTCGTGCATCGGCCAGAACGCGCCCTGGGCGGCGGCGGCCTCCGAGGCCTCGGCGGCGCCCTGGGACAGCGGGTGCACCTCGGGCAGCGGCATGTGGCGAAAGGCGAAGCGCAGCCGCCCGTCGAGTCGCTCGCGCACGCGCCGCACGATCGACTGCGCGGCGGCGCAGTACGGGCACTGGAAGTCGCCGTACATGACGAGCTGCAGTGGGGCGTCGTCCGGTCCCTCGACGTGGTCGTCGGGGCCCAGCGCCGGGATCGCCGGAGTCTCGTTCACGCGCTCGAAGGTAGCGGACGCCCGCTCGTAGAATCCACCGCCCGTGGACGACGTCGAGTTCCTCATCGCCGTCCTCTTCGCCGCGGCGGTGCTCGTCCGGCTCGCCGACCTGATCTCGATCCCCTATCCGATCGTGCTGGTCGTCGGCGGGATCGCGATCGGCTTCGTGCCGGGAGTCCCCGCGATCAAGCTGCAACCCGACGCGATCTTCCTCGTCTTCCTGCCCCCGCTGCTGCAGTCGGCGGGCTTCAACGCATCCCCGCAGGAGCTGCGCGCCGCGACCGCGCAGCTGATCTCGCTGACCTTCGCGCTCGTGCTCGTGACGATGTCGGTCGTCGCGATCGTCGCGCACGCGGTGATCGACGGGATGAGCTGGCAGGCGGCGTTCGTGCTCGGGGCGATCCTCGCCCCGACCGACCCGGTCGCGGCGTCCGCGGCATTCAGCCGCATGGGCGTGCCCGAGCGCGTCGTGCTCGCGGTCGAGGGCGAGGCGATGCTCAACGACGCGGCGGCGCTGGCCGCCTACAAGGTCGCGCTCGCGGCGGCCGTCACCGGGACGTTCGCGCTGGGCTCGGGCGTCGTCGACTTCGTCAGCTCGGCGGCCTGCGGCGTCGCCTTCGGCCTGGCGATCGCGTGGGTGGGGGTGCGCGTGCAGCGGCGCCTGTCCGACGTCCCGCTGGCGATCTTCCTCACCGTGCTGTTCAGCTACGGCGCGTACATCGGCGCCGAGCACGTCAACGACGTCGCGCTGCACGTCGGCCTGGGCATCCACGCGTCGGGCGTGCTCGCGACCGTAACCGCCGGCGTCTGGTACGGCTGGCACTCGCACGAGATGTTCGACGCCGACACCCGGCTGAGCACGCTGGCGTTCTGGCAGGCGCTCGTCTTCGGGCTCAACGTGACGCTGTTCGTGCTGCTCGGGCTGCAGTTCGAAGGAGTCTACGAGACCTTGCGCGCGCAGGGCGACGCCGCCGCGCTGATCGCGGACGTGGCGGTCGTGAGCCTCGTCGTGATCGCCGTGCGGCTCGCCTGGCAGGCGGTGCCGCCGCTGCTGGGGCGCGTCATAGCGCCGCTGCGCCGCGCGGACACCGGCGAGGACTGGCGCGAGCGGCTCGTGGTCGGCTGGAGCGGGATGCGCGGCGCGATCTCGCTTGCGGCCGCGCTCGCACTGCCCGAGATGCTGAACTCCGGCGCGCGCTTCGAGCAGCGCGACAGGCTGATCTTCGTCACGGTCGGCGTCATCGCGGTCACGCTGATCGGACAGGGCCTCACGCTGCCCGCGCTGCTGAAGCTGCTCGGCCTGCACGGCGAGCGCGAGTGGAGCCCGGACGAAGCGATCGCGCGGCTGGAGGCGGCGCAGGCGGCGCTCGACCGCCTCGACGAGCTCGAGCGCGAGGAGCGCATCAGCGAGGAGCGCCTGCGCCGCATGCGCGAGCTCTACCGGGTGCGCTTCCGGCGCTGCATGGCCGTCATCAGCGGTGAGGGGGAGGAGGCGCGCGCGGCCTCGCGCGAGCCGATCCAGCGCTACAGCCTGCTGCGCCGCGAGCTCATCGGCGTCGAGCGCGCCGCGATCCTCGGGCTGCGCAACGAGGGCAAGCTCAAGCCGGACATCATGCGCGAGATCGAGCGCGACCTCGACCTCGAGGAGGCGCGGCTGCCGACCTGAGCGTGCCCGGACGATCGTCCGGATTCGTGTCGCGCGACTCGTCAGGGGCCCTTGAACTCTGTACGGTCAGCTCGACGGGGACCAGACCGACGAACCGGAGGACGACATGTCGACCACGAAGGACCCTGATCCATTCGGCCGGCCGCCCGTCTCCGACCCGTTCGGCCCACCGCCGCCGCAGGCGGTGCCCGTGGGCGGCGCGTCGGGTCCGCGGGCGGGGTTCTGGCAGCGCTTCGGCGCCTACCTGATCGACGTGATCATCCTCGGCGTCCTGCAGGTGGTCTTCCGGCTGATCTCGCCGGGGGTCGGCCTCGTGCTGAGCATCGTCGTAGGCATCGTCTACTTCACGATGCTCGAGGGCGGTCCGAAGGGACAGACCGTCGGCAAGATGGCGCTCGGCATCCGCATCATCGACCTGTCGCGCGGCGGCTCGATCGGCTACGGGCGCGCGTTCATCCGCTACATCGGGCGCATCGCCTCGGCGATCGTGATCCTGCTCGGCTACCTCTGGATGCTCTGGGACAAGGAGAAGCAGACCTGGCACGACAAGTTCGCCGGCTCGGTCGTGGTGCCGGTGAGCGCCTACCCCGTCGACTGACCGAGTGAGCATCGCGGAGGGGACTCGCCCGCGGCTGCGACCGCTGTCGCTGGGCGAGATCCTCGACGTCTCGATCAAGATCTGCCTGCGGCACTGGCGCACGCTGGTCAAGGCCGTGCTGGTCGTGGTGGTTCCGGTGCAGGTCGTGAGCACGCTGCTCACGGCCGACTACACGGCATCGTCGCTGGACTTCCGGACGAACTTCGCCACGAGCTCGGACCAGACCCCCGAGCAGACGCTGCACCAGTTCGACAGGTACATCGGCGGCCTCGCGATCTCGACGGTGCTGCAGATGCTCGCGGTGCTGCTGGCGTCGGCGGCGTGCGCGCTACGAGCATGCCGTGCACCACGCGACCGCCGGCGATCTCGACCGGCGCGGCGTCGGCGACGTCGACACGCTGACCGTCGCCGAGTACGACGTCCTCTCTCGGGGCCAGCGCCTCGGCTACCGCCTCATGCGAAACCCGCTCGTCCTGCTCGGCTTCGGTCCGCTGTGGGCGCTGATCATCGAGCCGCGGCTGGTGCCGCGCTGGGCGCGCGAGCGCTACGGGCGGATGATCGTCGGCACCGACCTCGCCCTCGCCGTGGTCCTCGGCGGGCTGTGCGCCGTGCTGGGGTGGCGCGCGGTGCTGCTCGTGCAGATCGTGCCCGCGCTGCTCGCCGGTGCCGTCGGGATCTGGCTGTTCTACGTGCAGCACGAGTTCGAGGGCGTGTACTGGGAGCGCAAGGAGCACTGGAGCTACGCGGAGTCGGCGCTGCAGGGCAGCTCGCACCTGCGCCTGCCGCGGGTGCTGCAGTGGTTCACCGGCAACATCGGTCTGCACCACGTGCACCATCTCAACGCGCGGATCCCCAACTACAACCTGCAGCGCGCCCACGACGAGAACGCGATCTTCCACGAGGCTCGCGAGCTCGGCATGTGCCAGGCGGTGCTCGCGCTGCGCCTCAAGCTCTACCACGAGCCAAGCGGACGGCTCGTCACGTTCGCGCAGGCGCGCCGCTGCGCGGTGACGGCGACGCTCTAGGGCTGCTGCGCCGGGCTCGCCTGACCGACCTCGCGCAGGTACCGGTCGCAGACGGCGATCCCCGCGATGAAGCTCGCCTTCCAGTGGGGGATCACGTGGAGCATGTCGCGGCGCGCGGGACGCCGGCCCGTGGCGTCGCCGATGACGTTCTCCAGCGACTCGCGGCTGAACTGGAACTGCAGCCCTTCGCGCTCGCCGCCGTCCGCCGTGAAGATCGCGGTCGCGACGAGGGACGTGAGCTGGTGCATGCGCTCGTAGCCCATCGTGTCCAGCGGCATCGCCTCACGGGCGAGCGCGAGCACCTCGAAGCACGTGTCCGGCCACGTCTCGGCGATCCGCTGCGCGGCCATCACCCAGACGGCCGAGCGTACGGCGCGCGCCGCCGGCTCGGGATGCCTCACCGCCTCGAGCAACGCGAGAACCGGAATCTCGTCCGGCTCGCTCGACGGCTTCTCGATCGCGTCGCAGAGCCTCTCGAGCGCCGCCTGCCCACCCCGAGCGCAGGCCAGCAGGACGAGCGTGAAGTGCTCGTCGAGCGGGGCCCGCTTCAGCTCGGCGACGATCTCATCCGCACCGGCGGATATCGCGGCCAGGCGTGCTTCGCGTGGGCTGTACCTAGGCGGTGGACCGGCTGGCTGCACGAATCGAGTCTCGCAGACCCCGTGCGCGGTGGGCCTGCTCCGCGCGATCGCCCGGGAATCGGGTGCCGGGGCCGGCGCCGTCAGGCCCGCCCGTCGATCGCGAGCGCCGGCTCGTCCTCGGGCGGGCCGTCGCGGGGATCCTGATCGCGCTTGAGGGTCGCGTCGCGATCGGAGCCGGCGACGATGTCGTCCGGCGCCTTGTCCTTCGGCAGGAAGCCGGACTTCATGCCGAAGTACACGGCCTGCGGATGGTGGGCGATGATCGCCAGCGTCGACTGCTCGGGCTCGACGGCGAAGCCGCCCGTCAGCGACAGCCCGATCGAGGGCGCGTCCAGCAGCCGGTAGATCTTCTCGTGCTCGGACTGCTCCGGGCACGCGGGGTAGCCCCACGAGTAGCGCCGGCCCTGCGTCGGGCCGATCCCGAGGTCGGCGCGCACGCGAGAGTGCAGCCACTCGGCCGAGCCCTCCGCGGACTGCACGCCGAGGCCGTGCGTGAAGAGCTGCTCGGCGAACTCGCCCTCCTGCTCCA
>DASXCR010000141.1:0-1868 GCA_036491075.1 Solirubrobacteraceae bacterium
CAGGCGCGCGCTCAGGTGCTCCGCCGCGCGGCGGTAGCGGCGCGCCTCGAGCATCCGCGCGAGCAGCTCCTCCGCGGCCTCGCCCGGCTCGAGGTCGAGCTCCTCGTCGCCGGCGCGCGGCAGCATCAGCCGCGACTTCAGTTCGAGCAGCGCGGCGATCAGGACGAGGAACTCGGTCGCGACCTCGAGGTCGAGCTCGCCGCGCCCCTCGAGATGGTCGAGGTACGCCAGCACGACCTCGGCGAGCTGCACCTCGAGCAGGTCGACCTCCTCGCGCAGGACGAGCGTCAGCAGCAGGTCGAAGGGTCCAGAGAAGACCTCGAGGTCGAGCTCGAGCGAGGCGGCGTCCATCGCCTTGAGGCTACCGGCGCGGGTCGACGCGACGCCCGCCTCGCGGGTTCACGTTCGCGGTGGTCCGACTCCCATCGCCGCGCGGACGTCGGCGACGGTGGCCGACGCGATCGCTCGCGCCTTCTGCGCCCCAGCGGCGAGGATCGCCTCGAGCGCGGCGGGATCCTCGCGCAGCGCGACGTAGCGCTGCTGCAGCGGCGCGAGCTCGGCCGCCACCGCCTCGCCGACCGCGACCTTGAGGTCGCCGTAGCCGCGCGCGCTCGCCATCTCGTCCTCGACGACCTCCGAGGTCACGCCCCGCACCGCCGCCAAGATCTCGATCAGGTTCGTCACGCCGGGCTTGTCGTCGCCGCGGCGGATCACGGGCGGATCCTCGGAGTCCGTCACCGCGCGCTTGAACTTGCGCATGATCGTCGCGGCGTCGTCGAGCACCAGGACGGTGCCCTGCTCGGTGCCGCCCGTCGTCGACATCTTGCGCTCGGGGCTCTGCAGGTCGCGCACGCGCGCGCCGACGGTCGGGATGCGGTGCTCCGGGACGACGAGGATCTCCTCGCCCTCGGGCGCGAAGCGCGCGTTGAAGCGCACCGCCACGTCGCGCATGAGCTCGAGATGCTCGCGCTGGTCCTCCCCCACGGGGACCTCGTGCGCGCGGTAGGCCAGCACGTCGGCGGCCTGCAGCACGGGGTACAGCAGCAGCCCGGCCGACACGAGCTCGCGCTGCGCCGCGGACTTGTCGCGGAACTGGTGCATGCGGTTGAGCTCGCCGAGCGCGGTGACCGACGTCAGCAGCCAGCACAGCTCGGCGTGCTCCTGCACGTCGCCCTGGCGAAAGAGGATGCAGCGGTCGGGATCGAGGCCCGCGGCGAGCAGGATCGCCGTCGTGTCGAGGACGCGCGCGCGCAGCTCGGCGGGGTCGTAGGCGACGGTCGTCGCGTGCAGGTCGACGATGCAGTAGATCGCGGGGTCGCCGCGATCCTGGCCCGCGACGTACTGCTTGATCGCACCGATGTAGTTGCCGAGATGCTTGCGGCCGGTCGGCTGGATGCCGGAGAAGATGATGGGAGGCACGCCCGGCAGGATGTCATGCCGGGCACTGGTCGCCCATCGCCGCCGCGCGGCATCGGACCCCCGCTGTGGCCAGCGGGCCGGTGGCGAAGGCGCGGCGGACGCGCGGCCCTCAGGTGGGTCGCGCCAGGCCGAGCCGGCGTGATACGGAGCCGTTGATCGCGCCCGGCGCCGCGGCGGCGTCAGACCGGCTCGGCAACCGGGTCCAGCTGCTGGCGCACCCGCGGGCGCTTGGCTGCGCCGGCCTCGTCCAGGCGCCGAACGGGTGTCGTGTACGGCGCGTTGCGCGCGACCTGCGGATCCTCGGCCGCCTCGCGCAGGATCGCGGCGATCGCCGCGACGAACGCGTCGAGCGTCTCGCGCGTCTCGGTCTCGGTCGGCTCGATCAGCAGCGCCTCCTCGACGACGAGCGGGAAGTACACCGTCGGCGGGTGCATGCCGTGGTCGAGCAG
>DASXCR010000142.1:0-2927 GCA_036491075.1 Solirubrobacteraceae bacterium
GAGCACGCGGGCGACAACGGCCACGCCGCCCAGTTGGCCGAGCTCGACGATCGCTACAAGCGCGCGCTTGCGGATCTCGACAACTACCGCAAGCGCGCTGCACGCGACGCCGACCGCCGCGTCGAGGAGCGGACCGAGACCCTCCTGCGCGAGTTCCTCGAGGCGGTCGACAGCGTCGAGCGCGCGCTGAAGCACGCCAAGGGTGACGCCGAGGAGGGCCTGCGGGCCGTGCTCGAGCAGATGGACACCATCCTCGGCCGTCGCGGCGCGAACCGGATCAAGGCGCTGCCCGGCGACCGGTTCAACCCCGAGTTGCACAATGCCGTCGGCACGGTCACCACGGACGAGTACCCCGACCACACGATCGTGGAGATCACGCGTTCCGGCTACATGCTCGGCGGGCGGGTGCTGCGACCCGCCGAGGTGATCGTCGCGCGTCGCCCATGACAACGGTCGGCACGACCGACTACTACGACGCCCTCGGGGTCGATCGGAACGCCAGCGAGGACGAGATCCGTCGCGCCTACCGGCGTCTCGCGCGGGAGTACCACCCCGACGTCAACAAGGAGCCCGGCGCGGAGGACCGCTTCAAGGAGATCTCCGAGGCCTACGAGGTGCTGCGCGACCCCGAGAAGCGGGCCGCGTACGACCGCCGGGGCCGGACGCGCACCGGGCCTGCGGGCGACGGCGGGTTCGGCGGCTTCGAGCCGGGGCGCGGCGGCTTCGAGGACGTGCGCGTCGACTTTGGCAGCGGCGGCGACTTCGGCGACATCTTCGAGAGCTTCTTCGGCGGCGGACGCGGCGGCCGGACCGACTTCCGCGAGCGCGCCCCGCGCCGCTCCGACCACGAGGCCGAGCTCGAGCTCTCGCTCGAGGAGGCGAAGCGCGGCGGCCGGCGCCGCATCGCGCTCGGCGACGGGCGCAGCTACGAGGTCAACATCCCCGCCGGCGTCCGCGACGGCCAGCGCATCCGGCTGGCCGGCGAGGGCGAGAACGGCGGCGACCTATTCCTGCGCGTGCGCCTGCGCCCGCACCCGCGCTTCCGCGTCGAGGGTCGCGACCTGCGGACCGATCTGCCGGTCACGCCGTGGGAGGCCGCGCTCGGCGCTGAGGTCGAGGTGCCCACGCTCACCGGCACGTCGCGCGTCAACGTTGCGCCCGGCACCTCGAGCGGCCGCGTCCTGCGGCTGCGCGGCGAGGGCCTGGCCGGAGGCGACCTCTACGCCGAGGTGAAAATCATGCTGCCGCCGAAGCCGACGAAGCGCGAGCGCGAGCTGTTCGAGGAGCTCGCCGAGGTCTCGAAGTTCAATCCGCGGCGGGGACGCTGATGGCGATCGCCGCGAGCAACCGGCGCACGGTCGACAATGTCGCGCGCGAGGCGGGGATGCACCCGGACCTCGTGCGCCGCTACGTCGCCTTCGGCCTCATCGACGAGCCCTTCCCCGTCGACGCCGCCGCGCGCGTGGCCAAGGCGCAGCGACTGCGCCGGGACCTTGCGCTGAACCTGGCCGGCGCGGTGCTCGCCGTCGAGCTCCTGCGCCGCATCGACGACCTCGAGGCGCGGCTGCGCCGCTACGAAAGGTGACCGCATGGATCCGAATCGGCTGACCCAGAAGACGCAGGAGGCGCTGCACGAGGCCCAGACCAAGGCGCTGCGCTTCGGTCACCAGCAGATCGACGTCGAGCACCTGCTGCTGGCGCTGCTCGAGCAGCCCGAGGGCCTGATCCCGCGCCTGCTCGCGCGCATGGACGTCGACCTGCAGTCGCTGCACGAGGCCGTCGTGTCCGAGCTCGAACGCCGCCCCAGCGTAAGCGGCGCCGGCGCCGATCACATCGGCGTCTCGCGCGCGCTGTCGATGCTGGTCGACGCCGCCGAGGGCGAGGCGTCGCGCATGAAGGACGAGTACGTCTCGGTCGAGCACGTCATGCTCGCGATCTTCGAGCTGGGCAACCGCACCGCCGCCTCGCGGCTCTTGGCCGAGCACGGCGCCACGCGCCAGCGCTTCCTCGAGGTGCTGACCGAGGTGCGCGGCAGCCAGCGCGTGACCAGCTCCACGCCCGAGACCGCCTACGAGGCGCTCGAGAAGTACGGCCGCGACCTCGTGGCCGAGGCGCGCACCGGCCGCGTGGACCCGGTCATCGGCCGCGACGGCGAGATCCGCCGCGTCATCCAGATCCTCTCGCGCAAGACGAAGAACAACCCGGTGCTGGTCGGCGACCCCGGCGTGGGCAAGACCGCGATCGTCGAGGGTCTGGCCCAGCGCATCGTGCGCCGCGACGTGCCCGAGGGGCTGCAGGACAAGACCGTGTTCGCGCTCGACATGAGCTCGCTCGTGGCCGGCGCGAAGTACCGCGGCGAGTTCGAGGAGCGGCTGAAGGCGGTCCTCACCGAGGTCAAGACGGCCGCGGGCCGGATCCTGCTGTTCATCGACGAGCTGCACACGGTCGTCGGCGCCGGCGGGGCCGAGGGCGCGATGGATGCGGGGAACATGCTCAAGCCGATGCTCGCCCGCGGCGAGCTGCACTGCATCGGCGCCACTACGCTCGACGAGTACCGCCGCCACATCGAGAAGGACGCCGCGCTGGAGCGGCGCTTCCAGCCGGTCGTCGTCGACGAGCCCTCGGTCGTGGACACGATCTCGATCCTGCGCGGGTTGCGCGAGCGCTTCGAGGTGCACCACGGCGTGCGCATCCAGGACGCCGCGGTGGTGGCCGCGGCCACGCTCTCGCACCGCTACATCACCGACCGCTTCCTGCCCGACAAGGCGATCGACCTCGTCGACGAGGCTTGCGCGGTCATCCGCACCGAGATCGACTCGCTGCCGCAGGAGCTCGACGCGATCACGCGCCGGGTCATGCAGCTCGAGATCGAGGAGGCAGCGCTGACGAAGGAGACCGACCCGGCGAGCAAGCAGCGGCTCGAGGAC
>DASXCR010000143.1:0-10399 GCA_036491075.1 Solirubrobacteraceae bacterium
GTCGCTGCGCGCGATCCGCCGCTGGGGGCCGACGATGGCGGCGGGCTACACGGTCTCGGCGATCAACTACCCGGACGCGCCCGCGATCGTCGACGAGCTCGGCACGCTGACCTTCGACGAGGTCGATCGCCGGACGAACGCGCTCGCCCACGCGCTCGGCGAGGCCGGGGTCGGCGCGGGCGACGGCGTCGCGATCCTCTGTCGCAACCACCGCGGCTTCGTCGAGACGACCGTCGCCTGCTCGAAGCTCGGCGCCCATGCGCTGTTTCTCAACACCGCGTTCGCGGCCCCGCAGCTCGTCGAGGTCTGCGCCCGCGAGCGGCCCGTCGCGATCGTCCACGACGCGGAGTTCGCCGGCGTCGCCGGCGACGCGGCGGCCGGCCGCCTGCGCTTCGTCGCGTGGACGGACGGCGAGGAGGTCACCGGCGCGGGCGTCCCGACGCTCGAGCAGCTGATCGAGGCCGGCGACCGCGAGCCGCTGCCGCCGCCGAGCGAGAAGGGACGGATCGTGCTGCTGACGAGCGGGACGACCGGCGCGCCGAAGGGCGCGATCCGCCGCCAGCCGTCGTCGCTGGATCCGATGGCCGGGCTGCTGTCGATGATCCCGTTGCGCGCGCGCGAGCGGACGATGATCGCCGCTCCGCTGTTTCACTCCTGGGGCCTCGCCCATCTCATCGTCGCCAGCGGCCTGTCCTCGACGCTCGTCCTGCGGCGGCGCTTCGACGCGCTGCAGACGCTGCGCGCGATCGACGAGCACGGCGCCACGGCGCTGATCGTCGTGCCGGTGATGCTGCAGCGGATCCTCGAGCTCGGTCCGAAGGTGATCGGCCGCGACGACACGGGCTCGTTGCGCGTGATCGCGGCGAGCGGCTCGGCGCTGCCCGGGGAGCTCGCGACGCGCGTGATGGACGCGTTCGGCGACGTGCTCTACAACCTCTACGGCTCGACCGAGGTCGCGTGGGCGACGATCGCGACCCCGGCCGACCTGCGCGCCGCGCCCGGCACGGCTGGCCGCGCGCCGCGCGGCACGGTCGTGCGCCTCTACGACGACGCGGGTCGCGAGTCCGCGCCCGGGGAGCGGGGACGCGTCTTCGTCGGCTCGGAGCTCGTCTTCGAGGGCTACACCGGCGGCGGCGGCAAGCCGTCGATCGACGGCCTGCTCGCGTCCGGCGACATCGGCCACCTCGACGAGGAGGGCCGGCTGTTCGTCGACGGTCGCGACGACGAGATGATCGTCTCCGGCGGCGAGAACGTCTTCCCGCGCGAGGTCGAGGACGTGATCGCGCGGATGGACGGCGTCGACGAGGTCGCGGCCCTGGCCGTCGACGACGCGCAGTTCGGGCAGCGGCTGAAGGCCTTCGTCGTGCCGTCCTGCGGCGCTTGCCTGGGCGAGGCCGAGGTCAAGGACCACGTGCGCCGCAGCCTCGCGGCGTTCAAGGTCCCGCGCGACGTGGCGTTCGTCGGCGCGCTGCCGCGCAACGCCACCGGCAAGGTGCTCAAGGGCGAGCTCGCCGGCCTGTAGTCCGGCGTCGTCGCACGACGGTAAAGCCCCGGCGGGCCGCCCGGCACACCCACTAGCCTGACCGTGATGCGCGCCCGCACCGACAGCTTCGACCTCGGGCGGCTGCGCCTGAGCTCCGGCGAGGGACGCCACCTGGACCTCGAGGTCGCGCTCGACGCGCTGCATTTCGGCGGCGAGACATACGAGATCGAGCCCGCGATCGTCGCGGCCATGCTCGACATCTCCGCGATGACGCGCGGCGGCTACGCGCTGCGGCTGCGCTTGCAGGCGTCGCTGCACGGGCCGTGCATGCGCTGCCTGGAGCCCGCGCTGCCGCAGGTCGCGGTCGACTCGCGCGAGGTCGACCAGCCCGGTGGCGGCGAGGAGCTGTCGAGCCCGTACGTGACCGACGACGTCCTCGACGTCCACGGCTGGGCGCGCGACGCGCTCGTGCTCGCGCTGCCGTCGCAGCTGCTGTGCAGGGACGACTGCGCCGGCATCTGCGCGATCTGCGGGGCCGACCTCAACGCCGCCGGCCCCGAGCACCTCCACGAGCGCGAGCCCGATCCGCGCTGGGCGAAGCTCTCGGAGCTGAAGCTGGACTGACGGGCGGGCTGCCTGCGCGACCGAGCGCGGGGGCTCAGCGGACTTCGGCCGGCTCGTCCTTGCCCTGCAGGCGCTCGCGCCCGCGCTGGACGGCGGCGATGAACTTCGACAGGTTGACCTCGAGCGTGTTGAGGATCTCGTCGGCGTAGTCCTCGGCGCCGAGGCGGATCTCGCGCTCGCGGGCGCGGGCGTCCTCGACGATGTCCTCGGCGGCGCGCTCGGCCTGCTTGGTGACCTCCTCCTGGCCGACGAGCTGGTCCTGGCGCTCGCGCGCCTCCTTGACGACCCGCTCCGCCTCGCGCTTGGCCTCGGCGAGCATCTCCTGGCGCTCCTTGACGATCCAGCGGGCCTGCTTGATCTCCTCGGGGATCGTCGCGCGCATCTGGTCGAGGATGTCGTAGATCTCGTCCTTGTCGACGCGGACCTGACCGGTCATCGGGACGAGCTTGGCGTTGTGCACCAAGTCGTCGAGCTTGTCGATGAGTACGAGGACGTCCATAACAGTGGTCCAGTTCGCTAGCGGCCCAGCTCTTCCTTCAAGCGCGCGGCAACCCGGTCAGGGACCAGCCCGTCGATGGTCCCACCGAACATGGCCAGCTCCTTGATGCCGCTCGAGCTGAGGAAACTGTACTGCGGGCTCGCCATCAGGTAGAGCGTGTCGATGTCAGGTGCCTGATGGCGGTTGAGCTGGTGCATCTCGAACTCGTACTCGAAGTCCGAGATCGCGCGCAGTCCCTTGACGATCACCTTCGAGCCCTGCTGGCGTGCGAAGTCCACGACGAGCGTCGAGAACTGGACCGCGCGCACGCCCGCGAGATGTGCCGTCGCCTCCTCGATGAAGCTCAGGCGCTCGGCGACCTCGAACAGCGTCTTGCCCTTGCGGATCGGCACGTTGACGACGCCGACGACGACCTCGTCGAAGAGCTCGGACGCGCGTGCGATCACGTCGAGGTGGCCGTAGGTGATCGGGTCGTAGGAGCCCGGGCAGACGGCGATGCGGTGGTCGGACTCAGGTGTCATGGATGCGGATGACGGTATCCCCGTAGTGGCGTTCTTCGGTCAGCGCCAGCGCCAGCGCCAGCCGTTCGCGGCGATTGCTCTCGCTGACGACCCGCGCCCCGGGTGCCAGCACAGCGGGAAGCGCCTCCGAGAGCTCGGGCCCGAGCTCGGCGGCGTGGCGATAGGGAGGGTCCAGGAAGACGAGATCGTATGCCTCGCCCCGGCGGGCCGCGGCGCGCAGCGCGTTTCGGGCCGGCGTCAGGTGCACCTCGGCCGCGATTCCGAGCGCCGCGAGGTTGGCGCGGATGGACTTGATCGCCGCGGGCGCGCAGTCGACGAAGACCGCGGACCTCGCGCCGCGCGAGAGCGCCTCGATGCCCAGCGCGCCCGATCCGGCGAACAGGTCGAGCACGCGCGCGTCGCGCACCGACGTCCCGAGCACGCTGAACAGGGCCTCGCGGACGCGGTCGCTCGTCGGGCGCGTCCCGTCGCCGGGCGGCGCGACGAGCCGGCGCCCGCCGTGCGTGCCCGCCACGACCCTCACGCGGCGCTGGCCGGCGCGTGGCGCGTCAGCTCAGCGACCGAGATAGCGCAGCAGCTCGGTCGCGCCCGGAAAGCTGCCCGGCCAGGGATCGTCGCCGCGGATCCGGTCCGCATAGGCATCCAGCGCAGCGGCGGCTGCGGGCGTGCCGGCCGCCACCAGCGCCCTCCCCCACACGAACGCAGCGAGCGGATCGCGCTCGGCCTCGAGGCGCTTGCGCAGCTCGGGCACGTCGCCGTCGCCGAGCTCGCCGAGCAGGGCGTCGAGCTCGGGGTCGGGACGCGGCGTCACGCCACGCGGGGAGACGTCGAACGCCGGCCCGTGGCCCGTGCGCTCGGCGATGCGGTCGACGACGGGCATCGCGACCGCGTCAGAGCGCCTGGATCACGTTCGGCGTGCCGTCGACGACCTCGATCTCCTGCGCCGCCGTCGTCGCGATGTCGCCGCGGGTCGAGCCCGGGGGCGCGATCAGCCGGATCTTGAACTCCAGCTTGCGGTAGGTGCTCGTGTCGTCGCCGTAGCCGATCGCGGGCGGGTCGGTGTAGGCGATCTCGGTCGTGGAGAGCGTCCGCCGCACGCCCGGGTTGCCCGTCGGGCCGGACAGGCCGGCCTCGACGTTGGGCTCCCACGCGTGCACGCCGCCGTAGGCGTCCGTGTAGGCCATGTCGTTGAACCAGGGGCCGGGGGGATCGCCCTTGGCGTTCGTCAGCCGCGCGAGCTGCTCGAACAGCACCGGTCCGCCCGTGCCGGCGGTGGTGGTGCCCGTCTCGTACTCGCCGACGACCTGGAACTTGTGGCCGATCATGTGTCCGCCACCGCCCTGCAGCTCGTCGAACGCGCCGAGCTGCTTGTCGTCGCCCCAGTACGGGGTGACCCCGGGCCAGTAGTCGCCGATCCCGAACGCTCCCTGGATGGCGCCGGTGCTCCTGATCTTCAGCGACACCGGTCGCTGCACGGTCGCGGCGGCGGGCGCGGGCGGCGCCCCGCCCCCGAAGATGCGCCGCCATCCGCGGCGGAACCAGTCGACCGGCGACGTCAGCTCGACGTCCTCCCCGCGGGCGATCGCGGCCTGGGAAGCGGCGTCCGACGGCGGCGAGGTGCTCGCGCCCGGCGGCGTGGCGGCGCGCTCCGCGACCGCGCTGCGCAGCAGACCCGCGAGCGCGTCCGGCGGGCGCGGGCCGATCGCCGTCGCCTGCCTGCGCCCGACGGCGGCCGTGGCCGGCGCCGCGCTCGCCCGCGTCGGCGCCGCACGGCGATTCGCCGTCTTCGGCGGCGCCTTGCCGGGGGCCGGCTCTCGGATATCGCCCTGTGCGATCACGGTGGCTCTACGGGCAGCGTACCGCCACCGTGCTGCACCATCCAACGGCGATTCGGGCAGCTCGCCCCTCACGCCGGCAGCGGCTGGCGCTGCGCCTCGCCGTACGCCGCCGCGAGCGCGTCGGCGAGCAGCGCGTGCTCGGCGGCCTCGAGCTCGGGGTCGGCCTCGAGCAGGCGCTCCGCGTAGGCCCGCGCGACCTCGGCCAGCGCCTCGTCCTCGGGCAGCCGCGCGACCCTGAACTGCGCCAGGCCGGACTGGCGCGTGCCGGCGATCTCCCCCTCGCCGCGCAGCTCGAGGTCGATCCGCGCGAGCTGGAAGCCATCCGAGTGGCGCTCGAGCGCGAGCAGCCGCGCGGACTGCTTCGGCCCGAACAGCAGGCAGGTCGACGGATGCTCGCCGCGGCCGATGCGTCCGCGCAGCTGGTGCAGCTGGCTGATCCCGAAGCGCTCGGCGCCCTCGACGAGCATGACCGTCGCGTTCGGGACGTCGACGCCGACCTCGACGACGGTCGTCGCGACGAGCACGTCGGTGGCGCCGGCGGCGAACGCCGCCATCGTGGCCTGCTTGTCGCGCGGGCGCATCTGGCCGTGCAGCAGCGCGACGCGGTAGTCGGCGAGCTCGCCGCCGCGCAGGCGCTCGAACTCGGCCGTCGCGGCCTTCGCGGCGAGCGCCTCGGACTCCTCGACGAGCGGGCACACGACGAACGCCTGGCGCCCCGCGTCGAGCTCCAGGCGGATCTGCTCGTACGCGCTCGCGCGCTCGCCGTCGGTCGCGGCGAGGCGGGTCGCGATCGGGCGGCGGCCCTTGGGCAACTCGCGCAGTGTCGTGATGTCGAGATCGCCATAGCGCAGCAGCGCCATCGTGCGCGGGATCGGCGTGGCGGTCATGTGCAGCACGTGCGGCACGAGCCCCTCCGGCGCCTTGGCGTCGAGCGTCGCGCGCTGGCGCACGCCGAAGCGATGCTGCTCGTCGACCACCACGACCGCGAGACGGTGCAAGCACACGTCGTCCTCGAGCAGCGCGTGCGTCCCGACGACGAACGACAGCTCTCCGGTCGCGAGCTTGCTCAGCGTGTCGGCGCGCCGGCGCGCGGTCGTCGATCCGGTCAGCAGCGCGAGGCGCACCGTCTCGCCGGGCATGAGCGCCTGCAGCGTGGCGAAGTGCTGCTCGGCGAGCACCTCGGTCGGCGCCATGAAGACCGCCTGCGCGTCGTGCTCGACCGCCCGCAGGATCGCGTGCAGGGCGACGACGGTCTTGCCCGAGCCGACCTCGCCCATCAGCAGGCGCTGCATCGGCCGCGGCTGGGCGAGCTCGTCGTCGAGGACCGCGATCGCGGCGCGCTGGTCGCCCGTGAGCTCGAACGGCAGCAGCTGATCGCGCCAGCGCGTGGTCAGCTCCGGCGTGCCGTCGAGGGGCGCGGCTCGCCCGGATGCGCGCCGCTGGGCGCGGCGGCGCAGCAGCGACAGCTGCGCGAGCAGCAGCTCGTCGAACGCGAGGCGCCGGCGCCCGCCCTCGAGGTCGCCGGCGTGCGCGGCGAGCAGCGCGGCGGCACGGTCGGGCAGTCCGCGGTCGCGGCGCATGCGCGCGGGCAGCGGGTCGACGGTGTCGTGGGCAGCGTCGAGGTGCTCGCGCACGAGCGCGAGGATCTGCGTCGAGGAGAGACCGATCGTCGCCGGGTAGTGGGCGACGGCATCCGCGCCGCCCGTGCTCTCGGCGGTCGGCGCGTGCCCCTCGACCCGGAACGCGGAACGGTCGGCGAGCTTGCCGTGCAGCACGAGTCGCGTGCCCTTCGGGTACTTGCGCGCCAGCCACGGCTGGTTGAAGAACGTCGCCTTCATCATCCCGGTCTCGTCGGCGACGACGGCCTCGACGAGCGGCTTCATCCCGCGTCGGCGGACCGGCCGGCTCGCGATCGAGCGCACCTCGACGACGACCGTCGCGCCCTCGCCGGGCGTCAGCGTCGCGACCGTGCGCGCCTCGCGCCGGTCGCGGGGCAGGTGCTCGAGCAGGTCGCCGATCGTGTGCAGGCCGAGCGCGGTCGCGGCCTCGGCGGCCTTCGGCGGGGTCACCTTCAGCGCGAGCTCGAGGGCCGAGGGGCGCGGCCAGCGCAGTGGTGCTCGCAGCAGGTCGCCGCGGGCGAGCTCGTCGGCGGTCGCGAAGGCGGTCGGCACGACGTCCATCATGATCGCCGCACCGGACCGCTCGCGGGCGCCGCGCCGGCCGTGCCCACCGCCGTGGCGGTTCATGGTGTCGAAGCGCCGGCCGGCGCCACCTCGGCGCCACGATCCCACGCATGGCGCGGCGCCTGGATCCCGCGCGCATGCGGATCTCGCCCTGCGCCGGCTACTCCGCGGCCACCAGCCACCAATAGCTGGCCTGACCGCCGACCTCGCACTCGAGCTCGACGTCGCCGGGGCCGAGCTCGCGCACGCGTAGCTCGTCGAGGGGTGCGCCCTCGCCGGCGATGCAGGTCAGCAGCTCGGCACCGCTCGCGAGATCGCCGAGCACCGCGCGCAGCGTCGCCTCGGGATCGCCCCAGGCGACGATCGCGTCGTCGACGAAGCCCACCGCATCGCCGATCGCGAAGCGCCCGTCGCCGTCGGCGCGGGCCGCGGGCGCCACGGCGCCCGTCCGCAGCTGGGCGAGCGCGGCGTCGATCGCCGCGACGTTGTGCTCGGCGCCGCGGGCGGGGTCGAGCGCCAGCGCCGCGCTCAGGCCCGCCTGCTGCGAGCGCGCGGCGCTGACGCGGACGAGCTTGTCCGACAGCTCCGCGGCGTGCGAGGCGGCCATGACGACGTTCGGCGAGTTCGGCAGCACCACGACCTCCTGCGCGGGCACCTCGTGGATCGCCGCCAGCAGCTCGTAGGTCGAGGGGTTCAGCGAGTGGCCGCCGTCGAGGACCGATACGCCGATGCTCTCGTAGAGCTCGCGCAGCCCGGACCCCGACACGACCGCGAGCGCGCCGCAGCGCGCCTGGACCGCCGCCGCGCCGCCGCCTCCGGCCCGCGACGACGGTGGGCCGCCGAGCCCCGAGGCAGCCGAAGCGGGACCGGCGCCCGCCGCCGCCAGACGGCCGCTGCGCGCGAGCACCTGGGCGTGCATGTCGGCGACGTCGAGGTGCGAGACCTCGCCCGCGCCGGCGAACAGCGCGGTCGCCGCCGCGGGATCGTCGGTGTGCACGTGGATCTTCAGCGTCGCCGCGTCGCCGACGACGAGCACCGAGTCGCCGATCGCCTCCAGCGGCGCGATCCAGCCGCTCGGATCGAGCTCCCGGCCGGTGACCGCGAAGTTCGTGCAGTAGCGATACGTCGAGGAGTCGTGCTCCGGATAGGTCACGCGCGCGGGAGCCTGGATCGCGACGTCGGGGGCCGCGCTGCCGCGCAGCGCCGCGATCATGCCCGCGACGATGACCGTCAGCGCGTGGCCGCCGGCATCGACGACGCCGCTGTCGCGCAGCACGGCGAGCAGCGAGGGACCGCGCCGCACCGATGCCTCGCCGGCCTCGAGCGCGCGTTCGAGCACGTCGGCGATGAGCGCGTTCTGGATCGCGGGATCGCCCTCGGAGCCCAGGCGCGTGTCGCCCATGTGCGCGATCTCCGTCGCGACGCTCGTCGCCATGTCGCGCAGGACCGTCAGGATCGTGCCCTCGGCGGGCTGGCGAACGGAGCCGTAGGCGCGCTGCGCGGCGCGGGCCATCGCCGCGCCGATGAGGACCGGGTCGACGAGCTCGCCGGGCCGGCTGACGAGCTCCTCCGCGGCGCCGCGGATGAGTTGGGAGAGGATCACGCCGCTGTTACCGCGGGCGCCCAGCAGGGCGGCGCGGGCGACGGACTCGACGATCTCGTCGCGGCCGATCTCGTCGAGCAGGCGCGCCTCGCCCCTGCCGTCGGGCGAGCGCGTGTCGGCGGCGAGCCGGTCGACCTCGGCCAGCACGGCGCGCAGCGTCAGCGCCATGTTGTCCCCCGTGTCGCCGTCGGCGACCGGGAAGACGTTGAGGTCGTTGATCTCCTGGCGGCGCGACTCGAGGTGCGTCAGCGCACCGTCGACGACGGCGCGAAAGCGGACTAGGCTGGGATCCGGCACGGCCCGCGGGGGCCGGTCAGGCGGCCTTGGTGACCTTGCCGGCCTTCAGGCAGCGGGTGCAGACGTACACGCGGCGCGGCGCGGAGCCGACGAAGATCCGGACCTTCTGCAGGTTCGGATTGAAGCGGCGCTTGGTGGCGACCATCGAGTGGCTGCGGCTCTGGCCGAACGCCGGCTTCTTTCCACAGCTGTGACATACCTTGGCCATCGGGTCGTGGAGTGTAGCGGTCGGCTCGCGGCATGGGCTCGACGCGGCCCCGCGACCGCGTGCTGTCGCGGTGGCCGGTGGGTAACGTGCAGTTCGAGATGCCATTGGCCTCGCAGATCGAGCTGCCGGAGCGCTATCGCGTCGCACGGCACATCGCCAGCGGCGGGATGGCGACCGTCTGGGAGGCCGAGGACCTCCTGCTCGGCAGGGTCGTCGCGGTCAAGGTGCTGGGCGCGCAGTACGCGGCCGATCCGGGCGCTCGCGCGCGCTTCCAGCGCGAGGCCCGCACGGCGGCGCAGGTCTCCGACCAGACCAACGTCGTGACGATCTACGACATCGGCGAGCACGGCAGCGACGCGTTCATCGTGATGGAGCACTTCGCGGGCGGGACCGTCGCCGATCGACTGCGCGAGGCCCGCGACGCCGGCCGTCGGATCCCGCGCGAGACGGCGCTGCGCTGGCTGCGCGACGCGTCCTGCGGCCTCGACGTCGCCCACGCCGCCGGGATCGTGCATCGCGACGTCAAGCCGGCGAACCTCCTGCTCGACGCGCAGGGACGCCTCGCGGTCGCCGACTTCGGCATCGCCCGGCTCGCCGACGACACGCAGATGACGAAGACCGGGCAGGTGCTCGGCACCGCCGCCTACATCTCCCCGGAGCAGGCGCTCGGACGGCCCGCCTCGGCGGCGAGCGATCGCTACGCGCTGGCGGTCGTCGCGTTCGAGCTGATCACGGGGTCGCGGCCGTTCGCCGGCGGCCCGCCCACGGCGCAGGCGATGCAGCACGCCGCCGAGGAGCCGCCCCGCGCCTCGAGGGTGGCGCCGGAGCTGCCCGTCGCCGTCGACGCCGTCTTCGCCGCCGCGCTGGCCAAGGAGCCGTCGCTGCGCCCGCACACGGCGGGCGAGCTCGTGGCGCAGCTCGAGCGGGCGCTCGGCGCGCGCGAGCCCGCCGCTCGAACGCGGGCGATCGCTCCCGTGGCCGCGTCGCCGGCGCCGAGCGGGCCGGGCGCCCCGCCGCCACCACCGCCGATCGCGCCGGCCGCCGCACCGCTGCCGCACGCCGCGCCCGGGGCGCGCACGGGGGCCCCGGGAGCGATGCCGCGCGAGGCCGCTGCGGCGGTGACGCGCGCGGCCCCGGCCGCAG
>DASXCR010000144.1:0-25909 GCA_036491075.1 Solirubrobacteraceae bacterium
GGGGGCGAGCGCGTCGGACTTGATCTTCTTCGTCTTCGTGCCCTTGCCGCCGCCACCGCCACCGCCACCGCCACTCGGGGTCTTGCCCTCGACGTCGATGAAGCGCGTGACGGTCCGTTCGAGCGCGGCGTCGCCGATCTCGACGCTGCCGTCGGGCAGGATCTCCTGCGGGAACTGGATCTCGGCGAGCGGGTTCTTCGACGACGCGTAGGCGAGCTTCAGGAGCGCCAGGATCGCGGTGTAGTTGGACTGCGCGATGTCGGTCTGCGTGTAGCGCCCGAAGATCTTCAGCAGCTCGCGGCGGTCGCCGAACAGCTTGCCGAGCCCGATCTGTGCCTTCGCCTCGCTCAGGAACTCCTGCTGGCGGGCCGCGCGAACGAAGTCCGAGTCGGTGTGGCGGAAGCGCACGAAGCTCAGCGCGTCCTGCCCGCAGAGCTTCTGGTAGCCGGCCTTGAGGTTGATGACCGCATAGCCGCCGGGACCGCCGTGGTCGTTGAAGTAGCGCCGATCGACGTCGACGTAGACGCAGCCGAGCCGGTTGACCGCGCGCGCGAAGCCGTCGAAGTTGACGTTGATGACGTGGTTGATCGGTATCCCGAGCAGGGTCTTCACCGTGCGCACCGTGAGCTTCGGGCCGCCGTAGTGATAGGCCGCGTTGATCTTCTGAATGCCGTAGCCGGGGATCGGGACGAGCAGGTCGCGCGGAATCGACATGATCGCCGTCGCGTGCTTGTCGGGATCGAGGTGGATGACGATGATCGTGTCCGAGCGCGGCGGGTCGTCGGACCCGTCGGCGAAGCGATGGTCGGAGCCGAGCAGCAGGATCGTCTGCGGATCGCCCAGGGGGACCTCGTCGAGGACGTTCTTGATCCCCGCGATCGGCGTCGACTCGTGCGTGAAGATCTTCACGTCCTCATGCACCTCGAGCAGCAACCCGCTCGCGACCGCGATCGCCGTGAACAGGACGATCAGCAGGCTGCCGAGCGCGAACTTCTTGCCCATCTGCAGGCCGATCCTGGTGTCCTGGTCCTCCGTCTCGGGCGGAGACTCGAGGACGCTCACGCCAGTCCGCCCTCGACGGCCCGCAACGGCGGCTTCTCGGCGGCACTGCCGTCGAGCCATGCGGGGAGGCCGAGGACGAAGTCGGTCAGCGCACGCCGGTAGCGATGCAGCGACTGGATCGAGACCCACTCCTCGGGCCCGTGATGGCCGCCGCCGACGGGCCCGAACTCGACGGCGGGGACGCCGGCCTCGAGGAACGAGATCGCGTCCGACGCGCCGTCGCGCCCGATCGACAGAGCCTCGCTGCCCAGCGACGAGGAGACGGCCGCGCGCAGTGCCCGTACGTACGGGTTCGCGCGCGAGACGTGCGCCGGCGCGCGCTGGAAGGTCTTCAGGATCCGCACGTCGGGCAGCGCACGGATGTCGGACAGGATCTCACCGGGATCCTGGTTGGGGAGGTAGCGGATGTCGACGTCCATGTGGCACAGGTCGGGCACCTTGTTGAACGCGTCCCCGCCCTCGATCCGCGCGACGTTGATCGACGGCCGGTCGAAGAGGTCGGAGGACTCGCGGCTGAAGCGTAGGGTCTCGATGCGACGGAAGACGTCGTATGCCTTGAGGATCGCGTTGTCGCCGAGCCACGGGGTCGAGCCGTGCGCCGCCCGGCCGCTGACCTCGACGCGCACGGCGAGCACTCCCTTGGCCTGCACGCCGATCTGCAGCTCGGTCGGCTCGCCGGTGATCGCGAAGTCCGCGCGCAGCCCCTCCTCGACGAGCGCCTCTGTGCAGCGATGCTCGACGTCTTCGGATTCCTCGTCCGGCACGCAGATGAAGCGCACGCGGACCTGCCCGTTGGCGGCGATGTCGTGGACCGCGCACATCATCGCGGCGAGGCCGCCCTTCATGTCGTACGCGCCGCGGCCGATGAGGCGGTCGCCCTCGATCCGCGGCGTGAACTGCGCGGCGTGTGCCGGGACGACGTCGACGTGGCCATGGAAGATCACGCACGGACCGTCGTGCGGGCCGACGTCCGCGAGCACGACCGGCAGGCCGCCGAACTCCCGGCCCGTCACGGGGATGTCGCGCGCCTCGAGCCAGCCCTTCACGAACCCGACGGCTGCCCGCAGGCCGTTGTCCGTGGACGTGTCGTAGGTCATCAGGCGCTCGGCCAGAACCTGTTCGTCCATCGCCAGAAGATACCTCGGAAGGCCCATCCCCGGCGGCGGGTAGCGTGGTGTCCGATGTCCGCTCGGATCGTGCTCTTCGGCGCCACCGGATTCACCGGCGAGCTGACCGCGCGGGCGCTCGTGGACGGCGGTGCGACGCCGCTGCTCGTCGGTCGCGACGCGACGCGCGTGGCCGCGCTCGCGCAGGCGCTCGGCGTCGAGAGCGCGGTCGCCGACGCGACGGCGCCGGATGGCGCCGCGGGGCTCGCCGCGCTGCTGCGACGCGGCGACGTGCTCGTGTCGACGGTCGGCCCGTTCGCGCGCTGGGGTGAGCCCGCCGTCCTGGCGGCGATCGCCGCCGGCGCGCACTACCTCGACTCGACGGGCGAGCCTGCGTTCATCCGCCGCGTCTTCGAGCACCACGACCGCGCGGCATCGGCGGCCGGCTGCGGCCTGCTCACCGCGATGGGCTACGACTACGTGCCCGGGAACCTCGCCGCGGCGCTGGCGCTGCGCGAGGCCGGCGAGCGCGCCGTGCGCGTGGACGTCGGCTACTTCGTCGACGGGGATGCCCGGGGGCAGTTCAGCGGTGGGACGCGCGCCTCGGCGGCGGGCATGCTCGCCGAGCCCTCGTACGCGTTTCGCGACGGTCGGCTCGTGACCGAGCGCGGCGCGCGGCACCTGCGCGACTTCGGGCCGGCCTTCGCCGCCGCGGAAGCGCGCGGCGCGGGCGACCGCCGCGTCCACGGCGAGAGCGGGGGGCATGGTGAACACGGCGCCCCCGGCGCGAGCGGCGCCGGCGACGGAGGCGAGCGTGCGCCTGGCGAGGGCCGCGCCGCCCGCGACGGCGATGCGGGCCACCGCGACCGCAACGCGATCTCGATCGGCGCGAGCGAGCAGTTCGCGCTCGCGCGCACCCATCCGGGGCTGCGCGACGTCGGCGTCTGGCTCGGCTGGTTCGGACCGGCCTCGCGACCGCTGCAGCTGCTGTCGGGTGCGACGGCGCTGGCCACGCTCGTGCCCGGCGTGCGCCGCGCGCTGACGGCGTCGGCACGACGGCTCGTGCCGGGCTCGACGGGCGGCCCCGACGCAGGGACGCGCGCGAAGGCACGGTCGAACGTGGTCGCGGTCGCCTCGGACGCGTCGGGCAGCCCGCTGGCAACCGTTCGCGTGAGCGGCGAGAGCCCGTACGACTTCACCGCCGGGATGCTCGCCTGGGCGGCGATGCGCGCCGCCGGCGGAGGGCTGATCGGCAGCGGCGCGCTCGGCCCGGTCGACGGCTTGCGCCTCGACGAGCTCGAGCGCGGCGCGGCCGCCGCGGGCATCTCCCGCGCCGCTTGACAGAAGTGTGAGTAAGTACTTACTCTCGCGGCGCGCATGCTGAGCAGGCTCGCCAATCGCATCACCGACCGCCCGCGCCGCGTGCTCGGCGCAGCGGCGGTCTTCCTCGTCGTGGCCGTGGTGCTCGGGACGCCCGTGACGGGTCTGCTGTCGGCCGGCAACGCGGACGACTTCGTCGACCCGAGCTCGCAGAGCACGGTCACCTCGGCGCGCCTCGAGCGCGCCACGAGGCAGACGCTGAGCCCGGCCGTCCTCGTCCTCGTGCGCACCGCCGGCCCGGTGCTCGGCACGGCGGGCCGCGCCACGGTCCGCGCGGTCGTGGCGAAGCTGCGCGCCGATCGCGCCGTCGCGCAGATCGCGTCCGTGCTCGGCTCGGCGACGCCGGCCGCGCGCGCGGCGCGCAGTCCGCTCGTCTCCCGCGACGGGCACGCGACCTACATCCCCGTCGAGTTGCGCTACGGCGCCGACCAGACGCGGGCCGGCGAGCGCATCACGAAGGCCCTGGCGAAGACCCCCGGGGTCGTGGTCGGCGGCTACGCCGTCGCCGTGCCGCAGGTCTCCGACAAGGTCTCGGAGGACCTGCGCCGCGCCGAGACGCTCGCGTTCCCGCTGCTGTTCGCGCTGTCGCTGCTGATCTTCCGCGGCGCCGTCGCCGCGCTGCTGCCCCTGTTCGTCGGCCTGCTGACGATCATGGGCACGTTCCTCGGCCTGCGGATCGTCAACGAGGGCGTGCTGTTGTCGATCTTCGCCCTGAACCTCACGATCGGGCTCGGGCTCGGCCTGGCGATCGACTACTCGCTGTTCGTGCTGTCGCGATATCGCGAGGAGATGGAGCGCCTCGGGCCGGGCCGTGACGCACTCGTCCGCACGATGCAGACCGCCGGACGGACGGTGATCTTCAGCTCGATGACGGTCGCCGCGGCGATGCTGTCGCTGCTCGTGTTCCCCGCCCGGTTCCTCTACTCGATGGGAATCGCCGGCGCGATCACGGCGGTGATCGCGTGCGTGGTCGCGCTGACCGCGCTACCCGCCCTGCTGATCGTGCTCGGCGACCGCGTCAACGCGCTCGCGCCGGCGCGGCTGCGCCATCGCGAGGTGCTCGTCCAGCGCGGCTTCTTCTACCGCCTGTCGCAGCTCGTCATGCGACGGCCGATCACGATCGCGGTCGCGACCGCGACGCTGCTGGTCGTGCTCGGGCTGCCGTTCCTGCGGATCCACTTCACCGGGGTCGACGCGAGCGTGCTGCCGGCCGGCTCGACGGCGAAGGTCGTCGACAGCGCGCTGCGCGACGACTTCCCGCCGGGCCCGTCGGCGCCGCTCGTCGTCGCGGTGACGGCGCCGCGCTCGAGCGCCCGGGCGCTGCGGGCGTACGCCGCGCGGATCGATCGCCTGAAGGGCGCGGCCGGCGTCGCGGCGCCGCGCTTCGTGGCCCCGGACACGTGGATCGTGGAGCTGACGGCGGCGTCGCGCTCGCTCGGCGACCCCGCGCTGAAGCTCGTCACGTCGGTGCGCGACACGCCCGCGCCGGGCGCGGTGGCCGTCGCCGGCGAGTCGGCGCGCTTCGTCGACCAGATCGACGGACTCGGCGGGCGGCTGCCGTACGCGCTCGCGCTGCTGGCGCTCACGACCGTGCTGATCCTGTTCGCGATGACCGGCTCGGTCGTGCTGCCGCTGAAGGCGCTCGTCATGAACGTGCTGGGCCTGAGCGCAGCGTTCGGATTGCTCGTGCTCGTCTTTCAGGACGGGCGCCTGGAGTCGGTGCTCGGCTTCACGTCGCAGGGCGGCCTCGAGGTGACGCAGCCGCTCGTCCTGCTCGCGCTCGCGTTCGGGCTCAGCACCGACTACGGCGTGTTCCTGCTGACGCGCATCAAGGAGGCGCACGACAACGGGGCCTCCAACGACGAGTCGGTGGCCGTCGGCCTGCAGCGCACGGGACGGATCGTGACGGCAGCCGCGCTGCTGCTGGTCGTCGCGATCGGCTCGTTCGCGACGTCGTCGATCATCTTCGTCAAGGAGGTCGGGATCGGCACGGCGTCGGCGGTGCTGATCGACGCGACGATCGTGCGCGCGCTGCTCGTGCCGTCGCTGATGAAGCTGCTCGGCGAGCGCAACTGGTGGGCACCCGCGCCCCTGCGGCGCCTGCATACGCGGCTGCGACTCGGCGAGTCGCCCTGACCGCAGCGGGCGCGGCGGGCCGTCAGGCAAACAGCAGCGCGTAGACGCAGATGCCGAGCACCGTCGCGGCGACGAGCCGCGCGGCCTCGAGCCGATCGTGCTCGACGAGCTTGACGACCGCGAAGATCAGCCCCGCGAGCGGGAAGAAGGCCGCGATCGCGTACGGGAAGATCGCGCGGAGGAAGTCGAGGATCTGGTCCTTCTGCACGACCGGGCCGGCGGCCTACGTGCCCTCTGCGATCCGCAGAAACGCCGCCCAGCGGCGCTTGTCGCGTGCGGCGCGCTTCTGCGCCTCGCTGCGGTCCTCGGCGGCGTCGAAGTCGGCCTCCGCCTTGCGCAGCTTCTCGCGCAGGTCGGCGACGTCCAGGGCGCCCGGCTCGTGGGCCTCCTCGACGAGCACGAGCACGCCGTCGGCAGAGACCTGCACGTAGCCCTCGCCCTGCGCGTAGCGGACGATGTCCGTATCCGAGCGGTACAGCCGCAGCTCGGTCGGCACGAGCAGGCCGAGCGTCGGCTGGTGGCGCGCCAGGATGCCGATCGAGCCCAGCCCGGTCCGCGTCGAGACCATCTGGACGTCCTCGTCGAAGACGGACCCCTCCGGCGTCAGGACCTCGGCGCGAAACGTCGTGTGCGGCATCAGTCGCCCTTGCCGCCCGCGGCCGCGACGACGTCGTCGATCGTGCCCTTGAGGAAGAACGCGGACTCCGGGACGTCGTCGTGCATGCCGTCGATGATCTCCTTGAAGCCGCGGATCGTCTCGGCGATCGGCACGTACGCGCCGTCCAGGCCCGTGAACGGCGTGGCCACGAAGAACGGCTGCGACAGGAAGCGCTCGACGCGGCGTGCCCGGCCGACGATGAGCTTGTCCTCGTCGGAGAGCTCGTCGATGCCGAGGATCGCGATGATGTCCTGCAGCTCCTTGTAGCGCTGCAGGATCTCCTTGACGCGGTTGGCGACCGTGAAGTGCTCGACGCCCAGGATGTCCGGCTTGAGGATCGTCGAGGTCGAGTCCAGCGGGTCGACGGCCGGGTAGATCCCCTTCTCGGAGATCGCCCGCGAGAGCACCGTCGTCGCGTTGAGGTGCGCGAAGACCGACGCCGGGGCCGGGTCGGTGAGGTCGTCCGCCGGCACGTAGATCGCCTGCACCGAGGTGACCGAGCCGTCGCGCGTCGACGTGATGCGCTCCTGCAGCTGGCCCATCTCGGTCTCGAGCGTCGGCTGGTAGCCGACCTGCGACGGCATCCGGCCGAGCAGCGCCGAGACCTCCGAGCCGGCCTGCACGAAGCGGAAGATGTTGTCGATGAACAGCAGCACGTCCTGGCCGCCCTGCTCGCGGAAGTACTCCGCCATCGTCAGGCCGGCGAGCGCGACGCGCATCCGCGCTCCGGGGGGCTCGTTCATCTGACCGAAGACGAGGATCGTCTTGTCGATGACGCCCGAGTCCTTCATCTCCAGCCAGAGGTCGTTGCCCTCGCGCGAGCGCTCGCCGACGCCGCAGAAGGCCGACAGGCCGCCGTGCTCCTGGGCGAGGTTGTTGATGAGCTCCTGGATGAGCACGGTCTTGCCGACGCCGGCCCCGCCGAAGAGGCCGACCTTCCCTCCCTTGGCGTACGGCGCGAGCAGGTCGACGACCTTGATGCCGGTCTCGAACATCTCCGTCGTCGGCATGAGGTTCTCGACGTTCGGCGCCGGGCGGTGGATCGGCCAGCGCTCCGTCGACTCGACCGGACCGGCGTTGTCGATCGGCTCGCCGAGGACGTTGAGGATCCGCCCGAGCGTGCCGTTGCCGACGGGGACGGAGATCGGTCCGCCCGTGTCCGTGACCTCCATGCCGCGCGCGAGGCCGTCGGTGGAGTCCATCGCCACGCAGCGCACGCGATCGTCGCCGAGGTGCTGCTGCACCTCGAGCGTGAGCAGCTCCTCGCCGCGCGGAACGGTGATCGCGTTGTAGATCTCCGGAAGCTCGCCGTTGGGGAACGTCACCTCGATGACGACGCCCTGGATCTCCTCGATCCGGCCCGTTGCGGTCTTGATCTCGGTAATGGCCACTTTTTATCTCCTGTTTCGCCCTTCGGTCCTCGCAAGCTCGGACTTCCGGTCGACGTTACGTCAGGGACTCGGCGCCCGCGACGACTTCCATGATTTCCTGGGTGATCTCGGCCTGGCGGGCGCGGTTCATCTCCAGCGTGAGGTCTTCGATCAGCTCGCCGGCGTTCTCCGACGCGTTGCGCATCGCGGTCATGCGCGCGCCGTGCTCGGACGCCGTCGACTCCAGCAGCGCGCGGTACACGGAGATCTCGACGTAGTCGGGGATCAGCCGGGCGAGGATCTCCTGCGGATCGGGCTCGTACTCCACGAGCGCGCGGTGGCTCGCGCCGGAGGCCTCGTCGCCCCCCTCCGTGCCCTCGAGGATCGTCGCCTGCTGCAGCGGCAGGAGCGTCTCGCGACGCACCTCCTGCGTCAGCGGCGAGATGTAGCCGTTGTAGAAGATCTCCACGCGGTCGGCCTTGCCGTCGACGTAGGCGGACATGAGGTCCTCCGCGATCGCACGCGCGTCGGCGTAGGCCGGACGATCGGTGAAGCCGACGTAGCGGCCGACCGGGTCCTTGCCGCGGAAGCTCAGCGTCGAGACGCCGCGACGGCCGACGGCGCTGTAGAGCACCGTGCGCCCGCTGCCCTCGTACTCGCGCCCGCTGCGCAGCCCGGCGCGCACGATCTGCGAGTTGAACGCGCCCGCGAGGCCGCGGTCGCCCGTGACGAGCAGCAGCGCGACCCGATCCTCGCTGGCGTGCTCCTTGAGGATCGGCAGGCCGGAGACCTCCGCGGAGCCCGCGGCCTCGGCGGCCTGGCGCGTCATGCGCCGGAGCGCTCCGGCGTAGGGACGCAACGCCGCGATGCGCTGCTCGGCGCGGCGCAGGCGGGCCGCCGCGACCATCTCCATGGCGCGGGTGATCTTCTGGATGTTCTTGACCGACCCGATGCGGGCCTTGACGTCGCGCTGGGTGGCGCTCACGCCGGTGCCGCCTCCTTCTCGGGCTCGTCGGCCGTCTCGACGGCGACGGCGCTCGTGGAGGCCGCGTCACCGGGAGACTCGATCGCGATGCCGTCCTCGTCGATGTCCTGGCCGAAGTCGTCGGCGAACTCCTCGACCGCGGTGTGGACGCCCTTGACGAGGTCGTCGTCCCACGCCCCGCCGGCGATCTTCTCGAGCAGGTCGGCGTTCTCGGCGCGCATCCGCGACACGAGGTCCTGGTGGAACTCGGTCACGCGGTCGACCGAGACGCGATCGAGGAAGCCGTTGGTCGCCGCGTAGATGACGACGACCTGCTCCTCGACTGCCATCGGCGAGCGCTCGTTCTGGTTGAGCGTCTTGACGAGCCGCTCACCGCGCGCCAGCGTCGCCTGCGTGTCGGCGTCGAGGTCCGAGCCGAACTGCGCGAACGCCTCGAGGTCGCGGTACTGCGACAGCTCGAGCTTCAGCCGCCCGGCGACCTTCTTCATCGGCTTGATCTGCGCGTTGCCGCCGACCCGCGACACCGAGATGCCGACGTTGATGGCCGGCCGCACGCCCGAGAAGAAGAGCTTCGGCTCGAGGAAGATCTGGCCGTCGGTGATCGAGATGACGTTCGTCGGGATGTAGGCCGACACGTCGCCGGCCTGCGTCTCGATGATCGGCAGCGCGGTCATCGATCCGCCGCCGAGGTCGTCGGAGAGCTTGACGGCCCGCTCGAGCAGGCGGCTGTGGAGGTAGAAGACGTCGCCCGGGTAGGCCTCGCGACCCGGCGGGCGGCGCAGCAGCAGCGACATCTGGCGGTAGGCGAAGGCGTGCTTGGTGAGGTCGTCGTAGACGCACAGCGACGCCCCGCCCTTGTAGAGGAAGTACTCCGCCATCGCGGCGCCGGCGTACGGCGCGAGGAACTTCACGGGGGCGGCCTCGTCGGCGGCGGCGGCGACGATGATCGTGTTCTCCATCGCGCCGGCCTCGGCGAGCGTCTCGGCGAGCGCGACGACCGTCGCCATGCGCTGGCCGATCGCGACGTACACGGAGATGACGCCGGTCTTGCGGTTGTTGATGATCGTGTCGACCGCGATCGTCGTCTTGCCGGTCTGACGGTCGCCGATGATCAGCTCGCGCTGGCCGCGGCCGATCGGGATCATCGCGTCGATCGCCTTGATGCCGGTCTGCATCGGCTCGACGACCGGCTGGCGCGCGACGACGCCGGGGGCCTTGAACTCGGCCGGGCGCTTCTCCTTGGCGTTGATGTCGCCCTTGCCGTCGAGCGCGTTGCCGAGCGGGTCGACGATGCGGCCGAGCAGCTCCTCGCCGACGGGGATCTCGAGCAGCGAGCCGGTCCGCTTGACCGTGTCGCCCTCGACGATCTTGTCCCAGTCGCCGAAGAGCACGACCCCGACGTTGTCGGACTCGAGGTTCAGCGCGAGGCCGGTCACGCCGTGCGGCAGCTCGAGCATCTCGAAGGACATGCAGTTCTCGAGGCCGTGCACGCGGGCGATGCCGTCGCCCACGGACAGGACCGTGCCGACCTCGGTCAGCTCGGCCGAGCCGGCGTCCAGCCCCTCGATGCGGCTCTTGAGGATGGAAGTGATTTCGTCGGGCTTGATCTGCATGGAGGTCGTGTCAGCTCCTTGAAGGCTCGCGGTGGCGTCAGGCGCCGCGGGCGACGTGCTTTCTCAGGTTGTCGAGGCGGTTGCGGATCGAGGCGTCGAGAATCGAGTTGCCCACCCGCAGGACGATGCCGCCGAGGATGCTCGGATCGACGTCGGCGGTGAGCTCGATCCGCTGGCCGGTGTCCTGCGCGATGCGATCGCCGATCTGCTTGACGATCGCGTCGTCGAGGGTCGTGGCCGTCGAGATCTGCACCGGCAGGATCTTGTTCTCCTGCTCCCACAGCCCCTCGAAGTAGCGCCGGATGCGGAAGATCGCCGGCATCCGGTGCTTCTCGATCAGCAGCTCGAGGAAGTTCAGCAGTGCCGGCTCCGCGCCGGTCACGGCGCGGCCGAGGCCGTCCTTCTTCTCGGGCGTGGAGAAGTACGGCGAGAAGAAGAACACCTGGAGGTCGCGATCGTCCTGCAGCGCGTCGGAGAACTGCCCGAGCTGCTCGCGGACCTCGTCGAGCTTGCCGTGCTCCTGGGCGACCGCGAACAGCGACCGTCCGTAGACCTCGGCGATCTCCTCCATCAGTGGTTCCTCCGATACGTCAGCGTGCCGTCGGGCGGCTGCTGGCGGCGGCTGGCAAGGACGCAGGGAGGACGGTGTGCCTCTGGCACACCGACGACCGAGGACGCCGCCAGGCGCCGATCAGCGGCCGATCCGACGGTGCGGTGACGTGCTGGAGGAACCACGAGCTCAGTTCCCCCGCTCGCCCGCGAGTGCGGAGAAGTCCAGCTCCGACAGCGCTTCCTCGACGAGGCGGCGCTGGTCGTCGTCGGTGAGCGTCTTGCGCGTGATCTTCTCCGTGGCGAGGATCGTCAGGTCGGCGACCTCGTTGCGGATGTCCTGGATCGCGCGCCGCGTCTCGGCCTGGATGTCGCGCTTGGTCTGCTCGAGCAGCTCGTCGCGCTTGGCCTTGGCCTCGACGACCGCGGCCGCCTCGGAGGCATCCGCGGCCTTGCGGGCCCGTGCCAGGATCTCCTCGGCCTGCGTGCGTGCGTCCTTCAGGCGCTCGCGGTACTCGCCGAGCAGCTCGTCGGCCTCCACGCGCGTCCGCTCGGCCGCGTCGATCGAGTCGTCGATCGCGCGCTGGCGCTTGTCGAGCGCCTCCTGGATGCGGGGGAAGGCCAGCTTGTTGAGGACGTAGAGCGAGATCCCGAAGACGACGAACGTCCAGATCATCAGCCCGACGTTGGGCGAGACCAGGAACGATCCGCCCCCCTTGTCGGCCGCGAGCGGTGCGGTGATGAGGCTGGAGGCGTTCATCGCTGCCTAGAGGAAGAAGGCGATCAGGCCGCCGACGAGCCCGTAGAAGAAGCACGCCTCGGTGAGCGCGAAGCCCAGCCACTGGATCGAGGCGATCTCGTCGCGCATCTCCGGCTGGCGCGTGACCGACTCGATCACCTTGCCGAAGAGCATGCCGATGCCGGCACCGGCACCGGCGGCACCGCCGCCCGCGCCGACGCCGAGCGCGATCGCGCGGCCGGCCTTCTGGGCGACGAGGTCGTTCGTCTGCGCCACCGCGATGATGTGGTTGACGACGTCAAGGTCCATGGACGAGAAGCTCCTAGTCAGTGGTGGTCTGAGACGGCACTACCCAAGTAGATGCACGTCAGGATGGCGAAGATGAAGGCCTGAAGCCCGGCGACCAGCGTTGCCTCGAAGAGGAAGATCGCGATCCCGGCCGGCAGCGTGAACCAGCCCAGGACCTCCATGCCGAGCAGCACCGCGAGGCCGCCGGACATGAACTGGATGAGCATGTGGCCGGCGAGGATGTTCGCGAACAGTCGGACGGTCAGCGAGATGAGCCGCAGGAAGTGCGACAGGACCTCCAGCGGGAAGATCATGATCAGGATCGGGCCCTTGAGGCCGGGCGGGATCATGCTCTTCGTGTAGCCGACGACGCCCTTGGCCTTGACGCCCTCGATGTTGTAGGACACCCACACGATCAGCGCGAGCACCAGGGGGATCGAGACGTTGGCGGTCGCGGCGTAGATCTGGAAGCCGGGAATCCTCAGGCCGAAGATGTCGACCTTCGCGTTCGGGTCCGTGTTGACCGGCAGCGGCAGGTAGCCGATGAGGTTCGAGATCCAGATGAAGACGAACAGCGTGAACACGAGCGGGAACCACTTGCGCGCCATCGTGTCGTCCATGTTGTCGCGGACGATCTTCTCGCGCAGACCGGTGTAGGCCCACTCGACCGCGGTCTGCACGCGGTTGGGCCGCGCCTGCATGCGCTTGGCGACCCACATCGTCAAGCCGATCGTCAGCGACGTCGCGATCAGCAGGTAGAGCACGCCCTTGTTGAAGTCCAGCGGTCCCGGGAGGTTGATCCACGGCAGCAGCTTGAACTCGTCCTGAGGCAGGAACGGGTGGGCGGTCAGCGAGCTGTCGTGCCGCGCCGCGCCGAAGATCGCGACGATCAGGATGATGCCCAGCACGTAGACCCCGCCGATGCCCCATTTCAGCTTCTGGCGTGTGGTCATCGGGTCGTGCTCCTTGGCGTCGCTGTGATGTGCCCGAACGCGGTGCGGACGAAGTAGATGGAGAAGGCGGCGAAGATCACCAGCGCCGCGGTCAGGCCGTTGGCCCGCGAGCCGGCGACGCCGGCGACGACGATCGCGCCGGCCATGACCCAGATGCGGGCCATCGAGAAGCCGAGGCCGTAGCCGAGCTTGCGCCGCACCCCCTCCATGGCGGCGATACGCCGCTCGGCGGGTGCGGAGGCGATGCGCCCCAGGATCCACGCCCCGCCGCCGATCGCGTAGCCGAACGCGGGCGCGCCGAACAGCAGCACCACCGGGACCGCCGCGAGGAGGATGAGGATCACGTCGAGGTAGAGCACGAGCACTGAAGTTCGTTCGAGGGAGGCGGAAGCGCCTATCGACAAGGACGGTCCTCACTGAACGTCCGCCCGAGCGGCGCGCGATCGGCCACGCCCGAGATCGGCGCGCCGGAAGGGCGTTCCGTGTTCTCGGATCGGAGCGTGGGGAGAGGTCGCAACATGACGAGGGGCGGCAACCCTACAGATGCGCGACCGCGCGGGGAGCGCGGTCGGAGCGCACGGGTCGCGCCCCCGCACCATATAGGGAATTCGGACTTTGTAACAACTTAGTGACAGGCGCTACACCTACTTGGGCGCGCGCGCCGGCCCCCGCCCGCGACCACCGCGCGGATGGCTGGGCGAACGCCCGCGGCGGCCGGCCCGCGGCGTCGGCTACCGTGCGCTCGGTGGCTGCACACGACCACGGTCACGACGAGCACGGCGGCCATGAGCACGGCCACGATCACGCGATCGCCGCCGACGCCGACGGCCGCTGGCTGAGCGTCGCGCTCGGCCTGATCGTCGCCTTCATGGGCGTCGAGATCGCGGCCGGCCTGCTGTCGGGCTCGCTCGCGCTGCTCTCGGACGCGGCGCACATGCTCACCGACGCCGGCTCGCTCGGCCTCGCGCTGTTCGCGGCGCGGCTCGCGACGCGCCCGCCGTCCGGGCGCTTCACGTTCGGCCTCGGGCGCGCGGAGATCCTCTCCGCCCAGGCCAACGGCGCCCTGCTGTTCGTCCTCGCCGGCGTCATCGCGGTCGAGGCGCTCGGCCGGCTGAGCTCGCCGCCGCACGTCGAGGGCGCGGTCGTGATCGTCGTCGGGACGATCGGCGCGCTCGTCAACGTCGCGGCCGCGTGGGCGCTGTCGCGCGCGCAGCGCCAGAGCCTCAACATCGCCGCCGCGCGCGCGCACGTGCTCGCCGACCTGTTCGGATCGGTCGCGGCGGTCGCCGCCGGAACGGTCGTCGTGGCCGGCGGCCCGCGCTCCGCGGACGCGATCGCCGCCCTGACCGTGTCGGCGGTCATGGTCCGCTCGGCGTGGGCGCTGCTGCGCGACTCCGCCCGCGTGCTGCTCGAGGGCTCGCCGGCGCGGATCGATCCCGACGAGGTCGGCAACGCGCTCGCCGCCGAGCCGGGCATCGTCGAGGTGCACGACCTGCACATCTGGGAGGTGACGTCGGGCTTCCCCGCGCTCGCCGCCCACGTGATGGTCGCCCCCGACGACGACTGCCACGCGCGCCGGCGCGAGCTGCAGGCGCTGCTGCGCGATCGCTTCGGCATCCGCCACACGACGCTGCAGGTCGATCACGCGTCGCGTGCCGCGCTGCTGGAGATCGACCTCTCTACAACGCCGACGAGCCGATGACCTCCTGCCACCAGGCGCGCTCGGCGTCCTCGGTCGCGCCGCGCAGCCGGCGGCGCGCGTGCCACTGCAGCTGCTCGCGGCTTCCGACGAGCACGTGCGGACCCGTGACCGCGTAGCGCCCGTCCGACAGCACGACGAGCGCGCCGGGGACGTCCCAGCGCCTTCCGAGCCGGTCGACGACGACGAGCCCGAGGACGTGCGTCGGCTCGTCGGGGTCGCCGTCGCCCTCGCCCCACGGCCGAGTCGTGAAGATCGGCGCGCCGGCCGGGTGGTGCGCCCGAGCCGGGCGCGGCGCGGGGCCGACCGGACCGCTGCGCCAGCGCTCGCGCGCCTCCTCGAGCGCGCCGAGCGCGCTCTGGCGCGTGAGGACGTAGAGCAGGTCGCCGGCCTGCACGCGCGTGGAGCCGCGTGGCGGCAGCGCCTCCTCGTCGCGCACGAGCACGTTGACGAGCGCCTCGCGCGGGAGGCCGAGATCGCGCACGCGCACGCCGATCGCGGCGTCGCCGTCGACGATCGGCACCTCGACGACGTCGGCGCCGAGCTGGCGGATCGTGCCGACCTCGACGAGCGGCCGGCGCAGCGCCGGCTCGCTCGTGAGCGCCCCGAGCGCGCCCGCGATCCAGGTGAACGTCGACCCCTGCAGGAGCGTCGACACGAGCACCGCGAAGAACGCGATGTTGAAGAACGTCACCGCCTCGTGGACGCCCTCGATGATCGGAAACAGCGCGAGCACGACCGGCACGGCGCCGCGCAGCCCGGCCCACCCGAGCACGACCCGCTCGGACGTGCGCAACGGCGCGAGCGCCGTCGCGATCATCACCGCGACCGGCCGCGCGACGAAGACGAGGACGAGCGCGAGGGCCGTGCCCTTCAGCGCGATCGGGCCGAGGTCGGACGGGAACACGAGCAGTCCGAGCGTGAAGAACATCGTCAGCTGCGCGAGCCAGGCGAGGCCGTCGTGGAACGCGCCCACGGTCTGGCGCGCGGGCAGCGCGGTCGACCCCATCGCCAGGCCCGCGAGGTAGACGGCGAGAAAGCCCGAGCCGTGCAGCACGTCGGCGGTCCCGAAGGCGATCGCGACGACGGCCAGCGAGGCGACCGGGTACAGGCCGCCGGTCGCGAGGTTGGCGCGGCGAAACGCCTGCACCGCCAGCCAGCCGACCACCGCGCCGACGACGGCTCCGATTCCGAGCTGCTGCACGAACAGCCCGAGCATGTCGACGACGCCATAGCCCGGGTGCAGGATCCACTGGATGAAGCCGAGCACGAGCAGGACGGCGACCGGGTCGTTCATCCCGGCCTCGCCCTCGAGCGTGCGCGCGAGCCGCCGCTTCAGCGTCGACCCGCGCAGCAGCGCGAAGATCGCCGCTCCATCGGTCGCCGACACGATCGAGCCGACGAGCATGCCCTGCAGCAGCGGCAGGTGCAGCAGCCAGTGCGCGGCGAAGCCGGTGACGATCGCGGTCAGCAGCGTGCCGAGCAGCGCGAGGCTCAGCGCCGAGCCGAGCACGGGGCGGATCTCGGGGAAGCCGGCCGCGAGACCGCCCTCGAACAGGATCAGGGCGAGGGCGACGATCCCGATGGTGCGCGCGAGCTCGTAGTCGTCGAAGCGGATGAGGTCGAGGCCGTCCGAGCCGATCGCCATCCCGATGCCGAGGAACAGCACGAGCCCGGGGATCCGCAGGCGACCGGCGGCGAGCGAGGCCGTGAGCCCGAGCGCAAGCAGCCCGCCGGCCACCAGGATGAAGGTGCCCTCGTGTCCCATCGCGGGATCTTGCTACAGCCAGCCGGCCCGGCGCAGGACGCGGTACAGCAGTGAGCCGGTGAGCAGCATCGACGCCAATGCGAGCGGGTATCCGTACTGCCAGTGCAGCTCCGGCATGTGCGCGAAGTTCATGCCCCAGATGCTCGCGAGGAAGGTCGGCACCGCGATCATCGCCGCCCAGCCGGAGATCTTGCGCACGACGTCGTTCTGCGCCAGGCCGATCACCGCGAGGTTGGCCTGGAAGATGCTGGCCAGCACCTCGCGCTGCGTGCCGATCTCCTCCTCGACGCGCCGGACGTGGTCCTCGACGTCGCGCAGATGGTCGCGCAGCACGACGGGCACGTCGTCGCGCGTGTTGGACTCGAGGGTGTCGAGCGCGATCAGCAGCGGGTGTACGGCGCGGTAGAAGTCCGCGAGCTCGCGGCGCAGGAAGTAGACGCGTCGCGTCTGGTCGCCGCCGTCCTCGAAGACGGCCTCCTCGACCTCCTCGATGTCGTTCTCGAGGCCCTCGACGACGGGCTGGTAGTCGTCGACGACCCGGTCCATGACCGCCCAGACGGCGGCGGCCGGACCGTGGCGCAGCAGCGCGGGGCGCTCCTCGAGCAGCTCGCGCGCCGACCCGAGCTCGCTCGCGGCGCCGTGGCGCACGACGACGACGTAGCCCGGGCCGGTGAAGACGTGGACCTCGCCGAACTCGACGCGCTCGGTCTCGTCGAGGTAGCGCGCGGTGTGCAGGACGAGGAAGTAGCCGTCGGCGTAGTCCTCGATCTTCGGACGCTGGTGCGCCTGCATCGCGTCCTCGACCGCGAGCGGTGGCAGGTCGAAGCGCTCGGCGATCTCGACGATCTCCTCCGGCGGCGGGTCGTGCAGGTCGAGCCAGACGAAGCCGTCCTGCTCGTCGCGGCGCTGCGCGGCCTCGTAGAGCGGCAGGGGCGCGGCGTTCTGGCGGCTGCCGTCCTTGTAGTGGGCGCAGTCGACGAGCATCCCGGGCGGTCCTAGCGCGCCTTGCGCGGCGAGCGGAAGCTCGCGTGCGGGCGCGGGCCGACGCGCAGCACGCGCCGCAGGACGTCCAGCGCCGTGCGCTCGCGCCCGGCGGGGGTGATGAGCCCCGAGTCCCACGTGTCGTCCGCCGGGCCCGCGTTCCAGTTGTAGAGGTAGACGGCCTTGATCTGCGGATTGTCGGGCACGACGCGGTCGAAGATGTACCGCGTCACCTCGCCGGCGTGGCGCGGGCCCTGCGGGATCTTCGTGGCGCTGTCGTTGTCGCGGCGCACGAGGCCGCCGGTCTCCGTCAGCCAGATGTCCGACCGAGGCAGCACGCGCAGCAGCGCTCGCAGGCGCGTCATCTTGAAGCGGTTCGCCTCGACGTAGTTGTGCACGCCCCAGAGCGTGGGCTTGAAGCCGAGCCCCGCGCAGAACTGCTTGACCCAGCTGGACATGTTCGGCATGTCCAGCACCTCGGGAGCGAGGATCGTGCACTTCGGGCACCCGCGGCGCAGCGCGCGGTAGTACGCGGCGACGAGCTTGGGGCGATGGCAGGTCGGCTCGCCGCAGTGGTTGGCCTCGTTCCAGGTCGCCCACGTCGTGACCCAGGGGTAGCGCTGACGCATGCGCAGGAACTCGTACTCGAGGCGCTCGGGGGTCGGCAGCGAGCGGCGGTCGGTGCGCGAGTGCCCGAGCGAGATCAGCGGCGCGATCCCGTCCGCGCGCGCGGCGGCGAGCCAGGCGTCGAGCTCCTGGACCTCCCACGGGACCGTCATCGCGTCCCAGCTGATCGTCAGGCGGGCGTACTTCACGCCGAGGGCGATGAAGCGCGAGTCGGAGAACATGTCGGGCTTCTGGTCGCCGATGCCGATCCGCACGTCGCGGCGCAGCGCGGCGGCGGCGGGCGTGGAAGCGACGATTGCCGTGACAGGCGGCGTCTGCGAGGCGACGGCGGCGGGCGCCGCCTGCGGCGAGGCGGGGGGCGCGGCCGGCATGGCCGGCGGGCGCGCCGTGGCCGCCGGGACCGCCGTGGCCGGCGCGGCGGCCATGCCCGGCGCGGCGGCAGCGGCGCCGCGCGCGACGGGCGGTGTCCTCGTGCCGACCGACGGCGCGAGCGCGACCGCGGGCACGGCGGCCGGCACGGCGAGGACGGCAGCCACGACCACCAGCGCGCCCGCCCATCGCGGGCGCAGGGTGCGCACGGTCAGCCGCCCGTGAGAACGGTGTCGTCGCCGATCCAGGGGGGCGAGCAGCAGCACAGCAGCGCCAGCGGCTCCTCGCCGGTGTTGAAGAGCTTGTGGCTCGAACCCGGCGGGATCACGGCGCAGTCGCCGGCGCGCACCTCGCGCTCCTCGCCGTCGATGCGCAGGCGCCCTGCTCCGACCTGGAAGAAGTAGATCTCCTCGGCGACGGGATGGTAGTGCTCGTCGGTCGCTCCGCCGACCGGGATCGTGGCCTCGGCGAGCGACTGGCGCTGCGCGGGCAGCGAGACGCGCCCGGCGAGCTCGCGGATCGTGCCGCCGTCGACGGACTCGAAGGCCTGCGCCTCGTCGATGTTGGAGAGATGCATCGCGCAGAACCGTACCCGGGGGCACGCGGCGACGCTGCGCCTGGCCGCCGCGTCAGGACTGCAGGTGCTCGATCTCCCCCGTGTCGCGCCGCACCGCGTCGAACTCCCCCGTCTCCAGCCGCGCCGCGACGTCGGCGTCGATCTCCTGCTCGCTCGTCGCCGGCTTCGAGCGGCGCAGGCGAGCGGCGTCCAGCCGTTTGAACTTGAGGATCTCGAGCACGTAGACGAGGTAGATCGAGGCGGCCAGCACGACGAGGAAGAGCGCGACCATCACCGCCGTCCAGCTCGGGTTCAGCCGCCCGCTCGAGTCGGAGTGAAACGGGACGAAGCGCAGCGCGAGCGCGAGCCCGGCGAGCATCATCGTCCACGCGTAGAGGTAGAGGACGGTGCGCCGCGTGGAGAAGCCGATGCGGTCCAGCCGGTGGTGGAAGTGCTCGCGATCGGCCGCGTAGACGGGGCGGTGGTACTTCATCCGCTTCAGCACGACGAACGTCGTGTCCAGGAACGGGACGGCGAGCACGATCAGCGGGAAGACGATCGCCGCCGCCGCGCCCGTCTTCACCGATCCCTGCACCGCGACGCAACCGAGCAGCAGGCCGAGCAGGTTCGACCCGCAGTCCCCCATGTAGGCCGACGCCGGGTGGAAGTTGTGGATCAGGAAGCCGAGCGCCGCGCCGGCGGTCAGGGCCGCCAGCACGCCGGCGCTGTTGCGCTCGAGGTCAAAGGCGATGACCGCGAGCGTGGCCGCGCCGATCGCACAGACGCCCGCCGCGAGCCCGTCGACGCCGTCGGAGAGGTTGACGACGTTCATCACCACGACGAGGCCGAGCACGGTGAGCGGGCCGCCGACGCTGCCGAAGTCCAGCGGGCCGGCGAACGGGATCGTGACGTGGTCGACGCTGACGCCGGCGTTGACCGCGATCGCCGCCGCGGCGATCTGGCCGGCGAGCTTGACCGCGGGGTGCAGGTCGAGGCGATCGTCGAGCCCGCCGACGAGGGTGATCAGCGCGGCGGCCATGAGGACGCCGTTCAGCTCGCTGCTGCCGGGCAGCACGACGATGGCGGCGATCGTCCCGCCGGCGAAGATCGCCAGGCCGCCGAGCAGCGGCGTGCCGCCCGGCGCGAGTCCGCGACCGCGCGCGCGATCGACTGCGCCGATGGCACGTGCGAAGCGCGTCGTCACCGGCGTCAACAGCGCCGTTGCCGCGAGGGCGATGGCGAAGGCCGTCAGCGCGTCGAACCCGTCGAGCACGCAGCGACTGTATCCATGCTGGCCAGATCGCAGTGGCGGCGGCGGGCCCGCCGTGACCTGGAGGCGCGACTCTCGCGAGCAGCGCCTAGGTGTCGCTACGGCAGCGGTTCGATGGCCGCGACGCGCCGCGAGTGGCGTCCGCCCTCGAAGGCCTCCGCCAGGAACGCCTCGACGATCGCATCGGCCTGGGCGCCGTCCAGTCGCCGGCCGGACAGCGTCACGACGTTGGCGTCGTTGTGGGCGCGTGCGAGCTGCGCCTCCTCGACGTCGTGCGCGTTCACGGCGCGCACCCCCGGGACCTTGTTCGCGACGATCGCGACGCCGACGCCGGAGCCGCACACGAGCACGCCCTTGTCGGCGTCGCCCTCGGCGACGAGGCGTGCCGCGGGACCCGCGTAACGCGGGTAGTCGACCGACTCGTCGGAGTCGGGACCGACGTCGACGACGTCATGGCCGGCGGCGGCGAGCTGCGCCTTGACGTGCTCCTTGAGCTCGTACCCGGCGTGATCTGAGGCGATGGCGATACGCATGGCGCAGACCCTAGTGCAGCCTTCCGTCCGCTCGCTGGCGGGCGCCGGCGCCGCCCGGCGAGGACACAGGATCGAGGGCGAGGGCGCACCGCGGGGCTCACGGGTCGAGCGCGGCGGCGAGGGCCTCGGGGCCGACGGCGCCCGCGCGCAGCACGCGCCAGCCGCCGCGCTCGTAGTCGCGCAGGTCGATGACCGTCGACGCGACGCCCGGCAGGCGTCCTCCGTCGATCGCGAGATCGGCGCCGACGCGCAGCGCGGGCGCGATCTCGTCGAGCTCCCGCGCCTCGGGCGCGCCGGCGAGGTTCGCGCTGGACTGCGCCGCGGGCAGCCCGACCGCGTGCAGCGCCGCGGTGCTCGCGCCGAGCGCGGGCACCCGCAGGCCGAGCGTGCCCGGATCGGGACCGCACGCGGGCGCGAAGCGCCGCCGCGGGTTGTCGACGAGGACGGTCACGGCGCCGGGCAGCAGCGCGTGCAGCGCGCGTCGCGTGCGCGCGCCGAGCTCGGGCAGCGCGTCGAGCGCCGGGTCGAGCGCGAAGAACATCACCGCGCTCGGCTTGTCCGGCGCGCGCCCCTTCAGCGCATACAGGCGCGCGACGGCCTCCGGCGAGTCGGGATCGCAGGCGAGGCCGTAGACCGTGTCGGCCGGGAAGATCGCCACGCCGCCGCTCGCGATGCAGCGCTCGAAGGCGTCCGCATCGGCTGGGCCGAGGCTCACGAGCGGTGGCCCGTCGTGACCCGCTCGATGCCGGCGAGGTCGGGGAGCGCATGCACGCCCTCGAAGCCGGCGTCCTCGAACAGCGCGGCGACCGCCGCCGCCTGACCGGCGCCGTGCTCGATCGCCAGCAGACCGCCCGGCACGAGCACCGCCGCCGCGGCGGGCGCCAGGCGGCGGATGACGTCGAGCCCGTCCGCGCCGGCGAACAGCGCACCCGCAGGCTCGTGGCGGACGATCTCGGGCGCCAGCGACGCACGTTCGCCGTCCGCGACGTACGGCGGGTTGGAAAGCACCGCGTCGCACTCCCTGACGCCGGCCAGCAGATCGCCCTCCGTCAACGTGACCTCGAGCCCGAGCGCCGCGGCGTTCGCGCGTGCGACCTCCAGCGCGCCGGCGCTCGAGTCGGTCGCCGTCAGCGACAGATCGGGCCGCTCCTGCTTCAACGCCAGCGCGATCGCGCCGCTGCCGGTGCCGACGTCCACGACCCGCGCGCCGCGCGCCAGGCCGAGCCCGACGTCCACGAGCAGCTCCGTCTCCGGCCGCGGCACGAGCACGCGCGGATCGACGAGCAGCTCGATGTGGCGAAAGCCCTTCGAGCCGAGGATGTAGGCGACCGGCTCGCGCAGCACCGAGCGCCGGCGCACCGCGTCCTGGAACCCGCGCACGGCCGGACCCGCGACCTCGCGCCCGGGCTCGGCGAAGAGCGCGGTGCGATCGAGGCGCAGCACGTCGGCGAGCAGCAGCTCGGCGTCAAGGCGCGGCGTATCCGATCCCGCCGCGCCGATCGCGATCACCGCGGAGTCCAGCGCCTCGCGCACGGTCACGCCGCCGAAGCCGACGCTCACTCCGCCGCCCCGCCGAGCCGCGTCCTGACGGCGCCCATCACTGGACCGCGGCCTGCAGCTCCAGCGCACGCCGTTTCTCGTCGGACTGCAGCGCGGTCGTGAGCTCGTCGAGCTCGCCCTCGAGGACGTCGTCGAGGTTGTGCACGGTGAAGTTGACGCGATGGTCGGTGACGCGCCGCTGGCTGTAGTTGTAGGTGCGTATCTTCTCGGCGCGCTCGCCGGTCCCGACCTGCGAGCGGCGGTCGGCGGCGACCTCGGCCTGCTGCTCGGCCAGCGCCGCGTCGTAGAGCCGCGCGCGCAGGACGCGCATCGCCCGCTCGCGGTTCTGCAGCTGGGACTTCTCGTCCTGCATGGAGACCACGATCCCGCTCGGCCTGTGCGTGATCCGGACCGCCGAGTCCGTCGTGTTGACCGACTGGCCGCCGGGGCCCGACGAGCGATACACGTCGATCTGCAGGTCGCCGGGATCGATCTGGACGTCGACCTCCTCGGCCTCGGGCAGCACCGCGACCGTCGCGGTGGACGTGTGCGTGCGACCCTGCGACTCGGTCGCCGGGACGCGCTGCACCCGATGCGTCCCGCCCTCGAACTTGAAGATCGAGTAGGCGCCGTCTCCCTTGATCGCGAACGTGCCCTCCTTGAGCCCGCCGCCGTCGCTGGCCGCGACCTCGATCTCCTCCCAGCGGAAGCCGCGGCGCTCGGCGTACTTGGACAGCATGCGAAAGACGTCGGCGGCCCATAGGCCGGCCTCCTCCCCGCCCGCGCCCCCGCGGATCTCGACGATCACGCTCTTCTCGTCGTTGGGGTCGCGCCGCACCATCGCGAGACGGATCTCCTCCTCGAGGCGCTCGATCTCCGCGCGCGCGTCGCCGAGCATCTCGCGGATCTCGGCGTCCTCGGACTCGTCGAGCATCGCCCGCGCCTCGGCCTCGTCGGCGACCGCGCCGCGCCACTGCTCGGCGAGCTTGGCGGCGATCTCGAGCTGGCGGAAGGCCCGGCCGGCCGCGGCCGCGCGATTGCGATCCCCGAAGACGTCGGGGTCCGACAGCTCGCGCTGCACGTCGGCGAAGCGCGCCTCGATCTGCTCGACGAGTTGCTCGATCACGCCGTCGAGGGTAATGCAGCGCGTCGACCGCGTTCTCACCGGGGACCACGATGAACCATAGGCTGTCAGTGATAGTCGTATAAGGATTTCGGACGCTTATGCCGAAAGCCTCAAGCGAACCGGCTATTCGTCCGATGGGAACTCCGTGGACGCCCGCTCGAACATCCGTCCATCGGCCTCCGATCCGGCATCGGTGAATCTCGACGTCTACGCGACCGCGGCGCTCGAGCGCCTGACGCGCTGGGCGGCGAAGGCGCTGCGCGCACCCGTGGCGCTCGTGTCCCAGGCCGCCGGCGGCCAGCAGCTCGTGACCGGGACGATGCCCGGCATCGGTCCCGGCGGCCCCCCGGACACGACCGCACTCTGCGCCCGCGTCGTGGCGACGGGCCAGCCGCTCGCGATCGACGGCGACGACCCGGCGGATCCGATCCCCTTCGTCGGCGCACCGCTCGTCGACGACGGCGGCCGCGTCTTCGGCTGCTTCTTCGTCGCGGACACCGAGCCGCGGCAGTGGTCGACGCGCGACACGGAGCTCGTCAAGGAGCTCGCGATCTCCGCGACGACCGAGCTCGAGCTGCGCACCGCCCGCGCGATGGCCGATCGCGAGAAGCGCTGGAGCGACGGTCAGCAGCGCGTCCTCGAACTGATCGCCGCGCGCGCGCCGCTGACGCGCACGCTGACCGAGGTCCTGCACGTCGCCGAGGCGCACGGGCCGGGGATGCTGACGTCGATCCTGCTGCTCGAGAACACCGGGGTCGCGCGCGACGTCCTGCGCCACGCCGCCGGGCCGAGCCTCCCGCGCGCGTTCTCGGCGGCCATCGACGGCCTCGTGGTCGGCGACGGCCAGGGGATCTGCGGCACGGCGGCGCACCGTCGCGAGCCGGTGATCGTGCTCGACGTCGCCGAAGATCCGCTGACCGCCGCGTTCGTCGAGCTCGCCGCCGCGCACGGCCTGCGCGCGGGCTGGTCGACGCCGATCCTGTCGAGCGCGGGCGCCGTGCTCGGGACGTTCGCGATCTACTACGGCCCCGACCGGCCGCCGAAGCCCAGCGACGAGTTCGTGATCGACCGCTCGATCCACCTCGCCCGGCTCGCGATCGAGCAGCACCAGGACGCACGGGCGCTGCAGCGCAGCGCCGCGCACGCGCGCTCGCTGGCGCGCGAGCAGACCGCACTGCAGCGCGTCGCCACGAGCGTCGCGGCCGCGACCGACCCCGAGACCCTCTTCAACCTCGTCGCGCGGCAGGTCGGGCTGCTGCTGAAGGCCGAGTCCGCGTATGTCGTGCGCTTCATCGAGGACGAGCAGTACTGCACGATGGGGTCCTGGGGTCGCCCGGACGCCGAGGTGCTCGCCGTCGGCGAGGTCGGCGCCTACGACGCGGACGGACTCAGCGCGCAGCTGCTCGCAGGTCGCGCGGCGCGGCGGCGCAGCGTTCTCGCCGGCACGCACCCGTTCGACGGACGTCACCGCATCGGCGCGCCGGTCGTCGTCGACGGCCGGGCGTGGGGCATGGTCGTCGCGCTGCGCACGCGCCTCGGTGCGTTCCCGCGCGAGGACGAGAAGCGCATCGCGGGCTTCGCCCAGCTGGCGAGCGTCGCGGTCTCGAACGCCTACGCTCGCGAACGGCTCGCGACGCAGGCCCTGACCGATCCGCTCACGGGGCTCGCCAACCGCCGCGCCTTCGACGACCGCCTCGCCGCCGAGACCGAGCGCGCCCTGCGCCACGAGCGCCAGCTGTCGCTGATGCTCGTCGACGTCGATCGCTTCAAGGCGATCAACGACCGCTACGGCCACGCCACCGGCGACCGCGTGCTCGTCAACCTCGCCGGCGACCTACAGGCGGTGATGCGCCAGGGCGACCTGCTGGCGCGCGTCGGCGGCGACGAGATGGCGATGATCCTCGCCGACTGCCCGCCCGACCAGGCCACCGACGTCGCACGCCGGATGCTCGCGAAGATCGCCGAGGACACGTCGTTCTCCAAGCGCCACGGCGTGACGCTGTCGATCGGCGTGGCGGGGCTCGCCCCGAGCGAGGCCGCGGAGCGGCTGCTGCGCCGCACCGATCAGGCGCTGTACCGCGCCAAGGGCGACGGTCGCAACCAGGTCGTCAGCTACGAGGAGGAGATGGCCGTCGGGACGGCGCACCCGCAGCCCTGACCCGGCCGCCTACGCCACGACCTCAATGCCGACGCGATCCTCCTCGCCGGCGTCGGCCGGCGTCTCGACGTCGAGGACCGCCTGCAGCGCGGCGATCGCCACCGCGAGCTGCGTCAGGTCGGGCTCGCGCGTCGTCAGCAGCTGGAGCCTCATCCCGGGCGCCATCAGCGCTCGCGCCCAGCGCTTGGAGCGGTTGCGCCCGAAGCACTTGATGACCTCGAACGCGAGCCCCGCCACGAGCGGGATCCCGAGGATCCGCGAGGCGAACAGCCAGTACCACGCCGGCGTGCCGAGCGGCGCGAAGACGATCACCGCGACGACCATCACGATCAGCAGGAAGCTCGTCCCGCAGCGCGGGTGCAGGCGGCTGAAGCGCTGCGCGTTGGCCGGCGTCAGCTCCAGGCCGGCCTCGTAGCAGGAGATCGTCTTGTGCTCGGCGCCGTG
>DASXCR010000145.1:0-1916 GCA_036491075.1 Solirubrobacteraceae bacterium
CTCGCGCGCGCGACGTCGCTCTTCAGCATCGTCGCCGTCGCGAACGTGCACTTGACCGTCGGCGGCAGGTGGTCGATCTGCCCTTCCGTCAGCGACGCGTCGAACGCGGTGCCCGCCTCGAATGGGCCGTTGCAGAGCTTCGCGTCGCGCGCCCACAGGTAGACACACGCGGCCGCCGCCTTGTCGGGATCCTCGCCGGCGGCCGAGAACGCCGGCCAACCCCACGACCAGATGCCCTGGATGTGGGCCTCCTCCGCGACCTGTTTCGCGGCGAGCGCCTCCTCCTTGACGACCTCGAACCACGCCTGCTTCGGCTGCAGCCCTTCGCGGCCGCCGTCGCCCGGCGCCGACTGGAACTGCAGCTCGAGCGCGATGCGCGACGACGGGATCCCGATCTGCCCGAAGTGCGCGATCAACCCGCGCATGCCGCGGCGCATCGAGCGGCTCGCCTTGATCGGGCCCAGCTTGTAGAGCCCCTTCGGATGCGGCGAGGTGAAGTAGACCTGCCGGACGAGGATCGAGGCCTTCGCCATCTGCCGCCACCAGTCGGCTGCGTCACCGCCCGTGTAGGGCGGGTTCGCGATCGTGAGCGCGGTCGTCGCGCCGAGCGCGTCGAGGTCCTGCAGCAGTGCGAGCACGTTCGCGCGGTACTGCGCGTTGGTCGCGCTCCACGGCGTCTGCGTCTGCGCGCCGAAGAGCTCGTTCTCGGCGATCAGCGGCGTCGCGCACCCGGTCACCTGCTGCGCGAACGCGAACTCGCTCTTCGCCTTCGCCGCGATCGTCGACGGGTCGGCGGGCGCGGTCGTCGTGCCGGTGCGCTTGTTCAGGCTGAGGTCGAAGTAGATCGTCGCGGCGCCGGCCTGGCGCATCTCGGCGGGGATCTCCGTGCCCGAGGTGACGGCGAGCACCATCCCGGGCTTCGGGACGATCGGCGCGTTGTGGCCGGCGTAGTCGATCCACACCGGCGCGGTGTCGGGGATCCCGCACGAGGCGTCGAGCTCGGCATGGAGCCTCGGCGCAGCCGCGAGCGCAGCGGCTCCGAGCAAGGCGACGAGCAGTCCCCCCTTCACGGAGGACAAGGTACTCAGTGGGGACGTCGGCCTACGTGCGCCCGCGTCACGTCCGCCGGCGTGGCGCAGCCCGTCAGCTGCAGTGCGTTGAGGATCTCGGCGCGCAGGAGCTCCAGCACGTGGGTGACGCCGCGCTCGCCGTCTGCGGCGAGGCCCCAGAGCACCGGCCGCCCGACGAGAGCCGCGCGCGCACCGAGCGCGAGCGCCTTCACAACATCGGCGCCACGGCGGACGCCGCCGTCGACCAGCACGTCGACGCGTCCCTCGACTGCGTCGATCACCTCGGGCAGCGCGTCGATCGTGGCGGCGACGCCGTCGAGCTGGCGGCCGCCGTGGTTCGAGACGACGATCCCGGCGCTGCCGTGCTCGCATGCGAGCCGCGCGTCCTCCGCCGTGAGCACGCCCTTGACGACGAGCGGCAGGCCGGCCTCGCCGGCGATGCGCTCGAGGTCGCGCCACGTGAGCGACGGTGAGATCAGCTCGAACATCTGCTTCGGCGTCACGTCGCCGCGCCCGATCGACGCGACCGGGAGGTCCGCCGGGATCGTGAAGTCGCTGCGCATGTCCCGCTCGCGGTATCCGCGCACCGGCGCGTCGACCGTGAGCACGAGCGCGGTGAACCCCTGCTCACGCGCCTGCTCGATCAGGTGATGCGTGATCCCCTCGTCGCGGAACACGTACAGCTGGAACCAGCGCTGTGAGCCAACCGCTGCGACCTCGGCGGGCGTCGAGGTGGCGAGCGTCGAGTAACACATGACCGTGCCGGCTGCGAGCGCGCCGCGCGCCGTCGCGACCTCGCCGTCCGGGTGCGCGACGCGCTGGAACGCGGTCGGCGCGACGATCAGC
>DASXCR010000146.1:0-3707 GCA_036491075.1 Solirubrobacteraceae bacterium
CTCGCGCGCGCCGAGCGCGGCGAGCGCGGGGCGGACGTGGTCGTGCGGGCCGACCGAGACGCCGCCGACGGTCGCGAGGATGTCCGCCGCGGGCATCGCCTCGCGCAGCGCCTCGATCGTCGCCTCGCGGTCGTCGCCGACCTTGCGGCGCGAGATCACCTCGGCGCCGGCGAGCCGGGCGGCCGCGCTGAGCGCGAAGGAGTTCGCGTCGCGGATCTGGCCGGGCTTCAGCGGCGCGCCGGGATCGGTCAGCTCGTCGCCGGTGCTGACGAACGCGATCCGCGGCCGGCGGACGACCGACGGGCGGCCGATGTTGACCGCCGCGAGCACGCCGATCTCGGGCCCGGCCAGCAGCGTGCCGGCGCTCAGCACCCGCGATCCGACGGGGATGTCGCCGCCCGCGACGCGCACGTCGCTGCCGGCGGAGATGACCTTGCCGATGGTGACGCTGCCGTTCTCGGTGCTCGCGTCCTCCTGCTGGGCGACCGCGTCCGCGCCGTCGGGAATCGGCGCGCCGGTCGAGATGCGGATCGCCATGCCGGCGCCGACGTGCGCACCCGCGCCGCTGCCCGCGCGTGCCTCGTCGACGATCCGCAGCGTCACCGGTGCGGTCGCCGTGTCGCTCGCGCGCAGTGCGAAGCCGTCCATCGTCGAGCAGTCGAACGGGGGCACCGGGTTCGGCGCGAACGCGTCCTGCGCGAGCACGCGGCTGAGCGCGTCGTCGAGGGCGACCTCCTCGGCGCCGAGCACGGCGGTGTGCTCGAGCATCTGCCGGCGGGCGTCCTCGATCGAGATCCTCTTCTGCATCGCGGCGGGACGCTAGCAGCGCCGCCGCGCGCGAACGCGACGGGTCAGGCGGACGCGACCGGTCGCGTGACGCGCGTCCGCTGCGGGCTGGGACGCGTGCTCGGCGAGCGAGCCGGGCGCGGCGCGGGCTTGGCCTGCGTGAGGCGGCGCCTGGCGACCGTCGCGATGGCGCCGGAGAAGCCCCAGGCGGCGACGAGGAGAGCGAAGATGACGGAGATGGTGAGCATGATGTCGGGACCTGTTGAGAGCCCTATCGGCAGGTTGGCCGACGATCGCGAGCTCTTGTGTGACATACCCCCGATAACGGTCGTCAACCGTGCGATCGCCCGGGCGGCGACACGTTCGCCGGGGCGGCGGCGGAGACGGCGGTCAGGAACCGTGGGTGCGAAAGACGACGCTCTGGTGGTCGTGGCGCACGACGCGGCGGCCGACGAACAGCTCGTAGCGCACGTCGAGGTTCGCGCGGCAGGCCGACAGCCTCAGCACCGCGCGGCGGGTCGTGGTGACGCGGGCGGGCACCAGGACGACGGCGTCGATCACGCTCTCCGAGCCCGGTCGCTGGAGCAGCACGCGGATCGAGCGCACCGGTCGCCGCAGCGCCCGCTGCGACCAGCGCGCGGAGACGGGCACGCGCATCGTGCCCGCGGCCGTACACGGTGTGCGCAGCGCGGGAGCGCGCAGCCGCACGCCGTACGGGCCCTCGACGACCCGGCTCGCCGCGGCGACCGCGCCCTTCAGCGTGGCGTCCGCGGGAGCGCTCGCGAGCAGCGCGGCGGCTGCCGCCAGCGTGATCGAAGCGAGCCGAAGCATGGCGGCGATGCTCGCAGAGGTGCGTGACGTGTGGTGTCCCCCGGGGCGTCCGGCGGGTATCGTCGCGCCATGGCTGCGCGACAGATGCGATCGACCGTGGCGGCGCTGCTCGTCGCCGGTGCGCTGCTGCTCGTCGCGTGCGGCGGATCCTCGAAGGGCGGCGGCGTCTCGCACGCCGGCTTCGTCGCGAAGGCCGACGCCGTCTGCCAGTCGATCGCGCGCGAGTCCAAGCCCACGAATGACGCGATCCAGGCGCTGATCAACTCGAGCGGCTCGTTCACGAGCCGGCTGAAGAAGTCCCCGCCGCTGCTGCGCAAGACGCTCGCGCTGCAGACCTCGAAGGTCAAGCGCATCGAGCGGCTGCAGCGCCCGAAGGGCGACGAGGCGCGGATCGCGCAGATCGTCGCGGCGGGCAAGGCGGAGCTCGGCGACCTGCGCAAGGCGATCCCGATCGCGGTGCGCGGCGACCTCGCGGACTTCATCGACTTCGCAACCGACGAGACCGGGCACCGCGGCAAGGTCGAGCAGCTCGGCGTCGACTACGGGATCCGCGACGACTGCTTCACGCTGCCGGTCACGCTCGGGTAGGCCGCGGGCGTCGCGAACTCGCGAACGAGGGGTATCGTCGCCGGAGACGTCCGCCGTGCGCCCGTCGCCGCGCCTTCGAGAAAGAGAGCCGATGGCCTACTCCGTGCCGGATCTGAACTACGCCTACGACGCGCTCGAGCCGCAGATCTCCGAGGCGACGATGCGCGTGCACCACGACAAGCACCACCAGGCGTACGTGGACAAGGCCAACGCCGCCCTCGCGGGCACGCAGTGGGAGGGCGTCAAGCCGATCGAGCTGCTGACCCGGCTCGACGAGCTGCCGGACGAGATCCGCGACACGGTCCGCAACAACGCCGGCGGCTACTACAACCACAACATCTACTTCCGCAGCATGGCGCCGGTCGCCGAGGGCGGCGGCACCGAGCCCGGCGGCGCGCTCGGCGGCGCGATCCGCGACACGTTCCGCACGTTCGCGCTCTTCGAGGAGACGATGGAGGCGGCGGCGATGAGCACGTTCGGCTCGGGCTGGGCGTGGCTCGTGCACGACGGCACGCGCGTGCTGATCGTGACGACGACCAACCAGGACAACCCGATCAGCGACGGCCTCACGCCGCTGCTCGGCATCGACGTGTGGGAGCACGCGTACTACCTCGACTACGAGAACCGCCGCGCCGAGTACGTCAAGGCGTGGTTCGACGTGATCGACTGGAAGGTCGTCGCCAAGCGCTATGCGGGCGCCCCGGTGCCGGACGTCAGCGACATCCTCGTGCGGACGGTCAGCATCAGCGGCAAGATGGTCGCCTTCGGCGAGATCACGCTCGACGCCGCTCGCACGCAGGCCGCGGAGCTCGGCGCGCTCGCCGGCTGGGGCCCGATGGCGAAGGTCGGCTCGATCGCGCGCTCGTGGGGCGAGCTGGCGAAGAACATCGAGGGGCGCGGTGCGACGAGGGTCGCCGACCTCGATCCCGGCCTGATCAAGAAGTCGGCGATCGACCTCTGGGTCATCCCGCCCGAGCGCGGGATGATCTGAGGCACGTCGCAGATCCGCGCGCCTTGCGGCCGAGCAGCACGGGATCGTCACCGTCCGTCAGCTCACGGCCAGCGGACTGTCGAGCCAGGCGGTCACGCGGCGCGTGCGCCACGGGCGGCTGCACCGTGTGCATCGCGGGGTGTACGCCGTCGGCTGCCCGCCGCTCACGCTCGACCCGCGCTTCACGGCGGCGGTGCTCGCGTGCGGCGACGCGGCGGTCCTCAGCCACTTCTCCGCCGCGGCGCTCTGGAGGATGCTTCCCTGGGAGGACAGGCGCCCCGAGGTCGTCGTGGTCGCGTCGACGGTGCCCCGCAAGACGGGATTGAACGTCCATCGCGCTCGGGTCCTGCACCGCCACGACGTGACGCGCCGCGGCGGGATTCCCGTGACGTCCCCGGCGCGCACGCTGCTCGACATCGCGCCCGAGCTGTCGCCACGCGCGCTGCGGCGAGCGGTGCGCCAGGGCTGCGGCGACGGGCGGCTCAACATCCGCCAGCTCGGCGACGTCCTC
>DASXCR010000147.1:0-10580 GCA_036491075.1 Solirubrobacteraceae bacterium
GGCCGGCCGACGCCGCTGTACCTCGCCGAGCGCCTGTCGCAGGTCGCGGGCCGCGAGATCTGGCTCAAGCGCGAGGACCTCAGCCACACGGGCTCGCACAAGATCAACAACGCGCTCGGCCAGGCGCTGCTGGCACGGCGGATGGGCAAGCGGCGGATCATCGCCGAGACCGGAGCGGGCCAGCACGGCGTCGCGAGCGCGACGGCGTGCGCGCTGCTGGACCTCGAGTGCGTCGTCTACATGGGCGCCGAGGACATCCGCCGCCAGGCGCCCAACGTGCAGCGCATGCGCCTGCTCGGTGCCGAGGTGGTGAGCGTCGAGGCCGGCGCGCGCACGCTGAAGGAGGCCGTCAGCGAGGCGATCCGCGACTGGGTGACGACCGTCGCGACCTCGCACTACATCATCGGCTCGGCCGTCGGACCGGCGCCCTACCCGGCGCTCGTGCGCGACCTGCAGCGCGTGATCGGCGACGAGTCGCGCGCCTCGCTGCTGCAGCGCGCGAACCGGTTGCCCGACCGCGTCATCGCGTGCGTCGGCGGCGGCTCGAACTCGATCGGCATCTTCACGGCGTTCGTCGGCGATCCGGACGTCGCGCTGATCGGCGTCGAGGCGGCCGGCGAGGGCCTCGAGTCCGGTCGCCACGGCGCGCCGCTCACCGTCGGGGGCCGCGCGGGCGTGCTGCACGGCTCGCTGTCGGCGATCATGCAGGACGACGACGGGCAGGTCACCGAGGCGCACTCGGTGTCGGCGGGCCTCGACTACCCCGGGTCGGGACCCGAGCACGCGCACCTGCGCGACTCCGGTCGCGCGAGCTACGTCGCGGTCACCGACGACGACGCCCTCGCCGCCTACCGCGAGGTCACTCGCCTGGAGGGGATCATCCCGGCGCTGGAGACCTCGCACGCGCTGCACTACGCGCTGCACGAGCGCAGCGACTCGACGCTCGACCTGATCTGCCTGTCCGGCCGCGGCGACAAGGACCTCGCCGAGGTCATCGCGCACGAAGTGCCAGCATGACCTCCAGGCCCGCCCGCGATCGCGTGCCGGCGGTCGTCAGCACCGGCCACGACCAGATCGCGACGGCGTTCGCCGCGCGCGCCGGCCGGGCGGCGCTGATGCCCTACCTCATGGGCGGCTTCCCCGACGTCGGCACCTCGCTGCAGGTCGGCATCGCCTGCGCGGACAACGGCGCCGACCTCATCGAGCTCGGGATCCCGTACTCCGACCCGCTCGCCGACGGCCCCGTCATCCATGCGGCGGGTACGGCCGCGCTGCGCGCGGGCGCGACCCCGGACGCCGTGCTCGGCGTCGCGGAGGCCCTCGCGCGCCGCCTTCCGGTCGTGCTCATGTGCTACGTCAACCTCGTCCTCGCGCGCACGCCGGACGGCTTCGCGAAGGCCGCCGCCGCCGCCGGCGTCAGCGGGCTGATCGTGCCCGACCTGCCGCTCGAGGAGGCGCCGGAGATCCACGATGCCTGCGAGGCGCACGGCATCGCGCTCGTCCCGCTCGTCGCGCCGACGACGCCCGACGCGCGACTCGCCGCGATCGGCGCGCAGGCGAGCGGCTTCGTCTACACGGTCTCGGTCGTGGGCACGACGGGCGAGCGCGCCACCGACGAGGACGGCTACCGCGCGGTCCTCGATCGTGTCAGGCCGCACGCCGCGGTGCCCGTCGCGATCGGCTTCGGCATCTCCACGCCCGCGCAGGCGGACGCCGCCGCGCGGGCCGGAGCCGATGGCGTGATCGTCGGCACGCGGCTCGTGCGCGCCGCCGCCGAGTCCGCGGATCCCGCCGGCGCGGTCGGCGAGTTGGTTGCGGGGCTTTCCGGCGGGCTCATCCGTTAGGCTCCCACGCCTCATGGGTCTCGTCCTCGGCATCGTCTTCGCGTTCTCCGTCGAGATCGTCCTGTGGGCGATGGGCCTCAAGCCCTTCGACGCGTTCCTGCTGGCGCTGGTCCTGGTCACGATCGGCGCGACGCTCCGCATGATCAAGCCGTACCTCCCCGGCCGGGAGTAGCGACCGTTGGCCCCCCGGGCCGCTGTGGCCTGCGTCGTTCTCGCGCTGGCGCTCGCACTCACCGCCTGCGGCGACCAGTCCTCGACCGACGGCGCTCCGCAGTCCGGGTCCGGAACGGTCACGATCTACTCGAGCCTGCCGATGTACGGGCCCGAGCACGCCCGCTCGCGGGACATGGTCGATGCGATCAAGCTCGCGCTCGACGACGCGCACGGCAAGGCCGGCGCGCTCAACGTCACGTACGTCTCGCTGGACTCCTCGACGCGCCAGAACGCGACCTGGACGAGCGACAACGTCCTCGCCAACGCGCGCACGGCGGTGCACGACTTCAACGCGATCGCCTACATCGGCGACAGCGACTCCGCGGCGACGGCGCTGTCGCTGCCGCTGACCAACGAGGGCGGCATCCTGCAGGTCAGCCCGACGAGCGCCTACGACGGGCTCACCCGCCCCGGCGGCGTGCGCACCGGCGAGCCCGAGCGCTTCTACCCCTCGGGGCACCTCACCTTCGGCCGCATGGTGCCGCCCGACCACGTGCAGGCCGCGGCGCTCGTGGACTACATGAAGGCCGATGGCGTGCACAAGCTCGCGATGCTCGGCGACCGCGAGCTGACGGGCGGCGGGATCGCCGACCAGGTCACGAAGATCGCGGCCGCAAGCGGCATCCAGATCGTCGACAAGGGCCGCATCGACGCGACCAAGGGCAACCTCTCCGGGCACGCGCAGGACATCGCCGCGACCGGCGCGGACGCGTTCCTGTTCGCCGGCGCGACGGACACGGGCGCCGCGCGGATGTTCCAGGCGGTCGCGGCGGCGACGCCCCCGCGGATGCTGCTGTTCGCCGCGTCCGCCGACGCCGACACGGGCTTCGTCGACGCGCTGTCGCCGAGCGTCCGGGCGCGCATGCGGATCACCACGCCGACGCTGCCGCTGCGGCTGCTGCCGCCATCGGCGCGCGCCTTCGCCACGCGCTTCGAAGCGACGTTCGGGCGCCACCCCGTGCCCGAGGCGATGCTCTCCTACGAGGCGACGCAGGCGATCCTCAAGGCGATCCGCATCGCCGGCCCCAAGGGCAACGACCGCAGCGCGGTGATCAAGGCGTTCTTTGAGATTCGAAACCGCCGGTCGCTGCTGGGCACCTACTCGATCGACCGCTACGGCGACACGAGCCTGAGCCGGTTCGCCGGCAACCGCCTGCGCGGTACGCAGCTCGTGCTCGACAAGGTGCTCTCGGTCACTCCCTGACGCTCGCTGCACGGCGTCTCGCAGAACGCCCGCGGGCCACGAGAACCGGTGTACGATCGCCGGGCTTCTGCGTCTCAGTCCCACGAGGAGGGAACATCTTGCGCTTGAATCGAGCAATCCCGATCGGATTGCTGTTGCCGGCGGCGGCCATCGGAATGGCTGCCTGCGGCAGCAGCAAGTCCAAAGACGGCGTCGTCTCGGGCACCAACCTGACGATCTACTCGTCGCTGCCGCTGCAGGGCACGACGCGTGGCCAGTCGACGGCCGTCATCAACGGCGAGAAGCTCGCGCTGGATGCCGTCAACGACAAGGTCGGCAAGTACACGATCACCTACAAGTCGCTCGACGACGCGACCGCCCAGGCGGGCGCCGCGGACCAGGGCAAGACCGGTCAGAACGCGCGTCAGGCCGTGCGCGACAAGACCACGATCTTCTACCTCGGCGAGTTCAACTCGGGCGCCACGAAGGTCTCGCTCCCGATCCTCAACAAGGCGAACATCCCGCAGATCAGCCCGTCGAACACCTACATCGGCCTGACGACGAGCGAGCCCGGCTCCGAGCCCGGCGAGCCGAACGTCTACTACCCGAGCGGCAAGCGGACCTACGCCCGCGTCGTGCCGCGCGACAAGATCCAGGGCGCCGCTCTCGTCACGATCATGAAGCAGGACGGCTGCAAGACCACGACGCTGTGGAACGACAAGTCGACGTACGGCGCCGGTCTCGCGCGCAACGTCGCCATCTCCGCGAAGACCGCGGGCATCGCGATCCAGGACCAGCAGGGCACCGACAAGAACGCCGGCAACTACCGCTCGCTCGCGTCGAAGGTCAAGTCCGACTGCTTCTTGTGGACCGGCACGACCGACCAGAACGGCGTCCAGGTCTTCAAGGACGTTGCCGCGGCTGACCCGACCGCGAAGCTCTACGGCCCCGACGGCGTCACCGAGGAGGCGTTCACGAACCCGAAGAAGGGCGGCCTGCCCGCGTCGCTGGCATCGCGCGTGAAGCTCACGGTCGCGACGCTCGGCGTCAAGGACCTGCCCAACGCCGCCCCGATCCTCGCCAAGTACAAGGCGAAGTACAAGACGCAGAGCGTCGACCCGTACGCGATCTACGGCTACGAGACGATGGCGCTCGCGCTCGACGTGCTCAAGCGCGCCGGCAGCGGCGCCAACAACCGCGAGACCGTCCGCAAGACGCTGCTGTCGACGAAGAACCGCAGCAGCGTGCTCGGGACCTACTCGATCGACCCCAACGGCGACACCACGCTCACCGACTACGGCGAGTACGTCATCAAGAACGGCCTCCCCACGTACGCCAAGAAGATCGTGGCGACCGGCTGACAAGGCTGAGCATGGCGGGGACGGGCGGCACGCGCCGCCCGTCCCCGCGTCCTGCCCCTCGAACGGATTCGAAAGTCACAGGTGAGCGGCGTTCCAGCAGCACCCGACCGTCCCGCGGGCAGGCCGGCGATCGTCATCCTGCGTGAGGCGGCGAGCAAATACGGCCTCATCGCCGTGCTCGCCGCGCTGCCGCTGTACCTCGCGATCCTCGACCTGACGAACGACGGCGATCTCTCCAAGCTCGGCAACAACATCGTCGCCGGGCTCTCCAACGGGGCGATCTACGCGCTGATCGCGCTCGGCTACACGCTCGTCTACGGGATCATCGAGCTCATCAACTTCGCCCACGGCGAGGTCTTCATGATCGGCTCGTTCGTCGCGTTTGGGCTCTGGGGAACGCTCGGGCTCGGCCTCGCGACCGGCCCGCTAGTGCTCGTCTTCGGCCTGCTCGCGACGCTGCTGATCACGATGGTCGTCTGCGGCGTGATGAACGTGATGATCGAGCAGGTGGCCTACAAGCCGCTGCGAAGCGCCCCCAAGCTCGCGCCGCTGATCACGGCCGTGGGCATGTCCTTCATCCTGCAGAACGTCGGCATCCTGTGGCTCGGCGCGTCGCCGGCGTCGGTCGCCGACCTCATCCACGCCCAGCAGGACGTCGTCACCGTGGTCGGGGTCACCGTCCACCGCGCCGACGTGCTCGCGATCGTCGTCACGATCCCGCTCGTGCTCGCGCTGACGACGTTCATCTCGCGCAGCCGCCTGGGCAAGGCGATGCGCGCGACCGCGCAGGACCCCGATGCCGCGCGGCTGATGGGCATCAACGTCAACACGACGATCTCGCTGACGTTCCTGCTCGGGGGCGCGCTGGCCGGCGCCGCGGGGCTCATCAACCTCCTCTACCAGACGAGCGTCTGGTACTTCCAGGGCTTCGAAGCGGGCCTGATCGCGTTCACCGCCGCGGTCATGGGCGGCATCGGCAACCTCAAGGGCGCGGTCCTCGGCGGGCTCATCATCGGCTGCATCCAGCAGATCTCCGACTACCGCATCGGTGCCGACTGGACCCCGGCCGTCGTGTTCGCCTACCTCATCCTGATCATGGTCTTCCGCCCGCAGGGGCTCATCGGCGAGGTCACGAGGGAGGCCGGATGACCGCTGTGCGCAACCGCCTCGGCAGCCACTTCAACCTCGTCGCGGCGATCGCCGGCCTCGCGATCGCGGCGATCATCCCGATGTTCCTCGATCCGCTGTCGAGCATCACCGACAACGCGATCACCGCCGGCGCGTACGTCGTGATGGCGCTCGGCCTGAACATCGTCGTCGGCTTCGCCGGCCTGCTCGACCTCGGCTACGTCGCGTTCTTCGCGTTCGGGGCCTACACGACCGCGTGGTTCGCGTCGCTGCAGTTCGCGCCGGCGAACCACTCCAAGGGCATCCACATCCTGGCCGGCGAGTTCGCCTCCAAGCTGCCGGGCCTGCACTTCAACTTCCTCATCATCCTCGTCCTCGCGATCGTGATCACGGGGATCGCGGGGATGCTGATCGGCCTGCCGACGCTGCGCCTGCGCGGCGACTACATCGCGATCGTGACGCTCGCCTTCGGCGAGATCATCTACCGCTTCGCCGTCAACGGCGACGCGATCCACCTCGCCAAGGGCTACCCGCTGACGGGCGGACGCCAGGCGATCGCGCCGCTGGACTCGATCGACCTGCCGGGGCTGCCCGCGTTCGACGACGCGTCGAACCTGCGCCCGTTCTTCTGGTTCGTGCTCGTGCTCGTCGCGCTCGTGCTGTTCGTGAACTTCCGCCTGCGCGAGTCGCGCCTGGGCCGGGCCTGGATCGCGATGCGCGAGGACGAGGTCGCGGCCGCCTCGATGGGCATCCCGCTCGTCAAGACGAAGCTGCTCGCCTACGCGACCGGCGCCGCGTTCGGCGGCATCTCGGGCGCGTTCCTCGCGTCCTACCAGTCGGCGGTCAACGCCGACCAGTTCCAGTTCGGCGTCTCGATCTTCATCCTCGCGATGATCATCATGGGCGGCCTCGGCTCGATCTGGGGCGTCGTGTTCGGGGCGGTCGTGCTGTCGTTCATCAACACGTACTTCATCCCGAACGTCCTCAACAGCATCCCGAGCCATCTCGGCCTGGACTTCGACCTGACCCAGGTGAGCTTCGGGATCTTCGGCTTCCTGATCCTGATCGTCATGGTCCTGCGCCCGCAGGGCCTGTTCCCCGAACGGCGGCGAAAGATCGAGCTGACCGAGGGCATCGGCGCCGACGAGGGCCTCGCCGAGGAGCGCCCGTGACCGCCCCCGAGGCACCGGCGTCACCGGCCGCGGGCAGCGGCGGCGCGCTCGCCGCGACCCTGCTCGAGACCGATCACGTCAGCAAGGTGTTCGGCGGGCTCGTGGCCGTCAACGACGTCTCGTTCACGATCCCCGAGCACGCGATCGTGTCGATCATCGGACCCAACGGGGCGGGCAAGACGACGTTCTTCAACATGCTCACGGGCCTCTACAAGCCGACGACCGGGAGGATCACGTTCGGCGACCGCGAGATCTCGCACATGCGGCCCGATCGCATCACGGCGCTCGGGGTGGCGCGGACGTTCCAGAACATCCGCCTGTTCGCGACGATGAGCGCCGTCGAGAACGTCATGGTCGGCCAGCACGCCCGCATGAGCGCGGGCCTGATCGGCTCGATCCTGCGCCCGCCGCGGGTGCGCCGCGAGGAGCGCGAGGCGCGCGAGAAGGCCCGCGAGACGCTGAGCTACGTCGGCCTGCCCGAGAGCGTGCACGACGAGCGGGCGATCAACCTCGCCTACGGCGACCAGCGCCGCGTCGAGATCGCGCGCGCGATCGCATCCGATCCGCAGCTGCTGCTGCTCGACGAGCCGACCGCGGGGATGAACCCGCAGGAGTCCGATCAGCTGACGGCGTTCATGCGCCGCCTGCGCGACGACCGCAAGCTCACGATCCTGCTGATCGAGCACGACATGAAGGTCGTGATGGGCGTGTCGGAGCGCATCACCGTGCTCGACCACGGCGAGAAGATCGCCGAGGGCGACCCGCTCGAGGTCCGCGCGAACCCGCTCGTCATCGAGGCCTATCTCGGAAAGCAGGGCTGACCGATGCCCGCCCTGCTCGAGATCGAGGACCTGCATACCTTCTACGGCAACATCGAGGCGCTCAAGGGCGTGTCGCTGACCGTGCAGGAGGGCGAGATCGTCACGCTGATCGGCTCCAACGGCGCCGGCAAGTCGACGACGCTGCGCTCGATCTCGGCCCTGACGCCGGCACGCTCGGGGTCGATCCGGTTCGCCGGCAGGGAGATCTCGCGCGTGCCCGCGCAGGAGATCGTCCGCCGCGGGATCTCGCAGTCGCCCGAGGCGCGGCGCTGCTTTCAGCGCATGAGCGTCGCCGAGAACCTCGACCTCGGCGCCTACCTGCGCCGCGACGCCGAGATCGGCGCGGACCTCGATCGCGTCTACGACCTGTTCCCGCGGCTGAAGGAGCGCGCCGGGCAGAATGCCGGCACGATGTCCGGCGGCGAGCAGCAGATGCTCGCGATCGGCCGCGCGCTGATGGCGCGCCCGAAGCTCCTGCTGCTCGACGAGCCGTCGATGGGCATCGCGCCGATCCTCGTCGACCGCATCTACGAGACGATCGCGGAGATCAACCGCCAGGGCACGACGATCCTGCTCGTCGAGCAGAACGCCAACTACGCGCTCGGCGTGTCGATGCGCGGCTACGTGCTCGAGACCGGCCGCGTCGCGCTGAGCGACACCTCCGAGGCGCTGCGGACCAATCCCGACGTGCAACGGGCGTACCTCGGCGCATGACGATCATCGCCACGATCGGCGCGCTCGCGCTGTACCTGCTGTTGATCTGGCTCGGCTCGGCGATCGTCGCGAGCTACCTCTCCAAGCGCAAGGGCTACGGGGAGAAGGCGGGCCTCGCGTCGGGGCTGATCCTGAGCCTCGTCGGTCCGATCGTCTGGCTGCTCATCCCGGCCAAGCCGGACTCCGACTGGAAGGTCGTCGGTCCGCTGCCGCCGCGTCGCGGCAAGACCGAGATCTGACGGCCGGATCGGCCCGCCTTCAGTCCGCCAGCGTGTCGCGCAGCGCCTCGCCGAGATCGGGGTGCTTGAACTCGTAGCCGAGCTCGGCCGCGCGGCCGGGGACCATCCGCACGCCGGTCAGCACGATCTGCGACATCGCGCCGTACATGCCCTTGATGACGAAGCCCGGGACGGGCGCGACGGCCGGCCGGTGCAGCGCCTTGCCCAGCGCCTTCGCGAACGCCTTGTTCGTCACGGGCTCGGGCGCGGACCCGTTGATCGCGCCGCTGAAGTCGCTCGAGTCGATCGCGGCGAGGTACAGGCCGACGAGGTCGTCGAGGTGGATCCACGGCATGTACTGCCTGCCGCTGGCGATCGGTCCCCCGACGCCGGCCCGAAACGGGGGCAGCATCTTCGCGAGCGCGCCGCCGCCGGCGTCGAGCACGATCCCGGTGCGAACCTTCACGACGCGCGCGCCGAGCATCGCCGAGTCCGTGTTCTGCTCCCAGCGCACGCAGACGTCCGACAGCCAGTCGGTTCCCGGGCCGGCCGTCTCGTCGACGATCTCGTCGCCGCGGGGCCCGTAGTACCCCGACGCCGAGGCGCCGACGAGGACCGGCGGTCGCGGCTCCGCGGCGAAGATGCCGGTGATGAGGTTGCGCGTGCCCTTCTCGCGGCTGGCGAGGATCTCGCGCTTCGTGTCGTCGGTCCAGCGCTGGCCGACGTCCTCGCCGGCGAGATGCACGACCGCGTCGCGGCCGGCGAGCGCCTCCGCCGGCGCGCCGTCGGACTGGGGCTCCCACGCGATCGCCTCGACGCCGAGTCGCTCGCTCGCGCGCTCGGGATTGCGAGACAGCACGCAGACGTCGTCGCCGCGGTCGGTCAGCGCGCGGACGAGATGCGTCCCGATGCGCCCTGTCGCGCCGGTGACGGTGACGCGCTTCACGAGCGAGCCGCAGGTGCGCCGGCGGTGTTGGACACGTGCATGTGACGTCGAGCATACGGACGCCGGCACGTTTCACCGGCGGGGTGTTGCCGGCGTGACATTGCGGCATTTGTGTCAGCTCGCGGGATTCGCCCGCCGAACACCGCGTGACTGGAGTAAAGTCGGGGCATGCCCGGACGGCTCGTGGACGGTGCCGCAGCCAGCGTCGAGAGACTGCGAGCGGGTCTCAGCGGGCCGACGCTCAACGAGATGCCGCAGGCGAGCAACGGCGACCACGAGCACGACGACGCGACGGGGCAGGCGCCGTACGAGTTCGACTACAGCACGGTGCCGGGCGCCGACGGCGAGCGGGAGCGCTACGACGAGGACTACGAGTACTACTGGGGCGACATCCGGCTGCCGCTGTGGATCGCGCTCATCTGGCAGGTGCCGTGGCGCCAGCGCCTGGACATCTTCATCGCCGGCTTCATCATCGGGATGGTGTTCGCGGGAATCGCCCTGGTCTGGGGATTCGTGCTGTCGCAGTACTGAGCCTGAGTCCACCGACGATCGTGGATCCAGACTGATCGACGGCCGGCTCGCCGCCGTACCCGACCCGCCGAGGCGCGCCGCGTAGAGTGGCCAGCCGATGGCGGACCGCCCCGAAGAGCTCTTCCTCATCGACGGCAACTCGCTCGTGTACCGGGCGTTCTTCGCGCTGCCGGAGTCGATCGCGACCTCCACCGGCTTTCCGACGAACGCGATCTTCGGCTTCGCGTCGATGCTCGTGAAGATCCTCACCGAGCACGGGACGAAGCCGACCGTCGTCGTCTGGGATGCGGGCTCGAGCGGGCGCAAGGAGGTCTATCCCGAGTACAAGGGCACGCGCAGCTCGCGGCCGGACCTGCTCAAGCAGCAGTGGCCGCACTTCTCGCCGCTCGTCGAGGCGTTCGGCTACACGAACGTCTCGCTCGAGGGCTTCGAGGCCGACGACGTCATCG
>DASXCR010000148.1:0-1683 GCA_036491075.1 Solirubrobacteraceae bacterium
CGCGAACATCGCGCCCGGCGGCAGCAGCTCCCACAGCTCGGTGAACGACTGCGCCTCGATGTGCTCGAAGCCGAGCGCGCCCGCGCAGACGATGCAGTTCAGGCCGAGCTCGCGCACGAGCGTGCCGAGCTCGGGCAGGCCATTGGCGTCGCCCACCACGTACGACGCGTAGATGCCCGGACGATCGCGCTCGGTCGCCGTGCGCGCCTTCGTCGCGCTGTCGGTCGCGACCATCACGTCGACGCCGCGAGCGCGCAGCTGCGCGCCGACGAGCCCGTTGCCCGCACCGAGGTCGAGCACGCGCAGCAGGTGCGGGTCGCGGCGCTGCAGGGCGGCGACGCGCAGCAGCACGTCGGCGAGCTTCGCCGGAGACGCGCACTCCAGGCGGCGCTGGACGACCTCCTCGTAGAGCCCGGGGACGGCGTAGACGCGGTCGTACTCGTGCAGCCGCATGCGCTCGCGCCGGCCGGAGGCGAACGTGACCGTGAACGCCTCCTCGGTCTGGTCGCGATCCGGACCGTCTTCGAGCGTGACCTTGTAGTCGATGAGAGCTCCCCTCTGGCGCAACGCCGTGCCGGAATGCCGCGGCCGGCGCATGGTAGGGCGCGCGGCAGCTGCCAGGTCGTCCAGCGCGCTGGCGCAAGCGGCGCACGCGTGCTCTCATTGCGCCACCGTGCGGCCCGTGATCTGGAACGTGAACGCCGCGCTGGCAGCTGTTGCGGCGATCGCAGCGGTCGTCGCGCCGGTCGCGCTCGGCCCCGGGGTCGCGGAGGCCGACCCCGCCCAGGTGCTCGTCGTCGGCGACTCGCTCGCGGTCGGCATCAGGCCGTTCCTGCGCGAGATGATCGCCAACCGCGAGGTGACCTTCGACGCGAAGGCGGGGCGCACGACGCCGCAGGGGATGGAGGCGCTGCGCCTCGAGCTCGCCCAGTACGCGCCACAGACCGTCGTCATCAGCCTGGGCACCAACGACGGCTCGGATCCCGACGTCTTCGCCGACCGCGTGCACCGCACGCTGCGCGAGGTGCCGCCGGGCGCGTGCGTGGTCTGGCCGGCGATCGTCCGCCCGCCGCGCAAGGGCGAGTACGCCGCGCTCAACCGCGTCCTGCGCGCCATCGCCCGCCAGGACCCCCGCCTCACCGTGGTCCCGTGGGACCGGATGGTCCACAAGGGCACGGTCCGCCTGCGCGACGGGATCCACCCGACCGTCGCGGGCTACCGTTTCCGCGCCTACGTGATCGCGGCCGCCGTGCAGCGCGGCTGCGGCTGAGACGGGCGTCGTTTCGATCCTGTGAAGTCGCCTGGCACGGCCGGAGTGGCGCCGCGGCGCCGGTACCGTAGACCCGACATGACGACCGCTCCCACCATCGACACCGCGCCCAGCCAGGGCTACGTCAGCGACGAGGCCCTGCTCAGCGGCGTCCTCGAGGACGTCATCTGCGCGACCGAGGGACCGCCGGCGCTCGAGCTGCACCGGCGCGCGGTCGCGCTCGGCCGGCGCTCGCGCGACGGCGACGTCGCCGCGGCCGACGAGCTCGCCGGCCTCGTCGCCTGCCTCGAGCTGCACGAGCTGCAGCTGCTGATCCGGATGCTCACGTGCTGGCATCAGCTGATGAACCTCGCCGAGGACAACGACCGCGTGCGGCGGTTGCGCATACGCGAGCTCGACGAGCTGCCGCTGCC
>DASXCR010000149.1:0-3775 GCA_036491075.1 Solirubrobacteraceae bacterium
ATCGGCGACGACAAGTACGTCGTCGCGGACGCCGCGCAGGCCGTGCGCGTGGAGTACGAGGTGCTGCCCGTCGTCGTCGACGTCGAGGAGGCGCTGAAGGACGAGACGCTCGTCCACGAGTCGCTCGGGACGAACAAGACGCACGAGTGGTCGATGGGCGGGGGAGACGTCGAGCGGGCGATCGCCGAGGCCGACGTGGTCGTGCAGCGGCGGATCGTCAACCACCGCTCCGCCGGCGCGTCGATCGAGCCGCGCGGGGTCATCGCCGACTACCGCCAGGGCAGCCTCACGGTCTGGTCGTCGACCCAGGTGCCGCACCTGCTGCGCCTGTTCTACGCCGTGCAGATGGGCATCAGCGAGGACCACGTCCGCGTCATCGCGCCCGAGGTCGGGGGCGGCTTCGGCGGCAAGCTGCAGGTCTGTGCCGAGGAGACGCTCTGCGCCTGGGCCTCGAAGAAGCTCAGTCGCCCCGTGAAGTGGATCGAGACGCGCTCGGAGAACCTCGCGGTCACCCATCACGGTCGCGACCAGGTCGACTACGTGCGGATGGCGGCGAAGTCCGACGGCACGATCACCGCCTTCCACGCCAAGATCATCCAGGACTGCGGCGCCTACTTCGGGCTGCTGACGCCGATGATCCCCGAGCTCGGCGCGTTCGTGCAGACGGGTTGCTACAAGATCGCGAACGTCCAGACCGACATCGTCGGGGTGCTGACCAACAAGTACCTCACCGACGCGATCCGCGGTGCCGGACGCCCCGAGATGACGCACATGCTCGAGGTCACGATCGACCAGCTCGCGGTCGAGCTCGGGATGGATCCGCTCGAGCTGCGGCGCAAGAACTTCATCCACAGGGACGAGTTCCCCTACGAGACGCCCTACGGCATCGTCTATGACTCCGGTGACTACGAGCTGACGCTCGACCGCGCGCTGGACATCCTCGACCTCGACGCCTTCCGCGCCGAGCAGGCGCAGCTGCGCAAGCAGGGCGTCTACCGCGGCGTCGGCTTCTCGACATACACGGAGATCTGCGGCCTCGCGCCCTCGCGGGCGGTCGGTCCGAAGGGCTTCGGCCTCGGGATCGGCCTCTACGAATCGGCGCTCGTGCGCGTGCACCCGACGGGCACGGTGTCCGTGTTCACGGGCTCCTCGCCGCACGGCCAGGGCCACGAGACGGGCTTCGCGCAGATCATCGCCGACCGCCTCGGCGTCGATCCGTCGGCCGTCGAGATCATCCACGGCGACACGGCCACCGGCCCGATGGGGCTCGGCACGTACGGGTCGCGCTCGCTGTCGGTCGGCGGCGTCGCCGCCGCACACGCGGCCGACAAGCTCGCGCAGAAGTGCAAGGCGATCGTCGCCTTCAACCTCGAGGCGGCGGTCGAGGACATCGAGGTCGTCAGCGGGCGCTTCCAGCTCGCCGGCGATCCCGACCAGGGCATGACGCTCGCGGAGGTCGCGGGCTGCGCCTACATCGACGCGAGCGCGATGCCCGAGGGCATGGAGCTCGGCCTCGAGCAGACGCTGATCTACGACCCGCAGAACTTCGTCTTCCCCTTCGGGGCGCACATCTGCGTCGTCGACGTGGACGCGACGACGGGCAAGGTCGAGATCGTGCGCTGGATCGCGGTCGACGACTGCGGGCCGGCGGTCAACCCGATGCTGATCGACGGGCAGGTCCACGGCGGCGTCGCGCACGGGATCGGCCAGGCGCTCTACGAGCAGATCGTCTACGACGAGCGCGGACAGCTCGTGACCGGCACGTTCATGGACTACGCGCTGCCGACCGCAAACGAGATCCCGACGTTCGAGCTCGATCGCACGGAGACGCCGTCGCCATCCAACTCGCTCGGCGTCAAGGGCATCGGCGAGGCGGGCACGATCGCCGCCACGCCGGCGATCGTCAACGCCGTGATCGACGCGCTGCGCGGCGAGGGCGTCTCGTACATCGACATGCCGCTCACGCCGCTGCGCGTCTGGCAGGCGCTCCAGGAGGCACGCGGCGACGGCGACGGACCGCGCGAGACGGAGCAGGGCGTGGCGCTGCCCGACCAGGGCGAGGGCTCCGCCGGCTCCGGACCCACGAAGCCCGAAGGAGGTGCGGCATGATCTCCGCGGCGTTCGACTATGCCGTCGCCGACTCGGTCGACGACGCGATCCGGCTGCTCGACGAGGGCGGCTCGGATTCCCGGATCCTCGCCGGCGGGCACTCGCTCGTGCCGATGATGAAGCTGCGCTTCGCCTCGCCTGGGCGACTTGTCGACATCGGCCGCATCGCCGAGCTGCGCGGCGTGCAGACCGGCGACGACACGTTCCGGATCGGCGCGATGACCCGTCACGCCGACCTGCAGACGCGCGACGACATGGGTCTGATAGCGGCGGCGGCGAGCCAGATCGCCGACCAGCAGGTCCGCAACCGCGGGACGATCGGCGGCTCGCTCGCCAACGGCGACGCGGCGGCCGACCTGCCGGCGGTGCTGCTCGCCTACGGCGGCTCGGTCATCGTCCGCGGCGCGGGCGGTGAGCGCGAGATCGCCGCAGAGGACCTCTTCGAGGGGTACCTGACGACGTCGATCGCCGCCGGCGAGGTCCTCACCGAGGTCTGCGTTCCCGCGCTCGCCGGCTACGGGTTCGGCTACGAGAAGTTCAACCGCCGTGCCGAGGACTGGGCGATGGTCGGGGTCTGCGCGCTCGTGAAGGCGTCCGACGGGCTCTGCGAGGATGTCCGCATCGGACTGACGCACATGGCACAGACGCCGCTGCGCGCGACCGCGGCGGAGGACGCGTTGCGCGGCCAGCCGCTCGACGCCGAGCACATCGCCGCGGCGGCGGCGCTGGCGGCGGACGGCACGGAGCCGACCGGCGATCTCAACGCCACGCCCGAGTACAAGCAGCACCTCGCGCGCGTGCTCTGCGAGCGCGCGCTGACGACGGCCGCCGGCTAGCGGATGGCCCCCCGCCGGTGATCGCAGGCATCGTCCTCGCAGCCGGCGGGGCGTCGCGGTTCGGCTCGGCCAAGCAACTGGCCGAGCTGGACGGCGTCCCGCTGCTCGAGCACGCGATCCGGGCGGTCGAGGCCGTGCCGGCGATCGACCGGATCGTCGTCGTGCTCGGCGCCCGCGCCGACGAGATCCTTGCCGGCGTCGACTTCGGCTCGGCCGAGGTCGTCGTCGCGGAGGACTGGGCGACCGGCCAGGCGGCGTCGCTGCGCGCCGGCATCGCGGCGGTGCGCGACACGGCGGACGCCGTCGTCCTGACGCTCGGAGACATGCCGAAGATCACCCCGCAGGTCATCGCGCGCTTCGCCGATCTCGCAGACGAGCACGGCGCGCAGACGCGTGCTCGCGGCCTCTTCGACGGCGCGCCGGGCCATCCCGTCGCGCTGGGCAGCGCCTACTTCGACGACATCTCCCGGCTCGAGGGCGACGTCGGGGCGCGCGAGGTGCTCAAGCGCATCGGTGCGTTCGCGATCGAGTGCGGGCACCTCTGCTCGGGCATCGACGTCGACACGCCCGAGGCGCTGGAGGATCTGCGCTCCTGACCTGCCGCGCTCGCGGCGGTTCGCGTCGCGATCGGCACGCCACCGGCGGCGCGAGCGCAATACCCGGACCGGCGTCCCCTGCGTAGACTGCGCCGGACGCGGTCCGTGCGGCGTGTCTCGATGCGGCGACACAGCTGCAGCCGCAGGCTGTGACCGTTAGCGCGCAGCCAATGAATCACGCTGGACATTTCGCTTGAAGGCAAAGACAAGGACAGTGAGGATCAGTGCATGACC
>DASXCR010000150.1:0-17817 GCA_036491075.1 Solirubrobacteraceae bacterium
GCGGTGAAGACCGCGACGCGCAACAAGCACTCGCCGCTGAACCAGTACGTCTCCTTCTCGGCGACCCCCGCGGGCGCCGCCGGCGACGGCGAGCCGACGCTCGAGGACGTCATCCCCGGCTCGACCGTGCACGACCCGGTCAACCAGGTGATCTCGACCGAGGAGCTGCACTCGCTCGTCGGCTGCCTCTCGACGGCGCTGTCAGAGCTCGAGTCGCGCGTGCTGGCGCTGTATCTCGACGGGCGTCCCTACGAGGAGGTCGCGACGCGCCTCGGCTGCGATGCCAAGACGGTCGACAACGCGCTGCAGCGCGTGAAGCGCAAGGTCGGGACGCACCTCACGTCGCGCGCCGTCCTGAACTGAAGGGCCGCTCGGGGGCCAGGTAGAGTCGCCGCATGACACCCGTCGAGATCCTCCTGATCGCGATCGCGCTGGTCGTCCTGGCGCTGGGGGCCGGCGGCTACGCCGCGACCGGCCGGCGCACGCGGTCGCGCGACGGCCAGCTGCGCGAGCAGCTCGCCAAGGCCGAGCTCGAGCTCGCTCACGCGCACGCCGCGGACAAGGGCTGGGAGCGCGCGACGCTCGAGGCCGCCGCGCGCGCTGCCGCCGAGCAGCGTTTCGGCGCGACGCAGATCGACTCGCTGACGCTGCTGCGGGTCATCGACAAGCCGGGAACCGACGCCGACCAGGCCGTCTTTCGCATCGAGACCCCCGAGGGCGAGCACACCGTCACGCTCGGTCGCACGGGTGGCGTCTGGGGCGCCGCGTAGCGCCGAGGACCGCCCGTGTGGGGCGCGGGCACGGGCTCAGCGGCCGGCCGAGCGGCCACCGGCCGGCATCGCGGGCGCCGCCGCCCAGCAGGCGCAATCCGCGATGCAGCCGGGCGGCCGCTCGGCTCGAGCTCAGGAGCCGATCTTCTTCAGGTCGACGACGAAGATCAGCGTTGCGTTCGCCGCGATCTTGCCGTTCGCCTGGTTGCCGTAGGCGAGGCTGGGCGGGATGACGAGCAGCCGCCTGCCGCCGACCCTCATGCCGGCGATGCCCTCGTCCCAGCCCTTGATGACGTTGCCCTTGCCGAGCTGGAACGGGAACTGCGCGTTGCGGTCCCAGGACGCGTCGAACTGCACGCCGTCGGAGTACGAGACGCCGACGTACTGGACGCTGACGTTGTCGCCGGACTTCGCCGCCTTGCCCTTGCCCTTGACGACGTCGCGCTTGTAGAGCTTCGTCGGGGGAGCCCCCGTGGGCCGGCCGATCGACGGCTTCTTCTTGAGGTCCTTCGAGATCACGAGCTGCTTGATCGTCTTGCCCGACGACTTCACGGGCTTCGTCGAGGCCGTGGTCGTCGTCGGCGTCTTGGTGATGTCCGTGGTCGAGGCGGTCGTCGTCGCGGGCTCGGGCGTCGAGGCGAAGTCGGCGATCGGGTCGTCGCTGTTGGAGCTGCCGCCGCAGGCTCCGATGCCGATCGCCGCGACCGCGATCGTGGCTGCCGTGGCGATGCGCGTCCTCATCGTGCTCACCCCACCTTGACGAGATCGACGACGAAGACGAGCGTCTCGTTGGGCGCGATCGGGCCCATGCCGCGCTCGCCGTAGCCGAGCACCGGCGGGATCACGAGCGTCCGACGGCCGCCCTCGCGCATGCCGCTGACGCCCATGTCCCAGCCCTTGATGACGCGCCCGGCGCCGAGCGGGAAGTCGAACGTCGAACCGCGATCCCAGGAGGAGTCGAACTGCTTGCCGCTGGAGTACGAGACGCCGACGTAGTGCACGTGGACGTGACTGCCGGCGGACGCCGCCTTGCCCTCGCCCTTGACGACGTCGTCGGTGATGAGCTGCGCCGGCGGCGTTCCCACGGGGGTCGGCACCGCGGGCTTGGTGGCGAGGTCGGACGAGATCTCGAGAGGCTCGTAGCCGTTGGTTTCAGGTGTCATGTCGCACAGCCTATGTACTGGTGCGATTCCCGTGCGCTCGTAGCGGGCGCACGGCGGTCGGGGGGGAGCCCGCGTAGAGAAAGCCGCCCGGATAGTCGCCGCCGCGCACGACGCTGCCCCCGGCGAACACGCAGTTGCGCCCGCAGGCCGCGCCGCGCAACACGAGCGAGTTCGCCCCGATGAACGTGTTGGCGCCGATCGAGATGGGGGCCACGGCGACGGGCTGGTCGACGACCGGCGCGTCGCTGCCGTCGTGGCGATGGTCGGAGTCGAACATGCTCGTGCGCTCGCCGACGGTGACGTGGTCGCCGAGAGCGATGCGCTCGGTCGCGTGCAGGCAGACCTGGGCGCCGAACTGCACGGACTCGCCGATCGCGATCTCGCCGCCGCTGGCCTCGAGCAGGCCGTAGTCGCGGATCCGGGCGTCGGCGCCGACGCGCACCGCGCCACCGCGCATCTGCACGCGGACGCCGGCGCGGAACGTCGCGCGGTCGCCGAGGTCGACCGTGTTCTCCGCCGCCGCCCAGACCTCGAGGATGAGTCCGCGGCCGAGCATCACGTGCTCGCCGATGCGCAGCGTGAGCCTGCCCGGGCGTCCGCCGTTGCTGCCGGATGGGTGGATCTCGAGCCGGGGCAGCTCGTAGAAGTGCGCCCCGCGCGGCGCCTGCAGGTCCAGGCGCCCGCCCGCCCGGCGCAGCGCGCCGTCCAGGCGCCGGCTCCAGAGCTCGAAGCGCGCGCGTTCGGCGGTCAGGCGCGCCGCGCGTGCAGTCGATCGGACGCGCGCCGGGATCACCGGCGCATCTTCGCAGAGGCCCGCTGCAAGCCGGCTTGCATGCGATCCGATCGTGATGCGAACATGTGTTCGTGGCCGTCGAAGCGACGATCCTGCATGCCGACCTCGACTCGTTCTTCGCCTCGGTGGAGCAGCGCGACGACCCGCGCCTGCGCGGTCGCCCCGTGATCGTCGGCGGCGGGGTCGTGATGGCGGCGAGCTACGAGGCGAAGGCGTTCGGCATCCACTCCGCGATGGGTGGCCGCCGGGCCCGGCGGCTGTGCCCGCAGGCCGTCGTCGTGGCTCCGCGGATGCACGCGTACACCGAGGCGAGCCGGCGGGTCTTCGAGATCTTCGACGAGACGACGCCGCTCGTCGAGGGGATCTCGATCGACGAGGCGTTCCTCGACGTCCGCGGACTCGGTCACATCGCCGGCTCGCCGCTCGAGATCGCGGTGGCGCTGCGCGGCAAGGTGCTGAGCCGCGTCGGGCTGGCGATCACCGTCGGCGTCGCGCGGACGAAGCATCTGGCGAAGGTCGCGAGCGCGGTCGCCAAGCCGGACGGGCTGCTCGTCGTCGAGCCCGACCGCGAGCTCGAGTTCCTGCACCCGCTCGCGGTCGGACGGCTGTGGGGCGTCGGGCCGGTGACGGCGCGCAAGCTCGGCGAGCTCGGCCTGACGACGGTCGGCCAGATCGCGACGCTCGACGAGGCGGCGCTCGTGGCGATCCTCGGGCGCGCATCGGGGCGCCATCTGCACGCGCTGGCCAACAACCGCGACCCGAGGCCGGTCGTCGTCGGCCGGCGGCGGCACTCGATGGGGTCGCAGCGGGCGCTCGGCCGCGGCCGGCGGTCCGCGGAGGAGCTCGACGCGATCGTCGTCGGCCTGGTCGATCGTCTCGCGCGGCGGTTGCGCGCGGCGCGGCGCCTGTGCCGGACGGTCGTGCTGGCGCTGCGCTTCGACGACTACGCGCGCGCGACCCGCTCGCACACGCTGCTCGAGGCGACCGCGCAGACGCGGGTGATCCTCTCCGCGCTGCGCACGCTGCTGTCGGCGTCGACCGCGCTGATCGCGCAGCGCGGGTTGACGTTGATCGGCATCACGCTCGGCAACCTGCAGGAGGCGGGCGCGGGCCACCAGCTCGCGCTGGCGCTCGATCGCCATCAGGCGCTCGACATCGTGCTCGACGACGTGCGCGACCGCTTCGGTGCCGAGAGCGTCACGCGCGCGGTGCTGCTCGGCCGCGACCTCGGCGCGTCGATGCCGATGCTCCCGGATTGACCTTCAGACCGGCGCCTTGGCGGGTGCCGGCTCCGCGCCAGCCGCCGGGTCGGCGACCTCGTGCGCCTTGCCCTGCTGTGGCTTGAGTCCCGGCGCCCACGGCAGGCGCCGTTCGAGGCACGGCCGCTCGATGTAGCGCCACGAGAGCCCGGCGAGCGTCACCGAGATCGGGAAGCCGACGAGGAAGAAGACGGCACCGAGCTCGACGGGGGAGTGGTTCGCGCCGACGATCGAGATGAGCTCGAAGATCACGACGACGTGGATGAGATAGAAGGCGTACGAGCGCTCGCCGAGCCAGTTCGTCCAGCGGTTGTCCAGCCAGCGCGGCGCGCGGTTCGTGCCGAGCTGCACGGCGATCATCGCGGCGATCAGGGCCATCCCGAAGAGGGCGAGCAGGACGCAGCGGCGGCCGAGCGCGTGGTGGATCTGGGTCGTGCCGGCGTTGTAGTCCCACTTCATGTAGAGCAGCCACGCGACGACGGCGACGGCGACGCAAGCCCATGCGAAGCGGCGCGCGCGCTGCGCGCGGTCGCGAAACCAGGGGACCGCGAACGGCTCGATCGCGGCGAGCGCGACCCCCGGCAGAAAGATGTAGACGATCAGCGGGGGGCTCGTGAGCAGTCCGAAGTTGTTGCCCGCCTTCTGGCGCAGGGCGATGCTGAAGAGCGCGAGCGCGCCGATGAACGTCACCGCGGCGATGCCGCGGGCCTTCGGCGTCTTCAGCGGCCGCCCGAGTCGGTAGGCGATCATCGCCGCGATCGGGATCGCGACGTAGAACGCGGCCTCGACGTCGAGCGACCAGGCCTGGCCGATCGGCAGTGTCGCCGAGCCGCCGGTGTAGCTCTGCGTGAAGGTGAAGATCGAGAGGATCTGCCACCAAGCCGATTGCGGCCCGGTCCCGGACGGGTTGTCGGGCGTCGGGCTGATCGCACCATCCAGGCCGAAGCGCAGCAGTACGAGCAGCGCGATGAGGTAGAAGATCGGCACGATCCGCAGGACGCGGTTGCGCGCGTAGCGGCGCACCGAGGGGCGCTTCGTGCCGAGCACGAACGAGCGCAGGAACGGGCGGGCGATGAGGTAGCCGGAGAGCACGAAGAACGTCGCGAGCGCGAGGTCGATGCGCGCGATCGGCTGCTTCGCCCAGCCGTAGCTCGCGAGGTTCGGCGCCGGATCCGCGTTGGCGAAGACGTGCGCGACGAAGACCAGCGACATCCCGATCCCGCGAAACCCGTCCCCGCCGAGCAGATTCCCGACGCCGGCTGCGCTGGCCGAGCGATCCTCCCTGATGGCCGCCACCTTGCCGTCCTTTGGTCGTGTGCGCCTGCAAGGGTGCCAGACGCGGCCCGCGTTGGCCCTCGGGCGGCCTTTCGCGGGCGCGCCGGCGGCGCTAGCCTGCGCTGGTCGCCCGAGGTGGGGTCGCTGCGTGTGCGCAGCGGGCCTGCAAGCGCCTGGCCACCCGCCCGCCTAGCTCAATTGGTAGAGCACTTCACTTGTAATGAAGAGGTTTTCGGTTCGAGTCCGAAGGCGGGCTTGGACGGAGAGGCACGAGAGCCGGGAAGCGCACCGGATGTGCGCCGAGCGACCACACGTGGACGATCGGTCAGTCCCTACTACGGATCGCGTGTGTCACCTCGAGCCATCGCGACGCCGAGTGGCCCCGATATGGCTGCGGCGCGGGCACGCGGCCGTGCCCGCCCGACCGCCCGGGGTCAACCCCGGCTCGCCGGGCTGCTGGTGCCACTCGCAGCACGGCTCCGCGGGGTCCCGGTACGGATCCCGGGCATCGCGACCTACAGCGACGTTGCCGCGTGCTCGAGGCTGCCGTGCCCGTTGCTTGACAGGACGTGCTCGTAGGTCGGCAGCTCCGGATCCGGCGGCGGGTTCAGGCGCCGCTCGAGCTCGCCCAGCACGACGCCGAACAGCGCGTGGCGCCATGTCGCCTGCGCGAACGCGCGCCACGATCCGGCCAGGCGAGGCATGTCGTCGCGCGCCGGGTGCACGCGATCGACGACGACCGTCAACGGCCACGTCGCGAGGTGCTCGGTCATCGCGACGATCGGCCCGCGCGACCATGACGGCACCGGCATCCGACCCGCGACGGCGGCGTACACCGCGCCCAGCACGGCACCGTTGCCGAGGTGCAGGCCCCAGCCGACGACGGGCCAGAAGCGCCCGCGCGTGAACGCCTTGCCGAGCAGCTCCGTGTCGTCGTAGTCGATGCCGAACGCGGCCTTGTCCAGCGGCTGCTGCGCCGCCCACACGCCTGCCGCGACGGCGCCGGCGACCGCGCCGCGAACCGTCTTGCCGAGATCGATGACCACTCCCGCGGACTGTAACGGTCGTCATCACAGCGGGTATCCGAAGCAATGGATCGCAATCGCTTTCTCGAACGCGCCCGCGGGCGCGGCGTCAATCGCGTCGTGTACTGGCTCTCGCGCGCCGTCCTCGAGCCGTTCTTCGTCCTGTACTTCCGGATGAGCCGCGTCGGCCGCGAGCACATCCCCCGCAGCGGCGGCGTGATCATCGCCGCCAACCACCGCTCGTTCCTCGATCCGTTCCTCATCGGAACGCTCGTCCGCCGGCCCGTCTACTTCGTCGCCAAGCGCGAGCTGTTCACGAATCGCCCGCTCGCCTGGTGGCTCAGCTCGCTCGGCGCCTTCCCCGTCGATCGTGGCCACGGCGACCGCGACGCGATGGCCACCGCGCGCCGGATCCTCGACCGCGGCGACGTCGTCGTGATCTTCCCCGAGGGCACGCGCACCCGCCCGGGCGGCCTCGGCAGTCCCAAGCGCGGCGTCGGCCGGCTCGCGCTCGAGACCGGCGTCCCGATCGTTCCCGTCGCCGTCATCGGAACCGAGGACGTGCGCCGGCGCTGGCGCATCCGCCCGAAGAAGGTCCGCCTGCGCTGCGGGCGCCCGCTGCTGTTCCCGCGCGTCGAGGAGCCGACGCCGGCGATGGCCCGCACCGTCATGGAGCGCGTCTGGCCGTGCGTCGAGTTGCAGTGGGAATGGCTCGGGGGCACCGCTCCGCTGCGGCGGGCCGCGATCGTCGGCGCGGGCGCCTGGGGAACCGGCCTCGCGATCGCGCTCGCGCGCGCCGGGATCGAGGTCGAGCTCGGCTGCCGCACGGACCGCCAGGCCCGCAGGCTGAACGCGACGCGGGTCAACGACCACTACCTGCCCGACGTCACGCTCCCGCCCGCGATCGACGTCACCACCGCGCGGCAGCTCGACCTCAGCCGCGCGGACGTCGTCTGCTTCGCCGTGCCCGCCGCGAGCCTGCCCGACGCCGTCGAGGCGCACGCCGGCGCGATCGCGCCGCAGGCGGGCGTGCTCGTGCTCTCCAAGGGCCTCGTCGCGCCGCAGGGCATGCTCCCCAGCGCGTACGTCGCCGCCCGGGTGAGCGCGCGCGCTGTCGCCTGCCTCGGCGGGCCCGGCCACGCCGCGGACGCGCTCGACAACGGCGCGGCGCTCGTCGTCGGCTGCAGCGACGGCGTCTTCGCCACGCAGCTGCAGCGCGTGCTGCGGCGCGCGGGCTTCGCCGCCACGACGACGCGCGACATCGCCGGCGTCGAGCTCGCCGGCACCGCGAAGAACGCCGCGGCCCTCGCCGCCGCGGTCGCGGGAGTCAGCGGTCCCAACGCCGCCGGTGCCGCCGCCGGCAGGGTGTTCGGCGAGATCGACGCCTTCGCCCGCGCCCAGGGCGTCGATCCGAAGACCTTCTCCGGACTGGCGGGCGCCGGCGACCTCGTCGCGACCGTCGTCGCCGAGTGCAGCCGCAACCGCCGCGCCGGCGAGCTGCTCGGCAAGGGCATGCCGGCCGAGAGCATCGGCGAGGAGATCGGCCAGTCCAGCGAGGCGCTCGACGGCGTCGCGCTGCTGGCGCGGACCCTCAGGCGCGAGGGCGTCCCGTCGCCGACGCTCGACCGGCTCGTCGCGCTCGTCGACGGCCGCATCGGGCCCGACGCGTTCGTCGCGCACGTGACGGCGCCCGGCGGCCGGCGCCTCGAGCGCGGGGAGGCCGATGCGACCGCGCCGGCGCGCACCGCCGTGGGCCGCTTCGCGAACGGTGCCGTCAAGCGTGTCCACGCGGCCGGAGATGTCGTTCTCGCGGGGGTTGCCGCGCGGCCCTCCGAGCCCGACCGGGACACCCCTCCCGAGTAGGCTGAGATGCGTGGATCGCATCGACAAGGCGCGGCTCGACAAGGACTTCTCCGAGCTGTACAGGGTCCATCTGCGCGACGTCTACTCCTACGCGTACTACCGGGTCGGCAACCATCACGACGCCGAGGACCTGACCGAGCAGACCTTCCTGCAGGCCTACCGCCACTTCGAGCGTGCGCAGGCCGAGTCCGACGGCCGGCCGCTGCGGCCGTGGCTGATCCGCATCGCCCACAACCTCGCCGCGAACCTCTACCGCGACCGTTCGCGCCGGCCGCAGACCGCGATCGACGACACGACCGTGCTCAGCACGCCGCACACGACCGAGGACCTCGTCGAGGGCCGCGACGAGCTCGCGCGCATCATCGAGTCGATCAAGACGCTGCCGGACGAACGTCGTGAGGCGCTCATCATGCGATTCGCGCTCGGCATGGACAATCGCGAGATCGCCCGCGCGATGGGCAAGACCGACGGTGCGACGAAGGTGCTGCTGCACCGTGCCATCAAGCAGCTCGAGGGGTTGGTGATGTCGACATGAGTCAGCCCGCGCACGCGGATTTCGAGTCGATGCTGCGCCTCGCGTTGCAGCCGGTCGACCCACCCGAGAAGCTCAAGGCGCGCGTCGAGTCGACGCTGCAGGAGCTCACCGACGCGGCCGTCGACGAGCTCGAGTCGTGGGAGATCGGCGCGATGCGCGACCCGCGCAACTGGGTGCGGCCGGTCGTCGCGAGCGCGGTCGGCGTCAGCGCTGGCACCGCGCTCGTCGTGCTGCGCGTGCGCCAGGAGCGAAAGAAGCGCGCCGCCGCCTCCAGCGACCCTCTCGACCTGCTGCGGCGGACCATGCGCGCTGCGGCCGGCGAGGCGCGCAAGCTCGCTCGGCGCGACTGAGTCCCCGCGCGCTGATCCGATCGGATTGGGCCGGCGTAGCTTCGGTTACACATGGCACTCCTGCGCAAACACGATGAGCCCGGACCGACCGAGCTGCGCGACCTCGCCGACGAGGACCTCATGCAGCTCGTGCGCCGCGGGGAGGCGTCCGCCTTCGAGGTCGTCTACGAACGACATTCGAGCGCGGCCTTCTCGCTGGCCTACCGCATGTGCGGCACGCGTTCGGCCGCCGAGGACGTGGTGCAGGAGGCGTTCCTCTCACTCTGGCGCAGCGGCGCTCGGTACGACCGGGCCCGTGGATCGGTTCGTACCTGGGTGCTCGGCATCGTCCACAATCGCGCGATCGACTCGCTGCGCCGCTCGGTCGTGCACGATCGCCGCCGCGCGAGCGACGAGGGCATCGAGGAGCGCTTCGAGGCCCGCGACCGCACGGACGTCGAGGTCGCCCGGCTCGACGAGGCGAACGAGATCCGCCAGGCGCTGCAGACGCTGCCCGTCGAGCAGTGCCGCGTCATCGAGCTCGCGTACTTCGGCGGCTTCACACAGACCGAGATCGCCTCGATGCTCGAGACCCCGATCGGCACGGTGAAGGGCCGGATGCGGCTCGGCCTGGAGAAGATGCGCGCGCAACTCGGCGGGTTGCGGGAGGTCATGCCGTGAGCATCTTCGAGTGCCCGCGCGTCGACGACGCAGCCGGCTACGTCCTCAGCGCGCTGCCCGACGGCGACGCGGACGCCTACCGCGACCACGTCGCGGAGTGCCGCGACTGCGCCGCGAAGGTGCAGGAGCTCGGCTTCGTGTCGCACGCGCTGCTCAACGCCGTGCCGCAGTTCAGCGCCCCTGGGGAGATCCGCGGACGCGTCATGTCGGTCGTGCGAGCCGAGTCCGAGCTGCTGCTCGCGACCGGCGCGACGGCCGACCGGCCCATGCGCGCGGAGCGCCGCATGCGCTTCGGGCTGGGGTGGCTCACGCCACTCGGTGCGGGGGCGCTGGCGACGGTCCTGCTGGCGGTGGGCATCGGTGCCGGTGTGCTGTTGCAGGGCGGCTCGGACGCGAACTGCACGACACGTCGCGCGAGCGTCACGTCGCCGGGGGCGACCGCCAAGGTCGAGGTCTGCGACGGCAACGCGCGGCTCGCGCTCGCCGGGATGAAGGCGCCGGCCGCCGGCAGCATCTACGAGCTGTGGATCGACGATCCCAAGGACCACGCCGGGCCGAAGCCGGCGAACCTGTTCTCGGTGCACGACGGCAGCGCGTCCGTCGACGTCGGCAAGCTGAACGGGCACAGGACGCTGCTCGTGACGCAGGAGCAGGCGCAGGGCAGCGACGTCCCCACGTCCAAGCCGATCGTCACCGCCGCCACCTGAGTACCGCGGGCCGCCCCGCCGCGCGTGCACGGATGCGCGGCGGTGGACTGCTAGCGTCAGCCTCGTGGCCAAGGCGGCGAGCGACATAGCGACGACCTGCTACCGCCATCCCAATCGCGAGACCGGGGTCTCGTGCTCCTCGTGCGGACGCCCGATCTGCCCGGACTGCATGACCTCGACATCGGTGGGCATGCGCTGCCCGGAGTGCTCGAAGCACAAGACGAAGGTGCGCACGGCGGCGACGCTGACCGGCACGCCGCAGCTGACCTACGCGCTGATCGCGATCAACGTCATCGTGTACGCGGTGACCGCCGCCGGCGGCCACGGCATCAACACGCCGGGCGGGACGGTGTTCGCCAAGCTCTGGCTCGACGCCCCGCAGGTGGCGGGCGGCGACTGGTGGCGGATCGTCACCGCCGGGTTCCTGCACGCGAGCATCCTGCACATCGCGTTCAACATGTACTTCCTGTACTTCATCGGCGGGCTGCTCGAGCCGGCGATCGGGAAGCTGCGCTTCGGGATCATCTACGCCATCTCGCTGGTCGGCGGCTCCTTCGGCGCGCTGCTGATCTCGCCGAACGTGGAGACCGTCGGCGCGTCGGGAGCGGTGTTCGGGCTGCTGGGCGCGGCGATCCTCGTCATGCGCGCCCGCGGGATCAGCCCGATGCAGTCGGGGCTCGGCATCACGCTGCTGCTGAACCTCGGCATCACGTTCACGATCTCCGGGATCTCGATCGGCGGCCACCTCGGCGGGCTGATCGCGGGCGGGCTGATCAGCTACCTGATGTTCGACTTCGCCGAGCGCCAGGGCATGTCGCGCAACCTCGTCTACATCAGCGCCGGCGTGCTCGTGGTCGCGCTCGCGGTCGGAAGCGTCCTCGTCGCGAAGTCGGCGGCGCCACCGATCTTCTAGCGGCCGTCGATGGTCGCTCGCCGCGGCGGGCCGTGGGCTACCGGCGGCGCCTGCGCTCGACGACGTCGTCGTAGAGCTCCTGCGTGCGGGCGAGCAGCCGGGCGGGGGCGAAGCGCTCGCCGACGTCGGCCGCCGCGGCCGAGCCGAGCCGCGCGCGCAGCGCCGGGTCGGCCCGCAGGCGAGCGAGCGCGGCGGCGAGCGCGGCCGCGTCGCCCGGGGTCACGAGCAGGCCGGTCGTGTCGCGGCGCAGGATCTCCGGCAGCCCGCCGTGATCGGCGGCGACGACGCAGCAGCCGGCGGCGGCCGCCTCCAGCGCGGCGTTGGGGAGCGGATCGGGCTGCGTGGACGGCACGCAGACGACGTCCGCGGCGCCGTAGACGTTCTCGACGTCCGAGCGAAAGCCCGCGAACCGCACGCGCTCGCTCACGCCGAGCCGGGCTGCGAGCGCACGCAGCTCGTCGAGCTTGCGCTCCTCGCCCTGCCACGGGTCGCCGGCGACGAGCGCGATCGTCGCCGCGCCAGCGCCGCACCCGCCGCCGTCGCTGGCGCTGCTACCGGCGGCTCCTCCGCCGACACGTCCGCCGCCGGAGCGGCCTGCGCTCTCGCGGCCGCCACTCGCGTGGCCGCCACCGGCGCCGCCCGCGAGTGCCGGGTCCGCGAGCGCGCGGATCAGGACGTCCTGACCCTTCCAGGTCGAGATCCGGCCGAGGATCGCGCAGACGAACGCGTCCGCCGGCAGGCCGAGCGCCGCGCGGGCCGCCGCGCGCGGCGCCCGCCGCGGCGCGAGCGCCAGGCCGTCGTGGACGACGATCGCGCGCGGGTCGCCGCCGAGCTGCGCGCGGGTCGCCCGCGAGACGCAGGGCAGCGCGTCGGCGGTCAGCAGCAGGCGGCCGTAGACGGGCCAGTAGCGCTCGAAGCCCGCGTAGATCTCGCGCACGTGCCAGACGTGCGGGATGTGGGCGATGCGCGATGCCGCGACGCCGCCGAGCGTGACCGACGTGTTCGTGTGGATGAGCGCGACGCCCCGCCGGCGCACGAGCCGCGCGAGGCCCCCGCCGTCACGGGCGAGCGCGCCGGCGACGCTCGCCAGGCCGGCCGGCGACATCGCCGCGCGGCGTAGGACGGCGAGCGGTCGCACGAGCACCTCGACGCCGGCGGCCTGCAGGTCCCCGCGCAGCTCGCCGTCCATCGCGAGCACGACCAGCGGGCGATAGCGCGCGGGATCCAGCCCGCCCGCGAGCAGCGCGAGCTGGCGATCGGCGCCGTAGCGCCCCGCCGAGGAGTGCAGGTACAGGACGGTCCGCGGTTCCGGCCCCGCGCCAGCCCGCCCGCCGGTCAGAGCGCCACCGCCAGCGCCTCGGCGGCCGCCGCCGGCACGCGGTCGGGGTGCAGGATGTGGGCGAGCAGCTCGAGGCCGTCGATCAGCCGCGGACCGGGTCGCGAGAAGTACGACGAGGCGTCGACGGCGACGACGCGCAGCGCGCCCAGCGTCCGCAGCGCCGCGGCATGCTCCTCGGCCTCGACGACGGCACGGGCCGCGTCGTAGCCGCACGGCATCACGACGACGATCTCCGGCTCGGCCGCGGCCACGAGCTCCCAGGTCGACTGCTCGGACGGCTCGCCGGGCAGCCCGCAGACGTCCTCGCCGCCGGCCATCTCGACGAGCTGCGGCGTCCAGTGCCCCGCGACGAACACCGGGTCCAGCCACTCGATCGCGGCGACCCGCGGGCGCGCGACGTCGCGCACGGCGAGGCGGACGATGTCCGCGCGCCGCGCCGTGCGCGCGATCAGGTCCAGCGCGGCGTCCTTGGCGCCGGTCGCCTGCGCGAGCGTGCGCACGTCGCCGAGGGTCTCGCCGTAGGTCTTCGGATCGAGCGCGATCACGCGCGGCGGGCCGGGCAGCGTGACGGCCAGAGCCTGGACCTCGTCGTGGGAGACGGCGCACACGTGACAGAGCGCCTGCGTGACGATGAGGTCGGGCTCGAGCTCGCGCAGCAGCTCCTCGTCGAGCGCGTAGATCGAGTCGCCGTTCGCCGTTCGCTCGCGCACCGCCGCGTCGATCTCGCCGGCGGACAGCCCCGCGGGCAGGACGTCGTAGGTCACCGGCTGGATCTCGCGCGCCGGCGGCGGGTAGTCGCACTCGTGCGTCACGCCGACGACGTCCTCGCCCAGGCCGAGCGCGAACAACAGCTCGGTAGCGTGTGGGACGAGGGAAACGATCCGCACGACGGGAGAGGGTATGCCACGACCGACGGACTCCGAGATCGACGAGCAGCTGGCGGGCGGCGATTGGCGCCGCGAGGGCGACAGCATCGTCCGCGACGTCGAGCTCTCCGGCTTCGGCGCCGCGATGGAGCTCGCCAACCGGGTCGCGGACGCGGCCAACGCGGCCAACCACCACCCGGACATCCTCGTCCACGACTACAAGCACGTCCGCCTCACGCTGTCGACGCATTCGGCCGGCGCCATCACGGAGAACGACCTCGCGCTGGCGCGAGCGATCGACGGGCTGACGGCGGACGACTGATCGGTCCGGTGGCCGCTCACGGTGCTGCTACGGTTCGCGGGCAGCGTCAATGAACGACGACCTTCCTCGAAGTCGCGGCCGACACCCTAGGCCCGGCCCCATCCGCGCCACTTGACCGCGCTCCTGCTCAGCGCGGTCGTCGTGCTGATCTTCGTCAACGGCTTCTTCGTCGCCGGTGAGTTCGCGCTCGTCCGTGCGCGCCGTGCCAAGCTCGAGGAGCTGGCGGAGGCGGGCGACCGCCGCGCCGTGCGCGTCGTGCACATGCTCGACAACCTCAGCGAGTACCTGTCGGCTTGTCAGTTCGGCGTCACGCTCGCCTCGTTGGGCATCGGCTTCCTCGGCGAGGCCGCGATCGCCCAGCTCGTCGAGCCCGCGCTCGGCGGCCTCTCGCACGCGGTCGCCGCGGCGATCTCGATCGCGATCGCCTACATCTGCGTCACGGCCGGCCACATCACGGTCGGCGAGCAGGTGCCGAAGATCTACGCGATCGTCAACGGCGAGAAGGTCGCGCTGCGGATCGCCCGGCCGCTGGATCGCTTCAACACGGTGATGCGGCCGTTCATCCACCTGCTCGAGAAGGCGTCCAACGCGTTGCTGCGCCCGCTCGGCATCCGGGCCGAGGCGGGATTCGAGGAGGGCTCGAGCCCGGAGGAGGTGCGCGCCATCATCGCCCAGGCGCATGCCGGCGGGCAGCTCGACCCAGGCGAGGCGGGCATGCTGACGGGCGTCTTCCACCTCCACGAGCAGGAGGCGCGCCAGGTGATGACGCCGATCCCGGCGGTCGTCACGGTCGACCTGTCCGAGGACGTCGGCAGCGCCCTGCGCCGCGCGATCTCCACCGGCCACACGCGGCTGCTCGTCACCGAGGACCACAACGCCGACCGCGTCAAGGGTGTCGTGCACTCCAACTCGCTCGCGCGCGTGCTGATGGCCGACGGCGCCGAGGCGTCGATCGAGCCGGCCGTGCGACCGGTGTCGATCGTGCCCGAGACCAAGCCTCTCGACGACCTGCTCGCCGACCTGCAGCGCAACCGCTCGACGATGGCGGTCGTCGTCGACGAGTACGGCCGCGTCGCCGGGATCGTGACGGTCGAGGACATCGTCGAGGAGGTCGTGGGCGAGATCGACGACGAGACCGACCCCGCGGGCGGCGAGATCCGGCGCCTGGCCAACGGCGACTGGTTCGTGCGGGGGCATGTCGCGATCACGGACCTCGCCGACTACGGCCTCGACCTGCCGGTCGACAGCGACGCGTACAACTCGATCGGCGGCTTCGTCTTCGCCGAGCTCGGCAGGCTGCCGCGCCGGGGGGACACGGTCGAGGCGAACGGCTACACGATTCGCGTCGAGTCGGTGCGCGAGAACCGCATCGAGGCGGTCCGGATCCGCGAGCGGCGTCCCGAGCCGGCCAAGGAGCCCGTCGCGAAGGCATAGCGCCCGCGCGTCCGACCGGCCGACCGCAGATCGCCGGTTGGCGCAAGTTCGCGAGCGCGGCTGCGTTGCAGTGCGTACCCCGCCCGTGGGACGGCGGTGGCACGGCACGGTGGACTGGGGTGTTTCGCCGTCGCCAGAAACACGACGGGCCCGCAACGCCTGCGGGCCCGTCGTGTGCTTCTGGGAGGAGGTGCGAGGTATGTCGCTCCGCGATCAAATCGAGGCAACGTGAAGCACAGCTAAACCTCGGTGAAGAACCTGCGTCTTGCGGCCCTCAGCGCAGATACGCCTCCGCGGGATACAGCCCGCGACCCGCCTTGCGGCCGAGCGCGCCCTCGGCGCAGAGGTCGCGCAGGCGCTGCGGCACGTCGGCCTCGATCGCGTCGCCGATCGCGACCGAGACGTCGAGGCCGATGTAGTCCAGCAGCGCGATGGGCCCCATCGGGTGCGCGGCGCCGAGCTGCATGCACGTGTCGACTGCCTGGGGCCGTAGACCGGTGCTCTGCATGAAGTCGACGGCGCTGAAGAGGTAGGGGAACAGCAGCCGGTTGACGACGAAGCCGGCGAGGTCGGGCACCTCGACGGCCTCCTTGTCCAGCGCGACGCACAGCGCGGCGGCGCGCTCGCGCGTGCTCGCGGATGCCTGCGCGGGGAAGGCGAGCTCGACGAGCTTCATCTTCGCGACGGGGTTGAAGACGTGCAGCCCGACGAAGCGATCGGGCCGCCCCGACGCGGCCGCGAGCCCGGCGACCGACAGCGAGGACGTCGTCGTGCTCACGATCGCGTCCGGTCCCGCGATCGCGCCGAGCCGCGCGAGCAGCGCGCTCTTGACGGCCGTGTCCTCCGCGATCGCCTCGACGAGGAAGCTCGCATCCGCCAGCGCGTCGAGATCGGTGACGATCCGCACGCGCCCCGGGTCGTAGTCCGCGCCGAGGCGCTGGCAGGTCTTCGCGATCTGCTTGCCGGCCCGCTGCGCCGACGCATCAGAGCGCGCCCACAGGATCGGCTCGCCGACGCGCGACGCGCAGACCGCCAACCCCGTCGCGATCGCGCCGCTGCCCGCGATGCCAAGCTGCTCTTCCACGCCCGCTCCTCACGTTTGATTGACTAGTCAATCGGAACCTTAGTGCTGACCCGCCCGAAACGTACGCGAATCAGGAGGTCGAGGCGAGCATGAGTGGACAGCAGGGACGCGAGGTCGTCATCGTCGAGGCCGTTCGCACGCCGATCGGGCGCGGCCACCCGGAGAAGGGCTACTACAAGGACACCCATCCGAACGAGCTGCTCGGAGCTTGCTACGCCGAGCTGATCGCGCGGGCGGGCATCGACGCGGCAGAGGTCGAGGACGTCATCGCGGGCTGCGTGCAGCAGCTCGGCGAGCAGTCCTACAACGTCGCCCGCAACGCCTGGTTGCAGGCGGGCCTGCCCGTCGAGACCGCGGCGACGACGGTCGACCGCCAGTGCGGATCCGCGCAGCAGGCCGTGAACTTCGGCGCGGCGCTCGTGGCCGCTGGGATCCACGACGTCGTGATCGGCTCCGGCGTCGAGCACATGGGTCACATCCCGATGGGCATCGGCTTGCAGTGGGTCGAGCAGGTCGGCTCGCCGTTCACGCCCGCGCTGATGGAGAAGCACGCGCTCGTCCCGCAGGGGCTGAGCGCCGAGCTGATCGCCGAGCGGTGGGAGATCCCGCGCTCGGAGCTCGACGAGCTCGCGGTGCGCTCGCATCGCCTCGCGCACCAGGCCACCGAGGAGGGCCGCTTCGCGCGCGAGATCGTGCCGTTTGCAACCAACGGCACGACGCGCCTCACCGACCAGGGCATCCGGCCCGACTCGAGCCTCGAGGCGCTGGCGGCGCTGAAGCCGGCGTTCAAGCCCGGCGGGCGCGTCACGGCCGGCAACGCGTCGCAGATCTCCGACGGCGCGGCCGCCGTGCTGCTGATGTCGCGCGAGAAGGCCGAGCAGCTCGGCTGCACGCCGCGCGCGCGGATCGTCGACCAGACGACGGTCGGCGTCGACCCGGTGATCATGCTCACCGGCCCGATCCCGGCGACGCGCAAGCTGCTCGAGCGCAACGGCATGGCGATCGGCGACGTCGACCTGTTCGAGGTCAACGAGGCATTCGCGCCGGTCGTCGCCGCGTGGCGGCGCGAGCTCGAGCCGGACATGGAACGCGTCAACGTCAACGGCGGCGCGATGGCGCTGGGGCACCCGCTCGGCTCCAGCGGCGCGCGGCTGGTGACGACGCTGCTGCACGAGCTCGAGCGCTCGGACGCGGAGCTCGGCCTCGTGACGATGTGCTGCGGCGGCGGGCTCGGGACGGGGACGCTGATCCAGCGCGTGTAGCCGCACGTTCCGGCCGGCGGCCGGGGGACCGCGCTCCGCGCCCCGCGCCCCGCGGCCGGGGCGATCCCGGGCGGCGGCTCAGCCCCAGCGAAATCCCGTCGCCGAGGGCGCGGGTGCGAGGGGGCTCACGGGCAGCCCCGCGGGCGGATCGGCGACGTGAAAGCCCGTCGGCGACGTGTCGTTCGGCGTGTCGGGGT
>DASXCR010000151.1:0-5896 GCA_036491075.1 Solirubrobacteraceae bacterium
GCCGCACGCGTTCGGCGCCACGGGGCTGACGTTCGCGTGCGCCTACGCCGTCGTGCGCGTCGCGCACATCGCGCTGTTCCTGCTCGCGAGCGCGGACAACCCGAAGCTGCGCTCGTCGGTCGTCGGCCTCGCGGGCAGCACGGCGGTCGGCACCGGCATCCTGATCGGCGCGTCGTTCACCGACGGCCTGCTGCAGGGCGGCCTGTGGGCGCTCGCGCTGCTGCTCGACGCGGGCGGGCCGTACCTCTTCGGCGCGGAGGGCTGGATGCTCGTGCCCGAGCACTTCGCCGAGCGCCATGGCCTGATCGTGCTGATCGCGATCGGCGAGTCGATCGTCGCGGTCGGCGTCGGCGCCGAGCACGGCGTCGGCATCGGCGTCGTCGCCGCCGCGACGGCCGGCACGGCGGTGGCGGCGGGCCTGTGGTGGCTGTACTTCGACATCGTCGCGATCGTCGCCGGCCGCCGGCTCGCGGCCGCCGAGCCCGGTCGCTCGCAGAACGAGATGGCCCGCGACTCCTACTCCTACCTGCACTTCCCGATGGTCGCGGGGATCGTGCTCGTCGCGCTGGGCATGAAGACGACGCTGGCCGACGTCGACGACCCGCTGGACGTGGTGCCCGCCGCCGCGCTGCTCGGCGGCGCGGCGACCTACCTGCTCGCGCACGTCGCGTTTCGCTACCGCCACGTGCACACGATCAACCGCCGGCGCCTGGGGCTCGCGCTCGTGCTCGTCGCGTGCATCCCGCTCGCGGTGCGCGTCCCGGCGCTCGCGACGGTCGGCGGGCTCGCCGCCGCGCTCGCGATCCTGATCGCGATCGAGACCCGCGGCTACGGCGATTCGCGCACTCGGGTGCGCCACGAGATGCGCCGCGAGTCCTCGTGAGAGGCGATGAAGCCGCGGCCGCACGGCATCCCTTATCAGTGCGATAACCGTTCTGCTCGGCGAGCCGGTACTGTTGCGCGGGAACGGCCGGACCAATCGAGGTTCGGCAGCAAAGAAGTGCCAGCGCCCCGTGTCGTTGCCTCAAGCATCCTCGGAGTGAGCAGCACGCCCATCCGAGGAGGGCCAGCATGGCCACCGGAACCGTAAAGTGGTTCAGCGACGACAAGGGGTTTGGCTTCATCAGCCCCGACGATGGTGCGAAGGATCTCTTCGTCCATCACACGGGCATTCTGGGTGAGGGCTACCGCAGCCTCGCCGAGGGAGCCAAGGTCAGCTACGACGCCGAAGCCGGCGACAAGGGCCCCAAGGCGGTCAACGTCCAGGCCATCTGATCGCTGGCCTGGGCTGTAGGCCCGGATCACGATCTTCGTCGTACCGAGGGCGACCGCGCGAGCGGTCGCCCTCGTCGTTCCGGGTGCCCTCGTCGTTCCGGGTGCCCTCGTCGTTCCGGACGCGACTGTCGCCCGGTGGGCGCTACGGAGCCTTCGCGAGGTAGGCCGAGCGCTTGCCGGCGCGCAGCCGGATCGTCCTGCGCAGGCGCGTGTCGCGGACGTCGACGAAGCCGTCCTTGACCTCGGTCAGCGTGCCGTCGCAGCGATCCTCGACGAGCCACCAGGTGCCGCGAACGGTCGCCGACGAGCGCCGGCCGGCCGTCCGGAAGTCTCCCTTGCCATGGCCCCAGAGGCTGCGGACCTTGCGCTTGCTGCGCTTGCCCGCGGGCTTCCTCGCCGCGGCGGCGGCCGCGCCGGCCGAGGCGACGAGCGGCGAGCCGGTCGTCGCGGTGCGCCCGGCACGCGAGCCGCGGGGCGTGCAGCCGGCGAACGACCCGCCGGCCAGCGTCGCGACGAGGATCGGCTTGACGGCGTCCTTGGTCTGCGTCACGACGAAGATACCGCCGTAGAACGAGGACGACTGCGTCCTGTGCTTTGCGGTGTTGACCTCGTCGGTGATCAGCACGTGGTCGTGGCGCGCGTCGATCCGCGATCCGAGCGGGATCTCGCGCAGCGTCGCGACATCGACGTAGACCTTGCTGCCCGGCAGCTTCACCCGCACGGTGCCCGACGTCGCGACGATCGTGACCGACTTGCCCTTGTCGGGGGCGGGCATCGCGCCGCCCGGGCCGCCGGATCCGGCCGCGACGGCGACGGTACGCGACGTCTGCGCGGACGGACCGCCGTTTCGCAGCATCCGCGTCCCCGTCCACAGCTGCGAGGTCGAGGTGCCGTCGGCGTCGGTGACGGTGAGCGCGGCGGTCCAGGTGCCGGCGGCGTACACGTGGCTCGGCTTCGGGCCCCCGTCGGGCAGCGCGGTGGCGTCGCCGAAGCTCCAGTCGTAGCGGGCGATCGAGCCGTCGGGATCGGATGACGCGCTCGCGTCGAACGTCGTCGCCTGGCCGGCGGGCCTCGGCGTCGCGGTGAACGCGGCGACCGGTGCTTGGGACGGCGCCAGCGCGACGCCAGCATTCGTCACCCCGCCGATCGTGCTCGCGAGGTCCGCGCCGTGGGTCAGCGTGCCGCCGGCCGCGATCGTCCACACGCCGACGCCGCCGTCCTGGCCGACGTACAGCGATCGGCCGTCGGGGCTCGCGACGGCGTCGCGCGCGCTCGCGTCGAAGACGTAGGGCACGGAGGCGGGGGAGAGGGGCGCGAGCGCGCCGGCCACGCCGACGGAGAACTGGTCGATGCGGCCGGGCGTGCCCGTGCTCGTGGGAACCCATGCGAAGGCGCCGCCGGGTGCGATCGCGACGACGCTCGAGCTGTCGGGGTCACCCGCGGCCCCGACGATCGCGCCGCCGGTCAGCGCTCCGCCGGTGCCGATCGCGAAGTGCGCGACGCCCGTGGCGCTCACGCCGCTCGTCGCATACAGCTGGCGCCCGTCGGGCGTCACGGCCATCCGCGTCGCGCCGGTGGGGGCGCTGGTCCCCGGCACGCTCGGCCAGGGCACGGACGTCGGCGCCTTCGCGGTGACCGCGCCGGTCGCCGGGTCGACGTCGAACTGGTCGATGTGGGCGGTGCCCTGGCGGACGACTCCGCCATCGGCGACGTAGAGGCTGGTGGCGTCGGGCGTCATCGCGACGAAGCGCGGGCTCGCCGTGGCGCCGAGGTCGACGCTCGTGACCGCCCCGAGCGTGCCGTCGGCCGCGATCGGCCGGGACTCGAGCACGTGGCGCTGCGCGCTGACGTCGTAGACGCGGGTGCCCTGCGGGTCGACGACGATGCCCTCGGGGTCGGCGCCGGTCGTGACGCTGCCCAGGGGATCCATCCGCCCGCCCGCGCCGCGCGCGAACTCCGCGATCGCGCCGAGATCGGTGCCCGGGCTGCGGGTCACGTAGGCGAAGCGCCCGTCCGGGGTGACCGCGATGTCCTGCGCGTCGATCCCCAGATCGGCGGGCGCGAGGGCGCTGAGCGAGCCGTCGGCGGCGACCGCGAACTCCGACAGCTGCCCGTTCGTGCCGGAGTGCTGCGGCACGTAGAGGCTCGTCACGCCGGACGCGGGAGCGGCGACGAATCCTGCCAGCAGCGCGGTGGCGACGCCCGAGAGCACCGCGGCGCACGCGACCATCCACCTGCCGCGCATCGGGTTCGTCGGTCGCATCGTGATCCCCCTGAGCCGTCGGCTCGCCGGTCGTGAGCCCGGATCCTCGAGGCCCGGGCTCGTCGTCTCCCGGACCCTACGTCAGCGACCCGGCGCGCACGTGGACGTTGCGCACACACCGCTCCGGCTCGCGTGCGGGACACTGCGCCGATGCCCCGACGCCAGAGGCTCGCGCTGACGTTGTACGCGACGCTGGCGCTCGGGACGACCGGCGTCGTGCTCGTGCTGTGGGCCTGCCACGTGTTCCGCGGCAGCGACCTCGCGACGGTCGACGCGCGCTTCTCCGTGCGCGGCGACCGCCCCGCGCCGGACGTCGTGGTGGTGGCGATCGACCCCCGGACGCTCACGCAGATCGGGCAGTTCCCGTTCAGCCGCACGCACCACGCGCGCGTCATCCGCCGGCTCGTCGCCGACGGCGCGCGCGTTATCGCCTACGACGTCCAGTTCACCGAGCGCGGGCCGAGCGTCGCGGCCGACAACGCGCTCGTGCGCGCGGTCGCCGCCGCGCCGCGGATCGTGCTCGGCACGAGCGAGGTCGGCCGCGACGGCTCGACGGATGTGCTCGGCGGCGACGCGAACCTGCGCGCGATCGGCGCGCACGCGGGCAGCGTCAACGTCCCCAACGACCCGGGCGGCGTCCTGCGGCGCTTCGCCTACGGCGAGTCGGGGCTGGCGTCGCTTCCGGTCGTCGCGACGCGGCTGGCGCGCGGCGCGGCCGCGGCCCCACGCGCGGACTTCCAGGCCGACGCCAGCGCCTGGATCGACTTCCCCGGTCCGCCCGGGACCGTGCGGACGATCTCGTTCGCCGACGTCGAGCGAGGCCGGGTCGACCCGCGGATCCTCCGCGGGAAGGTGGTCGTGGTCGGCGCGACGGCGCAGTCGCTGAAGGACGTCTTCCCCGTCGCGACCTCGTCGGAGCAGGGCATGTCCGGCCCGGAGATCCAGGCCGCGGCGATCCAGACGCTGCTGGATGGGGTGCCGCTGCGCGCCGCGGGCGGCTGGCTCGACGGCGGCCTGATCGTCGTGCTCGGCCTGCTCGGCGGGGCGGTGACGGTCCGTCGCGGCCCGCGCGTCGCGGCGCTCGCCGGCCTCGCCGCCGCAGCGATCTTCGTCGTCGCCGCGCAGGTCGCGTTCGACGCCGGCCGGATCGTCTCGATGCTCTATCCGCTGACCGCGCTCGGGCTCGGCTTCGTCGGCGCGCTCGGGGTTGCCGCGACGGTCGGCGCGTTCGAGCGCGAGCGCGTGCGCGACCTGTTCGCGCGCTTCGTTCCCGAGGCGGTCGTCGACGACGTGCTCGCGCGCGCCGACGGCGGGCTGCGCCTCGGCGGCGAGCGCAAGATCGTGACGGTGATGTTCAGCGACGTCCGCGGGTTCACGACCTACGCCGACCAGCACACGCCCGAGCAGGTCATCGACGTCCTCAACGCCTACCTCGCGGTGATGAGCGACGTCATCCACGACCACGGGGGCACGCTCGTCGCCTACATGGGCGACGGCATCATGGCCGTCTTCGGGGCGCCGACCGAGCAGGTCGACCACGCCGATCGCGCCGTCGCGGCCGCGCGCGAGATGGCGGGTCCCGCGCTCGATCGCGTCAACGCCCTGCTGCGCGAGCGCGGCGACGCGCCGTTCGCGATCGGCGTCGGCATGCACGCGGGGCCGGTCATGGCCGGCAACGTCGGCAGCGTGCGGCGGATGGAGTACACGACGATCGGCGACACGACGAACACGGCCTCGCGGCTGGAGGGCATGACGAAGGGCACGCCGCACGCGATCTTCCTGTCGGATGCGGTGCGCGGCATGCTCACCCGTCCGCGCGACGACCTCGTCCACGTCGACGAGCTCGCGCTGCGCGGCAAGGACGAGCCCGTCAGCGTGTGGTCGCTGACCTGACGGCGCACGGCGCGGCGCGGCCCGACGCGGCGCGGCGCGCGTCGGGACGGCGGCTCAGCGCAGCGCCGGCGCGAGCTTCGCCAGCTGGCGCTCCTCGCTGATCTTCACGACGTCCCAGACGAGCCCGAGCCGCTCCAGCGCCGCGATCGCGATCGCGCTCGGATCGAGCATGCGCTCCAGGCGGCGCATGCCGTGTGCGGCGGAGGTCGGGAAGGCGTGGTGGTTGTTGTGCCACGCCTCGCCGAACGTCAGCGGGGCGAGCCACGCGAGGTTGCGCGACTGATCGCCGGTCTCGAAGCGCCGCCGGCCGAAGAAGTGACACAACGAGTTGATCGAGTAGGTGACGTGGTGCAGCAGCAGGATCCGCATCGCGCCGCCCCACAACAGGCCCGTGAAGCCCGCGCTCAGCGTCCCTCCGAGCGCGTAGCCGAAGCCGAACGGCAGCACGAGCCCGAGCGCGATCCA
>DASXCR010000152.1:0-9210 GCA_036491075.1 Solirubrobacteraceae bacterium
TGTCGGACGGCACCGTCGCCCACGCCGGCGGCAAGGTCATCAAGAACGTCGCCGGCTACGACCTCTCCAAGCTGCTGTCGGGCTCGTTCGGCACGCTCGGCGCGATCGTCGAGGTCGCCGTGCGGCTGCATCCGCGCCCGCGGACGCAGGTCACGACGATCGGCACGACCGACGATCCCGCGCGGCTGGCAGCCGCCGCGAGCCTGCTCGCCCACAGCTCGCTCGAGCCGCAGTCGCTGGACGCCTACTGGGAGGCGACGTTCGGATCGGTGCTCGCGCGCTTCGGCGGCGTCGCGGCGAGCGAGCAGGCGGCGAGCGCTCAGCTTCTGCTCGCCGGCGCGGGGATCCAGGCCGCGACCGTGCAGGACGACGAGCCGCTGTGGGCGGCGCAGCGCGCGGCGCAGCGCAGCGTCGAGGGCGGCGCCGTCGTGCGCGTCTCCGGACGGCCGGCGCAGCTCGCCGAGGCCTGCGTCGCCGCGCAGGTCGCGGGCGCCACGCTGGCGGGTCGGGCGGGGCTCGGGCTGTCGTGGATCTCCCTGCCGCCGGCGGCGCCGGGGGAGCTCGTCACCGCGATCGACCGCATTCGCAAGGTGCTCGCGCCGTCGCCGTGCGTCGTGCTCGACGCCCCAGCGTACGTGCGCACGCACCTCGATCCATGGGATCAGCCCGAGGACGCGGCGCTCGTGCTCATGCGCCGCGTGAAGGCGCGCTTCGACCCGACCTCGACCTGCAACCCCGCGATCTTCGTCGGAGGCATCTAGTGGGCAGGCGCGCGGGGACCGAGGACCGATGAGCCCGATCGACGCGACCGACGACCCGCCGACGACGCCGATCGACCGCGCGTTCGACGACCACAAGCCGCCCGAGCGCGAGCTCATCGAGGACTGCGTGCACTGCGGCTTCTGCCTGCCGACGTGTCCGACCTACGTGCTGTGGAACGAGGAGATGGACTCCCCGCGCGGGCGGATCGTGCTGATGGGCGCGGGCCTCGAGGACGGCAGCGAGCTCTCCGACGCGGTCGTCGGCCACTTCGACAACTGCCTCGGCTGCATGGCCTGCGTCACGGCCTGCCCGTCGGGCGTGCGCTACGACCTGCTGATCGAGGACACGCGCCAGCAGGTCGAGCGCCTGCACACGCGCACGCGGCGCGAGCGGCTGCTGCGCCGCGTCCTGTTCGCGACGTTCCCGCATCCCGGGCGCCTGCGCGCGACGGTGCCCCTGCTCGTCGCCTACCGGCGCTCCGGCCTCGCCGCCGGCCTGCAGCGCTCGCGCCTGCTCGACCGCCTGCCGACGCTGCGCACGCTGAGCGAGCTCGCGCCGCCGGTCACGCTGCGCGACGCGGTGCGGCGCATACCCAACCGCACCCGCGCGACGGCGGAGAAGCGCGGCAGCGTCGGGTTCCTGCAGGGCTGCGTGCAGCGGGCGTACTTCGGCGACGTCAACGCCGCGACCGTCGCCGTGCTCGCGGCCGAGGGCTTCGACGTCCACACGCCGCGCTCCCCGCGCTGCTGCGGTGCACTCGGCCTGCACGCCGGCCAGGAGGAGAACTCGCTGCCGTTGGCGAAGGCGACGATCGAGGCATTGGAGGGCTACGAGCACATCGTCGTCAACGCGGCCGGCTGCGGCTCGGCGATCAAGGACTACGGCCACCTGCTGCGCGACGACCCGGAGTGGAGCGAGCGCGCGACGGCGGTCGCGGCGAAGGCCCGCGACGTCCACGAGCTGCTCGCGAGCGTGGCGCCGCGCGCGCCGCGCGGGCGCGTCGAGCTGAAGGTCGCCTACCACGACGCCTGCCATCTCGCGCACGCGCAGGGCGTGCGCTCCCAGCCGCGCCAGCTGTTGCGCACGATCCCCGGGATCGAGCTCGTCGAGCCGCGCGAGTGGGAGCTGTGCTGCGGCTCGGCCGGGATCTACAACCTCACGCGCCCCGACGCGGCGGCGCAGCTCGGTGCGCGCAAGGCCGACAACCTGATCGACACGGGCGCCGAGGCGATCGTCGCCGCGAACCCCGGCTGCACGCTGCAGATCGCCGCGCACCTGCGCCGCAAGGGCGAGCCGCTGCCGATCCTGCACCCGATGCAGCTGCTCGCGCAGTCGATCGAGGCCGCCGCCGACGGCGGCCCCGGGCGCCTGAGGTCCGCGGCCGGCCGGCTGCGCCCGCGCGTGCCGTCGCCGTCGCTGCGCCGCCGCGGCGCCTGAGCGGCGACCGTCCCGACGCACCGCCGCTCGATGCGACCGGCTTGTCGCTACGGTCGATGAGCCGGCACGGTGACGTTCGCGTGGGGCCGCGTCATCTCGAGCTCGCGCTCGAGGGGCTCGCCGGCGTCGGCCGCTGACCGCGGCTGGCGCGCCGGCGCGTCGGCACCGGGCGCGTCGGCACCGAGCGCGGTGTCGCCGGGCGCGGTGTCGCGGAGACGATCTGAGCGAGTCTGGTCACACGTTTGGCGCTGCTGCGTTGTCAGGGGCATGAACGACGCCCACGACGGCCGAAGAAGGGGACCCCACGTGCGCGAGACGAGCGCACCGGAGGATGTCGCCGCCGACGAGCCGTTGCGGGCCACGCCGCTGGGGTCCCGCATGCTGGCGGTGCTGCACACCGCCGCCGGTCCCACGGCGCGCTCGCGGGCCGAGTCGACGAGCACCTCGGCCATGAACGAGCTGCAGCGCGCGCTCGATCAGATCCTCAGCCGCGGGACCGCCGGCGACCCGGCGAGGTCGCGTCGCAGCGACACGTGACCGAGCACGCGCCGCTGGATCCGCAGGTCGTCAAGGCTGCGGGGCATCCGCTGCGTCGCGAGATCCTCACGATCCTCGACACGACCGCGGCGACCCCTCAGGAGCTCGCCAAGGCACTCGACGAATCGCTGGCGACGATCTGCCACCACGTCGCGGTTCTGCGCGACCTCGGCCTGCTGGAGGCGCCGGGCCGGCGCGGTGAAGCTGACGCGCTGCAGACGCGCTACCAGTCGGCGTCGCCTCCTCCGGGCGCGGCTCCTCGCGCGACCGGCACGCAGACCGGCGTGCGCGAGCTGGCCGAGCTGCTGGTCCGCGTGCTGGACGACGGCGAGCCGGCCGGCGATGCGCTGGAGATGGCGCAGCTGGCGGAGCTCGATGCCGAGGGCGAAGCGGCGGCGATGGCCTGCCTGCGTGCGCTTTACCGCCGGCTGCGCGAGATCGCCGCCGAGAGCGCGCGCCGCGCCGCCGACGGTTGATCAGGTGATGAGGCCCTGGAAGAAGCTGGGCGACGCGTTGCCGTGGTTCTCAGCCGTGCCGTAGCCGCTGGGCTGCGAGGGGGCGCTCCACCCGATCATCGCCGTGCATCCGGCGGTGGCGCAGAAGTTGTCCGCGGACACTCGCACGCCCGAGCTGTCGGAGATCCACGTGCCGGAGAACGCAGTTCCGTAGGACTGGTTGCTGACCGTGCTGACCGGGCTCGTGTACGGGGCGGCGAAGTACGAGTCGCCCGCGAAGATCTGGACGTGGTTGGCGTAGGTCGCGGCCGAGGCGCTCGCCGCGAACGTGCCACAGCAGGCGACCGTGGCGGCCGCGATCAGGGTGCGAAGACGTGCGCTGGTCATGACGTGGCTCCTGTCAGGTCGACGGTGGTCGTGCCGTCGCCGTCGGTGAAGGACAGCGTGGTGGGTGCGTCGACCTCCGCCGCCACGGTGTTGTCGGTGACGTCGAGGTCGATGTCGGGAGCGTCGCCGAATCCGAGTGTCACGGTGCTCACGCCGTCGGGGACGAGCGCCGTCACGTCGGCGGTGTCGGGGTTCACGCCGGCGCCGGGCGCGGCGTGGCTGACGCTGATCAGGCCGTGCGCGACGGCCGCGTCGATCGACGAGCAGGTCGCGAGGATCGGGCCTGAGGATCCCGTCGTGCGGTAGGCCAGACAGACGGTGTCGTCGGCGCCGGAGGCGACGGACACGTCGCGCTCGCCGTCGCCGACGGTCGCGACGCGGGAGCGGGCGGACTCGAGGTCGGGGGAGATCGCGCTGCCGGAGCCGGCCAGCTCCTGCAGTTGCGAGAACAGCGCGTCGTCCCCGCTGCCGGCGGGGGTGTTGAGCACCGCGAAGTGATCCGCGGCGTCTTCCGCGGAGGCGCCGGCATGCTGGGCCGAGAACGTCAGGGTGAGGGCGAGCGCCGCCACGGCGCCACAGCCCAAACAGGTCGCGAGAACGCGTGCCCGGGATGACGAGGTCATCTGGTGCTCCTTGGAAGGGGATGGGTGGGTCGACGGTCCGGACGCCGTCGCGCGACTCGCAACCACCACGCACGCGAGCGAGCGATCAGGTGACGCCGGACCGGCTTGCGATCGACTCGTCCGGCGGGGCCCGGGCCGGAGCCGACGGCCCTACAGGTCCGCGGAGTGCAGGATCCCGTCGCCATCGCGGAAGGTGACGTGCACCGGGTCGGCGGGCAGCGCGGCAGCGACCACGTTCTCGGTCACCGTGGCACCTGCGACCTCGCCGTCGGCCAACCGGAACGTCACCGTCCGCACGCCGTCGATCACGAGGCCGGTGATCTCGATCGCCTTCGGTCCGGCGGCCGGCGGTGCCGGGCGGCCCCACTCGAACAGGCCGTGGTCGACGATCTGGTGCGGACGCGCGCAGACGACCCGCCTTGCGCTCTCCTGGGCCGGAGCGGCGGCCATGCAGACCTTGTGCGGGCCCGCGCCCAGCCACACGTCCTCTCCCGACACGGTCACGTGCTGCACGCCGTCGTCGCCGATCTCGAGGTAGCCGCTGGCGGAGAACCCGTCGGTCAGGCGCGGCGTGGCGGTCGGCGCGAACGGATTGCCGGGGTCCGACGCCTGCGACGGCTGTCCGAAGACCGAGAAGCGCAGACGCAGGATCTCCCCGTCGGAGCGCACGTCGTTCGCGATGGCTCGGTGAGAGCCGCCGCCGCCGCCGGCGACGAGCGCGACGAGCACCGCGATCGCGGCCGCCGTGACGATCGCCGCTACGGCGGGAAGGCGCAGGCGCCGGCCGAGGATCCGCCGCGCCGGCAGCAGCACACGGGGCGGGGTCGGCGAGCGCGGGAACGTCGGGGCCTGCGGGCCGGCGGCGACCATCGCACGCCTGGCGATCTCGGCCGCCGCGGCGGTCCGCAGCTGCTCACGAAGCTCGGGAAGGTGGGCCTCACGCATGTTGCTCTCCCTGTCTGAGTCCGCCGCGCAGCACGGCCAGGCCGCGACTGACCCGCTTGCGCACGACGCTCGCCGAGCAGCGCATCTCGGCGGCGATGTCGTCGTAGTCGCGCTCTTCGAGGATGTGGGCGACGACCGCGGCGCGCTGCTCGGGAGGCAGGTTCGTCAGCAGATCCATCGCCTCCGCTCCCGCGGCCCGATCGGACAGCCGCTCGAGGTGCTCGGTCATCTCGTCGGTCAGCGTCATCGGGGGCATCCCGAGCCGGCGCCGCATGTCGTCCTGGACGCGCGCCGCGCGATAGCTGTCGACGAGGACGTTGTGGGCGATCCGAAACAGCCACGCCGCCGGCGGCGCTCCGGTGTACTCGAACCCGGCGGCTCCCGACAGCGCCGATGCGAACACCTCCGCCGTCAGGTCGGCGGCGAGCTCCGCCGAGCTCGTCCTGCGCAGCATGTAGAGCAGGACGGCCTCCTCGTAGAGGTCGTAGAACTCGGCGAAGGCATCGGGGTCCGTCGCCGCCGTGGCCAGCAGTCGCGCGTCCCTCTCGGCGTGGCCGCCCATTGCCCCTTCCATCGCAAGGGAGTATCGGGCGTGACGGAGTTGGCACGTCGGCGCTCATCCAGCGGTTGGTCTCAGGGCGTCGAGATCTCTGCCTCCTCGAACTCGACCGCCGGTGCGCGCAGCGGCAGCGTGACCATGAAGCGTGCCCCGCCGCCCGGGGCGTCGGCGGCGTGCGCACGCCCGCCGTGCGCGGCGACGATCGCCGCCACGATCGAGAGGCCGAGGCCGGCGCCGGCGCGCCCGCGCCCGCGCCCGGGGTCGGCGCGCCAGAAGCGCTCGAAGAGCTCGGCGGGATCGCCCTCCGGCAGGCCCGGGCCGTGATCGCGGACCTCCAGGTTGGCGTGCTCGCCGTCCGCGCCGACCGTGACCTCGATCGCGGTGGCGGCGGGCGTGTGCACGAGCGCGTTGCGCATGAGGTTGGCGAGCACCTGGCGCAGCTGGCCGGGGTCGCCGTCGAGCACGGCCGCGCCGTCGCCGGCGTCCGCGTCGTGCAGCGCGATCTCGCGATCGGGCGCGACGGCCCGCGCATCGTCGACGGCGTCGGCCGCGAGCGCGGCCAGGTCGACGCGCTCGCGACGCAGGTCGCGCACCTCGTCGAGCCGCGCGAGCGCGAGCAGGTCTTCGACGAGCACGCCCATCCGCGCGGACTCCGCCTCGATCCGGCTCATCGCCTTGTCCATCTCCGGGCCCTCGCGCGCCGCCCCGATCCGGAACAGCTCGGCATAGCCGCGAATCGATGCGAGCGGCGTGCGCAGCTCGTGCGACGCGTCGGCGAGGAAGCGCCGCAGCCGTTCCTCGCTCGCGCGGCGCTCGGCGAACGCCTCCTCGAGGCGGGCGAGCATCGCGTTGAGCGCCAGGCCGAGGCGCCCGACCTCGGTGCGCGGCTCGGCCGGTTCGACGCGCCGGGCGAGGTCGCCGCCGGCGATCGCGCCGGCCGTGTCGCCGATCCGATCCAGCGGGCGCAGGCCGAGCCGCACGATCCACCAGACCGCCCCGCCGAGCGCCGCCAGCACGGCGGCGATGACGAGCGCCTCGATCAGCAGCAGCCGGTTGAGGGTCGCGCCGGCCTCGGTGAAGGGGATCGCGACGACCGTCGTCTGGCCGGGCTGCGTGGGCGTACCGACCGCGTAGATGCGATAGCTCCTGCCGCCGGACTCGATCGTGCGGTGCTTGTCGCGCGCGACGCGGGCGGGCAGGGTCGGCGCGGTCGGCGACTGCTCGCCGGCGGTCACGCTGAGGAACGTCCCGCCGACGATCCTGCCCGTCGCGTCGCGCTGCTGCGCGTAGGTCCCCGACGGCGGGGGATCGCCGCCCGTCGCGTGATCGCCGCCGCCCGCCCCCGGCCCGGGCGCGCCGCCGGCCGGGCGCGGCGCCGCCTGCGCCGGCGACGGTGGGCCGCCCGGCCGGCCGTAGACGCCACCGGCACCCGGCGGCGGTGCGGTCGAGCCGGCGCCGGTCGATCCGCGGCCCGTGCTCGACGGGTGCGAGCCCTCGAGGTAGCCCGCCCTCATGAGCGCCTGCACCGCCGGATCGACGGCGGTCGACGCCTGGTCGTCGACGCGGCCGAGCTCGAAGTCGCGCAGCGCGCCGTACGTCACGGCGCCGAGCACGAGCAGGCCGACGGCCGCGAGCGCCACCATGCCGATGACCAGGCGCAAGCGCAGCGACATCGTCAGCCCCGCGGCAGCCGCAGCGCGTAGCCGACGCCGCGCACCGTCTGGATCAGCGACGGACCGTGCGGGTCGAGCTTCTTGCGCAGGTAGCTGACGTAGGTCTCGAGGATCCGCGAGTCGCCGTCGAAGTCGTACTCCCAGACGTGGTCGAGCAGCTGCGCGCGCGTCAGCACCCGGCGCGGATTCAGCAGCAGGTAGCGCAGCAGGCGGTACTCCGTCGCGGTCAGCTCGATCGGAGTGCCGGAGCGGCTGACCTCGCGCGTGTCCTCGTCGAGCTCGAGGTCCTCGAACGTCAGGCGGCTGGAGTCCGGCCCCTCGACGCCGGTGCGCCGCAGGATCGCGCGGATCCGCGCGACGAGCTCCTCGAGGCTGAACGGCTTCGTGACGTAGTCGTCGCCGCCCGTCGTCAGGCCGCGGATCTTGTCCTGCGTCGCGTCGCGCGCGGTGAGGAAGATGATCGGCAGCTGCGCGCGCTGCGCACCCAGGCGCTCGGCGACCTCGAAGCCCTCCATGTCGGGCAGCATGATGTCGAGCACCATGAGGTGCGGGTCGAACGTCCGCACCGCCGCCAGCGCGTCGCGGCCGCTGCCGGCGATCTCGACCTCGAAGCCCTGGAAGCGCAACGCCATCGAGACGACGTCGGCGATGTTCGGCTCGTCGTCGACGACGAGCACGCGGTGGCGTTCTGCGGTCTGCGCTGCCGTGCTCATGCCGACATCATCGTCACGGATGCTGGGAGGTTGCTGAGAGGCGGCGGTCGGCGAGCGGCGCACCTCCGAGGCACGCCGCGTCCGGCGCTGCGGACGGCTACACGGTGTGCGACTCGCCCGGCTCGAGCACGATGCAGCGCGCGTTGGTCTGCGCCTCGACGTCGGACTGGAACGCGGCGACGTCCGTCTCGATCGGGGGGAACGTGTTGTAGTGGCTCGCGATGACCTGGAACGGGTCGACGAGGTCGACGGCGGCCACCGCGTCGTGGCGGTCCATCGTGTAGTGGCCGCCGATCGGCACGATCGCGAGGTCGATCTTGCCGGCGCGCCTGGCGAGCGCGAGATCCGAGAACAGCGCGGTGTCGCCGAGGACGTAGACGAGCTTGGCGCCGAGGGAGATCAGCAGGCCGGCGGGCGTGTGGACGGTCCCGTCGGGCGACGTGCCGGTGTGCCACGCGGGCATGAGCTTGACCCAGCCCCAGTCGAACGTGACCGTGCCGCCGATGTTCGGGTCGCGCACGTCCTGCACGCCCTTCTCCGAGATCTCGTTCGCCAGCTCGACGATCGCCAGGACCGTGGCGCCGGTGCGCTTGGCGATCGAGATCGTGTCCTCGCCGTAGTGGTCGCCGTGACCGTGGGTCTGCAGGATCACGTCGCAGTCGACGTCGTCGGCGGCGATCGAGGCGGTCGGGTTGTCGGTGAGGAACGGATCGACGAGCAGGCGCGTCCCGCCGTCCTCGAGCAGGAAGCTGGCGTGGCCGAGCCAGGTGACTTGCATGTGAGGGCTCCTTCGGCGTTCGTGGCGTGCGGGTCGGTCGAGAGTATGCCCCCGGCGCCCACCCACATGCGCGGCCGGCCCGCGGCCTACGACAGCGCCCCCGTCGCGCGCCCGCGCCCGCGCCGGCGGACCTCGCGCAGCGCGACCGCGAGCCTGCGGACCGCCTCGTCGTGGACCGCCGGCTCGACGAGCCCGAACGACAGGCGCATGCACGTGCGCGAGGACTTCTCGGCCTGGATCGCGCCGCCCGGCAGGAACGACACGCCGGCCCGCACCGCCTCGACGTACAGCGCCCGCTCGTCGACCGGATCGTGCAGCGTGACCCACGTGTGGTGGCCCCC
>DASXCR010000153.1:0-13597 GCA_036491075.1 Solirubrobacteraceae bacterium
TGATGAACCGCGCCGGCAGCGGCGACACGATCGGTCCGCTCGACGACGTCACGCTGACGTTCGACGACTCCTGGGACGACCAGCTGAGCGACAAGTCGGCGCACGTCAGCACGAGCTACGGCACCGGCTTCGGCTGCAAGAGCATCGGGGTGCAGTCGCCCATGCCCGCGCCGGCTCCCGCACCGCCGTACGGCACCGCGCTGTCGGCCTTCGACGCGACGAACGCCAACGGCCAGTGGAAGCTCTACGCCGTCGACACGTTCGACGACTTCACCGGCGTCATCGACGGCGGCTGGAGCCTCGACATCGCAAGCGGCATCTCGATCGAGGACGGCGAGTGCTACGACGGCCCGCCGCAGCAGACCCCGGCGAGCCAGTACCCGTCGACGATCGACGTCGCCGGGACGACGGGCGCGGTCAGCGACGTCAACGTCACGCTGCACAACTACTCGCACCGCACGCCGGGCGACGTGCGGATGCTGCTCGTCGGCCCGCAGGGCCAGAAGGTGCTCGTCATGCACCACGCCGGGACGGCGGTCGACGACAACGGCGACGTCGACTACGACAACAGCGCGATCAAGGACCAGACCGTGACGCTCGACGACGCGGCGGCCGGAACGCTGCCGACGCCGATCGTCAGCGGCACGTACAGACCGACGCAGGTCGACGGTGACGAGGACAGCCAGATCTGCGGCAACTTCCCCGCCACCGCCTCGCTGCCGGGCACCGCTCCCGCGGCGCCGTACTCGACCGCGCTGAGCGCCTTCGACGGCACCGACGCGAACGGCACGTGGTCGCTGTACATCGTCGACGACTACGGCGACAACGAGGGCACGCTCGACGGCTGGAGCCTCGACATCACGACGAACCAGTACGACAACGCGGTGCTCGCCGACCATCCGGCCGGCTACTGGCGCTTCGGCGAGGCGTCGGGCACGACGGCGTTCGACTCGTCGGGCAACGGCAACCACGGCACGTACCTCAACGGCCCGCTGCTCGGCCAGCCGGGCGCGCTCGCGCTCGACCCGAACACGGCGGCGTCGTTCGACGGCGTCAACGACAGCGTGCGCGTGCCGGATGCGAACTCGCTCGACGTCGGCGACTCGTTCACGCTCGAGGGCTGGGTCAAGCGGGCGTCGGACGCGCAGTCGCAGACGCTCTTCAACAAGGGCGGCAACGGGCTGCAGCTGACGGTGATGAGCGCGTCCAACGGCAACCAGCTGTGGCTGCGCAAGGCGAACATCACGACGATCGCCCACTCGGTCGGCGGGGTGCCGGCCGACGGCAGGTTCCATCACGTCGTCGTGACGCGGACCGGTGCCGGCAACGCGACGTTCTACATCGACGACGTGCCCAGCGGGGTGATGCTCGCCCCGGCGCAGGTGATCGCCGACACGGCGTTTCCGCTCGTGTTCGCCGACGCCGGCAAGGTCGTCAACGTGTTCGACGAGTTCGCGCTGTACCCAGACGCGCTCAGCGCGGCGGAGGTCGACGCGCACTACAAGGCCGGGCTGGGAATCGTCTCGCCGTAGTGCGCGGCCGACCGGTGCTCTGGCCGTGGTGTCGCGGTCAGAGCCGGCGCCGGCTCGACAGGCTCCCGGCCCGCCGCACGCCGATCGCCCCGAGCGCGGCACTCGCCCGCGGGCGCCCGCCACCGCCACAGACCACTAGTAGCGTGGACCAGGCGCATGAACCTGGTCGATGCCCTCCCCACCGACCCCGTCCCCGAATCGGTCTACGAGGCGTTCATGGACTGGACGGCGGGGCAGGGGCTGAGCCTCTACCCGCACCAGGAGGAGGCCGCGATCGAGCTGTTCAGCGGGAGCAACGTGGTGCTCGCCACGCCGACCGGCTCGGGGAAGTCGCTGGTCGCTGTCGCCGCGCACTTCGCCGCGCTCGCCGATCGCAGGATCACGTTCTACACAGCTCCGATCAAGGCGCTCGTCTCCGAGAAGTTCTTCGCGCTCTGCGCGATCTTCGGAGCGGACAACGTGGGGATGCTGACCGGGGACGCGTCGGTCAACGCCGACGCTCCCATCATCTGCTGCACGGCGGAGGTGCTCGCGAACATCGCGCTGCGCGAGGGCGCAGGCGCGGACGTCGGCCAGGTCGTGATGGACGAGTTCCACTATTACGCCGACGGCCAACGCGGCTGGGCCTGGCAGGTGCCGCTCCTCACGCTGCCCAACGCGCAGTTTCTGCTCATGTCCGCCACGCTCGGCGACGTCGGCGACATCGCGGAGGACCTCACCCGCAGGACCGGCCGTGAGACGGCGATCGTCGACGACGCCCAGCGGCCCGTGCCACTCACCTTCTCCTGGTCGCTGCAGCCGATGCACGAGCTGCTCGAGGAGCTCGTCGCGACCGCTCAGGCCCCGATCTACGTCGTGCACTTCACCCAGGCCTCCGCGATGGAGCGCGCCCAGTCACTGTTATCCGCAAAGCTCTGTACCCGCCTTGAGCGCGAGGCGATCGCCGACGAGCTCGGCGCGTTTCGCTTCACCGCCGGCTTCGGTCGCACGCTCTCGAAGCTCGTGCGCGGCGGCGTCGGGGTGCACCACGCCGGGATGCTGCCGCGCTACCGCCGACTCGTCGAGCAGCTCGCGCAGACCGGCCTGCTGAAGGTCATCTGCGGCACCGACACGCTCGGCGTCGGCATCAACGTCCCGATCCGCACGGTCGTCTTCACCAGCCTCGCGAAGTACGACGGCAGCCGCCACCGGATCCTCAAGGCGCGCGAGTTCCATCAGATCGCCGGGCGCGCCGGACGCCCCGGGTTCGACACGTCCGGGCACGTCGTCGTGCAGGCCCCCGACCACGTGATCGAGCGCACCCGCGCCCTGGCCAAGGCGGGCGACGATCCGAAGAAGCGCCGCAAGGTCCAGACCAAGAAGCCGGCCGACGGTGTGGTCAGCTGGACCGAGGAGACGTTCGCCAGGCTGCGCGATGCCGTGCCCGAGCCGCTCGTCTCCCGTATGCGCGTCGACCACGCGATGATCCTCAACGTCGTCAACCAGCCGGCGGACCCGGTGCAGATCATGCGGGGCCTGATGGAGGACAACCACGAGGACGAGCGCGGGCGCCGGCGCCTGTCCGAGCGCGCGCAGGCGCTCGGCGACGAGCTCGTCGGCGCGGGCGTGCTCGTGTGGCTCGCCGAGCCCGACCGCGACGGCCGCACGCTGCAGCTCGCGCTCGAGCTGCAGGACGACTTCGCGCTCAACCAGCCGCTCGCGTCCTTCGCGCTGGACGCCTTCTCGCTGTTGGACCCCGACTCGGACACCTACAGCCTGGACATGCTCTCGGTCGTCGAGGCGATCCTCGACGACCCGTTCCCCGTCCTGATGGCACAGGCGCACAAGGCGCGCGGCGAGGCGGTCGCCGAGATGAAGGCCCAGGGGATCGAGTACGACGAGCGCATGGAGCTGCTCGAGGAGGTCACCTATCCGAAGCCGCTCGGCGAGCCGCTGCTGGAGGCGCTGGGGGTCTACCGGGAGACCCATCCGTGGGTGCGCGACTCCGACCTGTCACCGAAATCGGTCGTGCGCGACATGTATGAGTGGGGGCGCACGTTCACCGAGTTCGTGGCCTTCTACGGCCTCGCCCGCTCCGAGGGCCTCGTGCTGCGCTACCTCTCAAACGCCTACCGGGCGCTGCGCCACACGGTGCCCGACGAGGTCAAGACCGACGAGCTCGACGAGATCGTCGAGTGGCTCGGGGAGACCGTCCGCCAGACCGATTCGAGCCTGCTCGACGAGTGGGAGGCGCTGACGGATCCCGAATCGGTCGCCCGCGTCGCGGCGTCGATGGCAGCGGGCGAGGCGGCCCCGCCTCCGCGTCCCATCACCGCGAACGCGCGCGCGTTCACCGTGATGGTCCGCAACGCGATGTTCCAGAAGGTCCGGCGGGCGTCGCGCGACGACGCCGAGGGGCTCGCCGCGCTCGAGGTCGCGGCCGCCGCGCTCACCGACGCGCCGGGCAAGCCCGCGATGAGCGTGGACGCGTGGCAGGACGCGCTGAGCGCCTACTGGGACGAGTACGACTCGATGCACACCGGGTCCGCCGCGCGCTCGCCGCAGCTGCTGATGATCGACCGCGACCCGGCCGGCGCGGCCCCGGACGCGCGGGCCTGGACGGTGCGCCAGATCATCGAGGACCCGGAAGGCCACCACGACTTCGCGATCGTGGCGACCGTCGACCTCGGCGCCTCGGACGCGGCCGGCGAGCCGGTGATCCGCACGAGCTCCTTCGGATCGGCCCACCTGACCTGACCGGCCGTCGAGCCGGCCCGTGTCAGCCGCCCGCGACGTCGCGCCGCATGAACGAGACGAACGCCCAGCCCATCGACGGGATCGCGTAGAGCGCCGACACCCACGCCGCGCGCACGATCGGCGCCCAGTCGGCGGGCTCGCGCAGCAGGCCCTGCCAGGCGTCGAACTGCGTGCTCAGCAGGTACGGCTTCAGCCACGACAGCGCCTGGATCACCGCCAGCAGCTGCATCACGAACGACGCGATCAGCGTGCCGACGATCGCGCCCGCCGAGTTGTGCGTCACCGTCGACAGCAGGATCGCGATCCCGGCGATCGCGATCATCGGGACGAAGTACGCGAGCGAGGCGGCGGCGATCAGCACCGTGCCGCGGCCGGCGCTGACCTGCGTCCCCGACAGCGTCGTCAGCGGGTCGAAGCCCCAGATGAAGCCGCCGATCACGAGCCCGACCGCGACGAAGACGAGCAACGCGACGAACGCGTAGCTCAGCGCCGCGAGCAGCTTGCCGGCGAAGATCTGCCAGCGCTCGGTCGAGCGCGTGAGGATCGTCTTCAGCGTGCCGTGGTTGTCCTCCGACGCGACGATGTCGCCCGCCACGAGCGCGGTGATGAGCGGAAACAGCCACACGGAGCTGAACAGCAGGCCGACGAGCGGGATCGCGAGGCCGGTCTCGCGGACGTAGCGCCCGAACGGGACGTCGTCCGGGCCGCCACTGCCCGTCAGCAGCGCGACGATGAAGATGATCGGCACGATCGCCGCCGCGCCGAGCCCGAGATACGTGCGCTTCTGCGCGCGCAGCTTGCGCAGCTCCCAGCGGTAGACGGTTCCCACGCCGGGCCGCCGGCTCTCCGCCCGGCCGACGCGCGGCGCGGCTGCCGCTCCGGCGCTCATGCCCGTGCCTCGCGGCCGGCGGCGCCTGTCGCGGCGGCGGCGGCCAGAGGGGCGCCATGGCGCGTCGCACCGCTCATGCCCGCACCTCGGCGCGCGCGGCGGGCTCGGTTGCAGCGCTCGCGGCCACGGGCACCGCGCCGGCGGGCTCCGGTGCCGCGGGCAGCGACGACGCCGCGGCGTCCTCGGTCCCGCCTCCGTCGCTTGGGGAGGCGAGCGCTGCGCTCGCCGCGTCGGCGCCCTCCGTCATCCGGAAGAACAGCTCCTCGAGCGTCGCGGTTCGCGGCACGAGCGCGTGGATCCCGATGCCCGCCTGCGCCAGCGCGAGCGACAGCGCGGGCACGGCATCGCGGTCGGCATGCAGCGAGATGGCGCTCAGCCCGGCGGTCTCGACCGCGCTCACGCCCCGCTGCGAGCGGGCGATCGCCTCGGCGCGCGCGTCGTCGGTCGTGCGCAGCTCGTAGCGGCCCGCGGTCGAGTCGATCAGCTCCTGCAGCACGCCCTCGTAGCGGACCTGGCCGCGGCTCACGATCGCCACGCGGTTGCAGAGCTCCTCGACCTCGGCCATGAGGTGCGACGACAGCAGCACGGTCATCCCCTCGGAGGCGAGCCGGTGCACGAGCAGGCGCATGTCGCGCATGCCCGCCGGATCCAGGCCCGTCGCCGGCTCGTCGAGCAGCAGCAGCTTGGGGTCGCGCAGCAGCGCGCCGGCGATCCCGAGCCGCTGGCGCATGCCGTGCGAGTAGCCGCCGACCTTGTCGCGGGCGCGGTCGACGAGATCGACCGTGTCCAGCGCCGCGTCGATCCGCCCCGCCGCGCCGTCGCCGTCGAGCGCCGCTACGAGCTCGAGGTTGCGCCGCCCGTTGAGGTAGGGGTAGAAGCGCGGCGCCTCGACGAACCCGGCGACCCCCTCGAGCGCGCGCACGCCCTCGACGAGCGGATCGCGGCCGAACAGCGTCGCGACGCCCTCGTCGGGCCGGATCAGCCCGAGCAGCATCCGCAGCGACGTCGTCTTGCCGGCGCCGTTGGGGCCGAGATAGCCATAGACGTCACCGCGGCTGACGGTCAGGTCGACGTGGTCGACCGCGGTGATGCGCCCGTAGCGCTTGACCAGCCCGCGGGCCTCGACCGGCGGCGCGCCGGGATCCGCGCCGCGGCTCATCGCAGGCCCCGCGCGGCGTTCTCGGCGGCCAGCGGCGGCACGGACCCGGCGATGACGTAGGAGACGCCGTCGCGCTCGAACGTCACGATCGTGCCGAGCGCCGTCGGGATCTCCGTGCCCGTCGCGCCGTCGATGTTGATCTGCGGCAGGGCGGCCCCGCCATCGCGACCGGACTTCTCCGGCGCGGCGGTCGAGCTCGCGTCCGCGGTGTCGGTCCTGTGCTCGAAGACCGCGATCGCGCCGAGGCCCTTGCCGTAGGTCACGAGCGCGCCCTTCTCGTGGCCGAAGTCGACGAGGTGCGCCTCGTGGCGCGGCAGGCCGGCGAGCGTGGCGGGGGCCGAGAGCGGGAAGTCCAGCGCCTTGCCGACGGCGTCGACGCCGCTGACGTCCGCGGGGTGCGTCCCGTGGGGGCCGTCGCCGGGGTGGCTGCCGGCCTGCGGGTCCGCGGGATCGTCCTTGGGGCTGAGGTCGACCACCTTCGCGCCCTGCGGTGGCGTCGCCGTGACGTCGGAATCCGAGACGCTGCCGTAGGAGATGTCGGTCGCCTTCAGCTCGAGCACCGGGTCGGCCTGACCCTGCGCGTAGACCGCGGCACGCAGCGGCACGCCGGTGACCGCGTCCCACGCGACCTTCGCCGCGCCGAGCAGGCCGCCGTCGTCCTTCGGCGCGATCCTCACGCTGTAGGCGGGCTGGCCCGCCTGCGAGGTCGGGTCCGCGCCGGAGACGGTCCAGAGCTTCGCCAGCCGGTTCAGCGCGTCCTGGATCTTCGCGATCGTCGGGTTGCCGTGATCGTCGCGCTTGGCGGCGTCGCCGGCCGGCTCGTCGGGCAGCGTCGCCTTGTAGACGGTGTTCGACGAGCTGTCGAAGAGCGTGATCTGCTTGCCGTCGGACGTGATCTGCGCGTCGCCGGAGCTCGACTGCAGCTCGATGCGCAGGCGGCCGTCCTTCGTCAGCCACAGGCGGCCGTCGGCGCCGGAGGTCAGCGCGGAGGACGTGCCCGGCAGCGAGCCGGAGGGCAACAGGTTGTTCGTGAAGGAGATGCGGGCGGTCACGCCGTCGGGCGGGGTCGCGCCGAGCGCGTCCTCGATCGCCTGCGCGAGCGCCTTCGGGGCGGGGACCGGGCCCGAGCCGGTGAGCGCGGCCTGCGCGATCGCGGCGGTCGTGACGAGGACGCCGGCGCACGCGAGGATCGTGAGCAGGCGCGCCGTGGAGGTCGTGCGTAGTCGTCTCATGCGCCAGTTGTACGGGCCGACCTTGAGAGATCTCTGAGGACCGGCAGGTCGATCGTGAAGCGCGCCCCGTCGACGCTCACGCGGCCGCCGTGGCGCTCGGCGATAGCGCGCACGATCGCGAGGCCGAGGCCCGAGCCGCCGCTGCGCGCGCCCGGTCCGCGCCAGAAGCGCTCGAACGCGTGTCGTGCCGCGGCGGCGCCGAGGCCCGGTCCCTCGTCCTCGACGGCGATCTGCGCGCGGTCGTCGCCGTCGTGGCGGACCGTGATCGTGATCTGGCCGTCCGCGGGCCCGTGCTCGCGCGCGTTGCGCACGAGGTTCGCGACCGCGCGCTCGAGCGCGACCGGCTCGCCGAGCACCGCGATGCCGGCGGCGCCGGGCGCGACGACCACGTGGGCGCCGGGATCCGCCGCCGCGGCCTGGCGCGCCACCGCCTCGAGCGCGACCGGCTCGCCGCCCGCCGGTGCGGCCGCGTCCTCGCGCGCCAGCGCCAGCAGGTCGTCGAGCAGCGCGCTCATGCGCGCGGCGTCGCTCTCGATGTCGGCGAGCACCGCCGGGTCGGCGCCGTGGCGCGCGACGTAGGCCGCGTTGCCGCGCAGCGCGGTGAGCGGGGTGCGCAGCTCGTGCGACGCGTCGCCGACGAAGCGCTGCTCGGCGGTGCGCGCGCGCTCGAGCGACGCGAGCATCGCGTTCAATGTCCCGGCGAGCTCGCCGACCTCGTCGCCGGCCGCCGGCGCCGGCAGCCGCGCGGAGGCGTCGCCGCTGCGCTCGATCGCGCGGGCCCCGGAGGACAGCCGGCGCAGCGGCGCGAGCGCGCGGCGGGCGAGCAGCGTCGCGAGCAGGGCGGCGAGCGCGGCGGCGGCGAGCGCGCAGACGAGGATGATGCGGCGCGTCGTCTGCAGCGTGTCGGCGATGTCGCTCGTCGTGCCCGCGACGATCACGGCGCCGCCCGCCGCCTGGCCGCCGCCGAGCTCGCCGAGCGGTGCGGCGTAGATGCGGATCGAGGTGCTGCCGAGGTCGCCGTCGGAGAAGCCGGCGCGGCGGTGCGGGCCGAGCGCGGCACGCAGGGCCGGGTTCTCCGGCAGCACCCGGCCGCCGAGGCCGCCCGAGCGCGCGACGATCCGCCCGCGGCGGTCGACGACCTGCACGAACAGCGCCCCGCCGGTGATCCGTCCCTCGAGCGCGCCGGGCTGCGTGAGCAGCTTCGGCGTGGACGCCGCGAGCCGCGCGACCTCGACTGCGCGCGAGGTCAGCGAGCGGTCGAGCGCGTCCGTGAGCTGCGAGCCCAGCAGCGCGGACACCGCGACGCCCAGCAGCACGACCGCGACGACGATGGCGACCGCCGCCGCGGCGGCCACGCGCGCCCGCAGGCTCAGCGCCGCGCGCACGCGTCAGCCGTCCAGGCGAAAGCCGACGCCGCGCACGGTGTGGATCAGCGGCGGGTCGCCCAGCTTGCGCCGCAGGTAGGCGACATAGCGATCGACGACGTTCGCACCCGCCTCGCCCTCGCCGCCCCAGACCTGATCGAGCGCCGACTCGCGGCTCACGACGGCGCGCGCGTTGCGCATCAGCAGCTCGAGCAGCTGCGCCTCGCGCCGCGTCAGGCCGAGCTCGCGCCCGCTGCGCCGCGCGATCCCGTCGTCGGCGTCGAGCACGAGGTCGGCGAACGCGAGCTGCGCGGCCTCCGGCGCCTGGTTGCGGCGCAGCAGCGCCCGTATCCGCGCCGTCAGCTCGTCGATCTCAAACGGCTTGACGAGGTAGTCGTCGGCGCCGGCGTCGAGCCCGGCGACGCGCTCGGACAGCGCGTCGCGCGCGGTCAGCAGCAGGATCGGCACGGCGAGCCCCTTCGCCCGCAGCCGGCGCGTGACGGCGAGGCCGTCCATCCCCGCCATCGCGACGTCGAGCACGACGATGTCGGGCAGCGAGCGCTCGATCCGCGCCAGCGCGAGCCCACCGTCGGCGACGGCCTGCACGTCGTAGCCCTCCGCGCTCAGCGTCCGCTCGAGCATCCGGCGGATCGGCGCGTCGTCGTCGACGAGCAGCACGGCGCCTGCGGACATGCTGCGCGAGTCTACGCCGGGGCGCCGCGGGTACCGCGCGGCGCCCCGAACGCGAACCGTGACCTAGCGGTGAGCGCCGGGGGCGCCCACCTGGCCCACCTCCCTCGCCACGATCTCGGGAGGTGTCTGGTCACGCTTGGAGATGCTCAGGTACACGACGAGCGCGAGGATCGCGCCGAGGAAGATGTAGCTCGTGCCCGTCGTCCCGAGCCCGAGGCCGCCGTACTTGTGGTCGTGCTGGGACATCTCGTCGCCGATCGAGGCTCCGAGCGGGCGGGTCATGATGTAGGCCAGCCAGAAGGTGAGGATCGGATCGAGCCTCAGCACGTAGCGCGCGAAGGCGATCAGCGCGATGATCGCGCCGAAGATCGCGATCGAGACCGCGTAGCCGAGGTCGAGCTTCTCGGCGCTGAGGTCACCGGCGGCGGTGCCGAGCGCGAAGGTGAAGAGGATCGCCAGCCAGTAGAACGCCTCGCGCCGCGTGGTGACGATCGAGTGCATCGAGAGCGTCCGCTCGACGCCGTACCAGACGCCGAACACGACCGCGAGGATCACCGCGAAGATCGGCGTCGTCGTCGTCAGGGCGACGTTGTGGCCGTCGGTGAGGTTGTCGGTGATGAGCGTTCCGAACACGCTGATCACCACCACCGCCGACCAGTACACCATCGGCACGTACTTTCGGAGACGGAACTGTGCGAGCAGCAGGACGGCCAGCAGCGCGCCGGTCACATAGGTCGTGTTCGTCAGGCCGAAGCCGAGGCTCTCGTTGAGGTAGTCCGCCGCGGTCTCGCCGACCGTGGTGCACATGATCTTGATGATCCAGAAGAAGAGGGTGACCTCGGGCACCTTGTTCAACATGGTGCGAGCGAGCGACGTGCTCGACGGGGTCCGCGCGAATGTTGTGGTCATGGCGCCAGGATGCGCTCGCCCACCTTGCGATTGCCTGACTGCGGTGCGCGGGACTCACCGGCGCGCGGCGCGCGGCCCGAGTGACGGCAGCTCGAGCACGAAGCAGCCGCCGGGTCCTTCGCCGATGACGACGTCGCCGCCGCAGGACCGCGCCAGCCGGCGCGCGAGCGCCAGGCCGAGCCCCGCGCCGTCGTGGGGCTGCTGCTCGGGACCGCGGACGCCCGGGTCAAACGCGCGCTCGCCGAGCTGGGGATCGAGGCCGGGCCCGTCGTCGCGCACGGCGAGCCGCACGACGCCGCCGCCGGCCGACAGCTCGATTCCGACGCGCTCGCGGGCGTGCCGGCGCGCGTTCTCGACCAGCGGCGCGAGCACCCGCCGCACGACGTCGGGGTCGCCCTCGGCCATCGGCAGCGTCGCCGGCAGCCGCACCGCGACACCGTCGACCTCGCCCGCGATCTGCGCGAGATCGACCGTGCCCTGCGCCGGGTCGATCTCCTGGCGCGCGACGGCGAGCAGCGCGTCGATGACGCGATCCAGCCGCGCGGCGTCGGCGACGATCGCGCACAGCGCCTGCTCGCGCTCGCGCTGGATGCCGGTGTCGGGCGGGCCGCCGGCCGCGCGCCCCGCCGCGAGCGCCAGCTCCGCGCGCAGGCGCAGCCCTGCCAGCGGCGTGCGCAGCTCGTGCGCGACCTCGCTGGCGAAGTGCTGCTCGTGGCGGCGCGACGCCGCGATCCGAGCGAGCAGCAGGTCGAGCGTCGCCGCGAGCGCGGTCAGCTCGTCGCGCGGCGGGCCGAGGTCGAAGCGGCGGTCGAGGTCGTGCGCGCCCCAGTCCTCGGCGTTCGCGGTCATCCGCGCGACCGGTCGCAGCGCCCCGCCCACGGCGCCCGAGATCGCGAAGCCGCCCGCGACGAGCACGAGCGCCGCGAGCACGAGCGAGCCGAGCAGCACCTCCTTGCGCAGCTGCTCGAGCGGCTGCGTCGACTGCGCGACCACGACCGACCCGATCGCCGCGTGCGACCCCGGATCGGACAGCGGCTCGCTGCGCAGCCGCGCGTCGCCCGGGCCGTCGACCTCGACGGCGCGACGGCGCCGGCCGAGCGCGATCGCCGCCGCATCGAGCCGGGCCGGCGCCCCGGCCGGCCGCTCGAGCACGCGATCGCCGTCGAGCACCCATGAGCGGCGGTCGAGCGTCGCGTCGTTGGGCGCGTCGCGCACCACGACGTGGCCGCGCACGATCGACAGCGCAGCGACCTGCGCGTCGGCGTTCGCTCGCAGCACGGTCGACGTCTCCGCGTCCGCGCGTCGCGCGAGCAGCACGTTTCCCAGCACGAGCAGCGCGCCGAGCCCGATCGCGAGCGTGCTCAGCGACGCCAGCAGCAGCCGCAGGCGAAAGCTCACCGCAGGGCGTAGCCGACGCCGCGCGCCGTGTCGACCTGCGCCGGCGAGCCGGCCTCGCGCAGCTTGCGGCGGATCCGCGTGAGGTAGGCGTCGAGCGTGTTGTCGTGCACGATCGCCCCGTCGGGCCAGGCGGCGGCGATCAGCGCCGCGCGGCGGACGACCTCCCCGGGCCGGGCGGCGAGCGCGGCGAGCAGGCGGAACTCCGTCGGCGTGAGCGGCACGTGTGCGCCCCCGTGGACGATCGCGTGCGCCGCGGGATCGAGCGCGAGGCCCGCGTGCTCGCTACCGGCGGCCGCGCCCGGCCCGGGCGCGCGGCGACACAGCGCGTGCACGCGCACGAGCAGCTCGGCGAGCGCGAACGGCTTGGCGAGGTAGTCGTCGCCGCCGCAGTGAAAGCCCGACAGCCGATCGGGCAGCGCGTCGCGCGCGGTGAGGAACAGGACCGGCGTCGTGACGCCGCGCGCCCGCAGCGCCTGGCAGACGTCGCGGCCGTCGGCGTCGGGCAGGCCGATGTCGAGCACGAGCACGTCCGGCGGGTCGCCGGCGAAGCTGCGCAGCGCCTCGACTCCCGACGCCGTCGCGCGGACCTCGAAGCCCTCGCGCTCGAGCGCGCTGCGCACGACGCCGCGCAGCCGGTCGTCGTCCTCGCAGAGGCCCGCGATCATCGTGACGGCCACACGGTCGATGGTAGGCGCGGGCGGCGCGCCGCACGGCACGCGCTCAGGTTGCGTTCAGCCGCGGGTCGCGGCCGCCGTGCGGACCGGCGACGGCCCGGGAGCCGCCCCGGCCGTCGTGCGGACCGGCGACGGCCCGGGAGCCGCCCGCTGGCAGCGCTTCGAGGTCAGGGCGCGTGGATGGTCCGGACGACGCTGCCGTCGGCGGCGCGCTCGACGATCGTCGCCGGCAGCGCCGACTCGGCCGCGCGATGGGGCACCGACACCGCCACGACGTTCTCGGTGACCGCGCGGGAGATGTGCAGCTGGTGGCCGTGGTCGATCCGGCCACGGCCGGGTCCGCGCGAGCTGTAGCGATCGAACGTCAGGTCGACCCGCGCGACGCCGTCCGGCAGCAGCAGGGCGAGCCGCGACGCCCCGCCCCCGGTCCCGGAGGTCATGCCGAACGGACGGGCGACGAAGCGCGCCGCGTCGAACGGGCCGCCGCCACCGCCGTGGCCGGAGTCGAGCTCGAGCCCCTCGGTCGGCTGCTGCGCGCTCGGCGCCGGCCGCTGGCTGCGCGTGAGGGCGTCGAGGTTCTTCAGCGCGCTGTGGCGCACGGCCGGCGTCGCGGAGCGCGCGATGTGCACGAGCCACCGTCGCGTCGCCTGCTGGCAGGCGTCGTACTTCTCGGGCGCGGGGCCGAAGCGCCGGAGCTTCGTCGCGGCGATCAGCGTGAAGGCCGTGCCGTCGGCGCTGTGGACGACGCGGATGCCGTCGCGCGGGACCTCGGCGAAGAACGGGTCGAAGCCGGGATCCGCGAAGTACGCGGCGGCGGCCGCCTGGTCGGCGGCGTTCGCGGGCCGGCGGAAGACGCCGAGCACCGAGGAGACCTGCGGTCCCGCTGCACCGTCCACGAACTTCGCCGGCGCGTGGGAGAGCTTGGGGGCGCACCACGGGCGCGTCCGTGCGACGTGGCCGGTCGCCTTGTCGATGAGCCCGAACGCCTGCTTCGTGACGGGCGGGGTGGCG
>DASXCR010000154.1:0-3483 GCA_036491075.1 Solirubrobacteraceae bacterium
AGCTGCATCGCACGCGCCACGTTCGCGCCCGTCATCGGCAGCTTCGCCTCCTGCAGCCAGAACAGCGTTTGCAGGTATTCCTCTTCCGCGACGGTCGCATGCTCGGAGGGCATCTGCGTCCGATGCTATCGGCAAGGTCGAGGTGCCCGCGTGAGGATCGCGCGTAGCATCGCCGCGGTGCGGATCGGATCTGGCACCAGAGCACTTGTCACCGGGGCCTCGCGGGGGATCGGGCGCGCCCTCGCCCACGAGTTGGCGGCGCGCGGCGCGACCGTCGGCCTCGCCGCGCGCTCCGTGACCGACCTCGAGCTCGTCGCGACGCAGCTGCCCGGGGCCCATCACGTGCTCGTCTGCGACGTCGCGCTGCGCGAGTCCGTGCAGTCGGCGGTCGACGAGTTCGTCGCGGCGACCGGCGGGGTCGACCTGCTCGTCGTGAACGCGGGCATCGCGCACTACGAGCCGATCGCGATCCAGGACGTCGAGACGATCGAGCGCATGACCGAGGTCAACTGGCTCGGCACCGTGTACACGATCAAGGCGGCGCTGCCGCAGCTGCTGCGCCAGGGCGCCGGGCACATCGTCGTGATGTCCTCCGGCGCCGGCCTGCGCTCGTTCCCGGAGGCCGCGGCGTACTCGGCGACGAAGGCGGCGCAGCGGATGTTCGCCGAGGCGATCCGCCACGAGCTGAACGGCAGCGGCGTCTCGGTGACGACCGTCTTCCCGGGCGAGATCGCGACCTCGCTGCACGATCATCAGCCCAGCGTGACGATGCCCGACTGGTACCGCGGCGGCGAGCGCGCCGAGCCGGCCGAGGCGCTCGCGCAGAGCGTCGTACGAGCGATCGAGCACGACAGGCGCCACCTGTACTGGAAGGCGCCCGTGAAGGGGATGGGCGTGCTGCACGGGATCTCGCCGCGGCTGGCCGATCGCGTGCTGCGCCGGATGCGCGGCACGAGCGCGGCGCCGCGGCGCGATTGAGGCGCACGGCTCGCGGCGCGGCGCGAGCGACCCTCGTGATCAGTGCGGTCGTGGCGCTGCGCGCACGCCGCGCCGAGCCGGTCGTTAGCGTTGTGAGCGATGGCGCTTCCCCTGCAGCCGCCGATCGCGCCCCAGCTCGCGCGGCCACGCGCCACGCTGCCCGAGGGCGACGGCTGGGCGTATGAGCCGAAGTGGGACGGCTTCCGGACGATCGCCTTCGTCGACGGCGACGAGGCGTACCTGCAGTCGCGCAACGGCAAGCCGATGACGCGCTACTTCCCGGAGGTGTCGTTCCCGGCCGGGCGCTACGTCGTCGACGGCGAGCTCGTCGCGGCGACGTTCGGCACGCTCGGCCAGCGCATCCATCCGGCGGCGTCGCGGATCGAGCGGCTGTCGAAGCAGACGCCGGCGCGCTTCGTCGCGTTCGACGTGCTCGCACTCGAGGACGAGGTCGTGATGTCGCTGTCGTACGTCGAGCGGCGCGCCGTGCTCGAGACGATCTCGGGGCTTGAGCTGACGCCCGTCGTCCACAGCGCGGCCGAGGCCGAGGCGTGGCTGCGCGACGAGGAGGGCGTGATCGCGAAGGAGCTCGCGTGCCCGTACCTCGCCGGCGAGCGCAAGGGCATGGTGAAGGTCAAGCGCGTGCGCACGATCGACGCGGTCGTGCTGGGTTGGCGGCCGGGCAAGGCGGAGGGCACGGTCGGCGCGATCATCCTCGGCCTCTACGGCGACGACGGCCGCCTGCGCGAGGTCGGCCATTCGAGCGGCTTCACGGCGAAGCGCAAGCGCGAGCTGGTCGCCGAGCTCAAGCCGTATGAGACGGGCGAGCGCGGCAGCGGCGAGGCATCGCGCTGGACGGCGGGCCGCGAGCTCGAATGGGTGGCGCTTCGCCCCGAGCTCGTCGTCGAGATCACCTACGACCATGTCAGCGACGGGCGCATCCGGCACGGGACGAAGGTGCTGCGCTGGCGCGACGACAAGGCTCCGCGCGACTGCAGGCTCGACCAGCTCGAGTCCTGAGCGGCTCGCGCTGCCGGCGTACGCCCGACGACGAGCTCGGCCGGCTGGAGGCCGCAGCGGCGCATCCTTCGCCGGGTCGGCGGCGTGGACTTCGTGGGACCGGGCCCGCGCTGCGCCACCGCCGCCGTCGACCCGCCTCTACGCTGGATCGGTGCTGCGCCGGACCGTGTCGCTGATCCTGCTGTCGCTCGCCGCGACGGCCGCCGGGTGCGGCGCCGACGCGAAGCCCGCCGCGCCGCGCCCACCCGTGCAGCTGACGTTCTCCGAGCCGCAGGACACCGGCGCGACGCGCGACGCGAGCGTGCAGGTCAGCGGCAGCGTCGCGCCGGCGAGCGCGCGGGTGCTCGTGATGGGCGAGCGCGTCGCCGTCAGCGGGGGGCGGTTCTCGACGACGGTCGCCCTGCGCGAGGGGGCGAACGTCATCGACGTCGGCGCGTCCGCGCCCGCGCATCAGGCGATCTGGCGCGCGCTGCGGGTGACGCGGCACTCGATGATCGCGGTGCCCGATCTGCTCGGACACGAGGCGGACGAGGCGTCGACGGCGATCGAGAACCTGGGGCTGAAGGTGCACGTCGACGTCGACGACGACCTCCTCGACGCGTTTCGCAGCCGGCCGCGGATCGTGTGCAGCATGGATCCGGAGCCCGAGACGCAGGTGCAGCCCGGCGACGAGGTCGACCTCGTCGTGTCGAAGACCTGCTGAGCGCCCCGGCCGTTACTGCGGCTGGGTCGCGATCATGGCGATCTTCGCGCGACCGCCCTCGCGGACGACGCCGAACGCGACGAGGCCCTCGACGTCGTCGGAGCCGGAGCGCTTCACCGTGTAGCTGCCCGCCGCACGACCGGCGGCGCCGCGGACGATCTTCAGGCCGTCGAGCTCGTAGGCGTCGATGCGCGCTGCGGCGAACTGGCGGCGGTAGACGGCGAGCACGTCGTCGCGGCCCTCCGTGACGCCGTCGGGCGCGACGCGCTGGACGTTGCTCGCGAGCGTCGCGCGCAGCGCCGCGGCGTCCTCGTCGCCGTAGGCGGACGCGAAGTCCTGCGCGACGGTCCCGATCTCAGCCGCGCTCAGCGACGCCGACTGCGCGTGGCCGCGGCCGGCGCCACCGCCGGTCGCCACGGCGACCGCGACGCCGGCCGCGGCGGCAGCCACCAGGGCGAGCGCGAGAACGCGCAGCGAGCGACCACGGCCGCGGCCGCGCTTCAGGTGCGCGGTCTCGGCATCGGGGCTCGGCGACGCGGCGGCGGCGTTTGCCGTGCTCGCGCGTCCGGCGAGGACGGGCGGTGGTGCGGGTGCGGGCGCGGGCACCAGCCGCCGGTGGGCCGGAGCCGCGGGCGACACGGCCGCGTCGCGCGCCGCTGCCGGCGGGGTCGGCCCGATCCGCCGGCGGCCCGGGTCGGCGGCGGGCACGGGCGCCGCGCCGGGCTCGATCGGCCGGCCGCCCGGGTCGGCGGCGGGCACGGGCGCCGCGCCGTTCGCGGCCG
>DASXCR010000155.1:0-25702 GCA_036491075.1 Solirubrobacteraceae bacterium
AGCGCTTCGACGTCGCGCTGTGCTTCGGGATCCTGCACCGCGTCACCGATCCGGTCGCGCTGCTGCAGGCGCTCGCGGACACGCTGGAGCCCGGCGGCGAGATCGTGCTGGAGACCTACGGCTCGCGCCTGGACCAGGACACGCCGGCGATCGAGGTCCGCGAGCCCGGCGACGTCTACGCCCGCGACGACTTCGTCTACTGGGGCTTTCCGGCCGAGGCGCTGCGCCGGCTCGGGCGCGTCGTCGGCCTCGCGGACGTGGAGATCGTCGACGAGGTCGAGATCGACGGGCACCCACGGATCGTCGCCGTGCTGAAGGCCGCGTAGCAACGGGCGTCAGGCCGCCGCCTGCTGCGCCGCGAGCTCGCGGCGCAGCGCGGCCGGGCGGTCGCTCGTGATCGCGTCGACGCCGAGGTCGGCCGCGCGCCGGGCGATGCACGCGTCGTCGATCGTCCCGGTGCTGACGCTGAGGCCGCCGGCGCGCAGGCGCGCGACCAGCGCGGGGTGCAGCAGGAAGTGCTCGATGCAGACCCCGTCCACCCCCGCGCGCCGCGCCCAGCGCACGAGCGCGCCGGGCGCGTAGTCCGCCCACGTCACGAGGCGCGCGCGCAGGCCGTGCGCGGCCGCCTCCTCGCACGCCGCGCTGTGAAACGAGAGCACCTCGACCCGCGGGCGCGCACGGTGGCCCGACTCCGGGCCGGCCGCGGCGACGACGCGCGCGATCGCGGCGGACGTCGCACGCGCGAGCGCCGGATCGCCGTGCGCCTTGACGTCGAGCTGCAGCACGAGGCCGGCGGGCGTCGCGTCGAGCAGCTCCTCGAGCAGCATCGGCGTCTCGTCGCCGCAGGCGCCGGCGCGATCGCGTAGGCGCGCGTGCCGCAGCCGCGACCACGGCGTCTGGTGCGCCCAGCCGTCGAGGTCGGTCGCCGCGCTCAGCCACGGCTCGTGCAGCAGGACCGCCCGGCCGTCGGCCGTCAGGCAGACGTCGGTCTCGAGGCCGTCGACCTGCTCGGAGAGCGTCGCGCGCAGCGCCGCTCGCGAGTTGTCGGGGCCGTCGTGACGGCCGAGGCGATGGGCATACAGCGGCGGCAGGGCGGCCATCGCCGCAGGATCGACGACCCGCGCGGCCGGCACATCGCCCGCCTGTAACCGAGCCGTGACGATCCTGTGACCACATGGATGCGAAAACGCGTGCAATACGCGCTGTGGGCGTGTAGCTTTGGCCCCGCCAAACGCGATCGTTCGTCCGACTGGGAGGAGCCTCAGGATGGGGAAGGTACGCAGTTCGCTGGTCGTCTTCGGCTTGGCAGCGGCAGGCTGTCTGGGCCTTGTCGCCTGCGGATCGAGTTCCAGCGACAACAGCTCGGGCAACAAGAACGAGGCGAAGATCGGCAGCGTGCTGCCGGACTCCTATGACCCGGTCCTGATCCAGACCAACCAGGCCAACCAGGCGCTGCAGCTCGTCTACACCGGCCTGGTCACCTACAACCACGCGTATGGCGCCGCCGGCGCGAAGCTCGTTCCCGGCGTCGCAGAGGCGATGCCGACGATCTCCGCCGACAAGAAGACCTACACGTTCAAGATCCGCCCGGGCCTGAAGTACTCCGACGGCGAGCCCGTCGTCGCGAGCGACTTCGAGCACACGATCAAGCGCCTGACCTACCTCGGCGGCCCCTACTCCTCGTTCAGCTCGGGCATCGTCGGCGTCCCGGAGTACCTGAAGACCAAGAACCCCAACGCGGACATCTCCGGCATCACCTCGAACGACAAGACCGGCGAGATCACGGTCAAGCTGACGGCGCCCGACAGCAAGTTCCTCTACGCGATCGCGCTCGTCAGCTCCGCTCCGACGCCGGCCGCCAAGTCGCCGTTCAAGTCCTCGACGACGATTCCGGGCATCGGCGCGTACACGATCCACATCCTCAACCCCTCGCGCGAGTTCGTCCTCACGCAGACCCCGGGCTTCAACCTGCCGGGCATCCCGAAGGGCAACTTCAACAAGTTCGACGTGGTCAAGGAGAGCGTTCCGCAGATGACGCAGGACGTCATCGACAACAAGCTCGACTTCATGACCGAGGACCCGACCGGCGACCTGCTCCCGCAGGTCGAGGCGAAGTACAAGGATCGCTTCCGGCTGGCCCCGAACCCGCCGAACACGTACTGGTTCTTCCTCAACCAGACGACGCCGCCGTTCGACAAGCTCGCCGTGCGACAGGCCGTCAACTACGCGATCGACAGCCGCGCGCTGAAGCGCATCTTCGGCGGGCGCCTGCAGCCGACCTGCAACTTCCTGCCGCCCGGCTACGCAGGGACGGGCTACAAGAAGATCGATCCGTGTCCGTACGGCGATCCCAACGGCCCGCCGAACATCGCCAAGGCGAAGGCGCTCGTGGCGGCGTCCGGCGACAAGGGCATGACCGTGACGGTGTGGGGCAACACGAAGGACCCGCGCCCCGCGATCACCGAGTACCTGCGCTCCGTCATGGTCGCGATCGGCTTCAAGGCGAAGACGAAGATCCTCGACCAGCAGGTCTACTTCCAGACGATCGGCGACAAGAAGACCAAGGCCCAGGCCGGCTTCACGGACTGGTTCTCGGACTTCCCGCACCCGGGTGACTACTTCGAGCCGAACCTGTCCGCGAAGGCCCTCGCGTCCTCGCCGACGTTCAACTTCGAGTTCAAGAGCAACCCGGTCGTCGACAAGGGCATCAAGGACCTCGCCGCCGCCGACCCGTCCAAGGTGGCCGACAAGTGGGCCGCGATCGACAAGGCCGTCATCGACGACGCGGACGTGGCCGTCTACGGCAACGAGCTGTCGTCGTCGTTCTTCTCGTCGCGGATGGACGTGGCCAACTGCTCGGGCCTCAGCCCGGTCTACAAGAGCGACTGGTCGCTGTTCTGCCTGAAGAAGTAGGCATCTGCCGCAACTCGCGGGAGGGCGCCCCGGCGTCCTCCCGCACGGTGCGCACGCCCGCGAGCACGGCGCGCTGAGGCAGGCGACATGGCGATCGATCCCGCCGCGGAGCTTCCGTCCGGCCTCGACGTCGAGGAGATCGTCGCCCTCGCGCGCAGGGACGGCGACAAGCCGATCACCGGGGTCGCGCCGTCACGCCTGGCGCTACGAAGGCTGCGGCGCAACCGCGGCGCGCTCGCGTTCGGCGCGCTGTTCGTGCTGCTCGTCGCGATGTGCCTCGCGGCCCCGCTGTACGCGAAGCACGTCGCGCACACCGACGCCTACGAGAACCATCTGACCGAGACGATCAAGCTGCACGGCAAGGTGACCGACGTCGTGTCGGACTCGGGCGTCGCGATCGGGCCGACGTGGCACGGGCGCTTCCTCCTCGGCGCGGACGAGAGCGGCCGCGACATCGCGGTGCGCCTGCTCTACGGCGGGCGCACGTCGCTTGAGATCGGCTTCGCGGCGGCGGCGATCACGATCCTGCTCGGGATCGTCTTCGGCATCCTCGCCGGCTATCTCGGCGGCTGGGTCGACATGGTGATCTCGCGCGTGATGGACGTCATCTGGCCGTTCCCGACGGTTCTGCTGGGGGTGGCGCTGGGCACGGCGCTCGCGGTCGGCGGGCTGAAGATCGGGCCGCTGGAGGTCAGCGGCAGCTCGCTGCTGATACCGATCCTCATCATCGGGGTGATCCCGTCGCCCTACATGGCGCGTCCGCTGCGCGGGCAGGTGCTGGCGCTGCGCGAGAAGGAGTTCGTCGAGGCCGCGCGAGCGCAGGGCCTGGGCCCGTTGCGGATCATGTTCTCCGAGATCCTGCCGAACCTGTCGTCGACGATCATCGTCTTCGCCCCGCTGATGGTCGCCAACGCGATCCTGCTCGAGGCGGGCCTGTCCTACCTCGGCGCGGGCGTGCAGGCGCCGACGCCGTCGTGGGGGACGATGATCAGCGTCGGCGTCGACCACATGGTCACGGGCCCGCATCAGGCGATCGTTCCGGGCGCGATGCTCGTGCTGACGGTGCTCGCGCTGAACATCTTCGGCGACGGCGTGCGCGACGCGTTCGACCCGCGGGCCAAGGTCCGCACGGTGAAGTAGGTGGCGCGCTTCGTCGCACGCCGGCTGCTGGCGATGGTCGCGGTGCTGTTCGCGATCTCCGTGATCACGTTCACGATCTTCAACGTGATCCCCAACGGCGACCCGGCCTACCGGCTCGCGGGCAAGTCTCCGACGCCGGACACGATCCGCCAGATCCGCCACACCTGGGGCTTCGACAAGCCGGTCCCGGTCCAGTACCTCAAGACGATGGAGAAGATCTTCGGCGGCAGCCTCGTCTCCTACTCCCAGAACCTCAACGTCGACGACCAGATCGTGCAGGGCATTCCGCGGACGCTGTCGCTGGCGATCGGCGCCGGCGTGATCTGGATGTTCTTCGCGATCGCGCTCGGCCTCTTCACGGCGGTGCGCGCCGGTCGCTCCGCGGACCGGCTGATGACCGCGCTCGCGATGGTCGGCGTCTCGATGCCCGTCTTCTGGATCGGGGCGCTGATGACGTACTACCTCGGCTTCAAGGCGGGGCTGTTCCCCAACGGCGGCTATGTCCCGATCACGAAGAACCCGATCCAGTGGGCCTACCACCTGATCATGCCGTGGACCGCGCTGTCGATCCTCTTCATCGGCGTGTACTCGCGCGTGCTGCGCGGCAACCTGCTCGACACGATGAGCGAGGACTACGTGCGCACCGCGCGCGCGAAGGGCATCTCGGAGCGGCGGATCCTGCTGCGCCACGTCCTGCGCAACTCGCTGATCCCGATCGTGACGCTGTTCGGACTGGACTTCGGGGCCGTCGTCGGCGGCGGGGCGATCCTCACCGAGAAGGTCTTCGACCTGCAGGGCGTCGGCCAGTACGCGGCGGAGTCGATCGCGCAGCTCGACGTGCCGCCCGTGCTCGCCGTCACGATGTTCGGGGCGTTCTTCATCGTCCTGCTGAACACGGTCGTCGACATCGTCTACGCCGCGCTGGACCCGCGGATCCGGCTGTCATGAGCACGCCTCCCAGCTCCCTCGCGCCGCCGATCCTCGAGGTCCGCGACCTCGCCGTGTCGTTCGCGACGGACCAGGGCATCGTGCAGGCCGTCGACGGCGTCTCGTTCGACCTGCGCGCGGGCGAGATCCTCGCGGTCGTCGGCGAGTCGGGCTGCGGCAAGTCGGTGACGGCGATGACGCTGCTCGGCCTCACCCGCTCGCCCAACGCCCGCTTCGCCGGCACCGCGACGTACAAGGGGACCGAGCTGATCGGCGCGTCGGACGCGCAGCTGCAGCGCATCCGCGGCGAGGAGATCGCGATGATCTTCCAGGATCCGATGGCCTCGCTGAACCCGGTCATGCGGATCGGCGACCAGATCGTCGAGCAGATCCAGGCCCACGAGGACCTCCCGGACGAGCGCGCGCACGAGCGCGCCGTCGAACTGCTGCAGCGCGTCGGGATCCCGCGCGCGAAGCAGCGCGCGGGCTCCTATCCGCACGAGTTCTCCGGCGGCATGCGCCAGCGGGTGATGATCGCGCTCGCGCTGTCGTGCGACCCGAGCGTGCTGATCGCCGACGAGCCGACGACGGCGCTCGACGTGACCGTGCAGGCGCAGATCCTGCAGCGCTTCCGCGAGCTGCGCGACGAGACGAACGCGGCGCTGATCCTGGTCACCCACGACCTCGGCGTGGTCGCCGACGTCGCCGACAACGTCGCGGTGATGTACGCCGGGCGGATCGTCGAGCAGGGCACCCTCGACGACGTCTTCTACGACCCGCAGCACCCGTACACGTGGGGGCTGCTCGGCGCGATCACGCGGATCGACCGGCCGCGGCGCACGCGCCTGCCGACGATCCCGGGCCTGCCGCCGTCGCTGGCGAACCGCCCGCAGGGCTGCCACCTGCGCCCGCGCTGCCCGCACGAGCACGAGCACTGCCTGCAGTCGCCGCCGCTCGTCGCGCGCGTGCCGGGCGAGGACGGCCACCTCGATCGCTGCTGGCTGGAGCCCGAGCGCAAACGCCGGCTGCGCGAGCTCGAGCCGGGCGAGATCGGCCTGCGCCCGAAGGACGTCTCGCCGACGAAGCCGACGCGGGACGCGGCGTGAGCGCGGGGTCGGCAACCGCGCCGGCGAGCTCCAGGCCGGCGAACGGGGCGCCGCCCCTGCTCGAGGTCGAGCACGTGAAGCTGCTGTTCCCGATCAAGAAGGGGATCCTGATCGACCGCGTCGTCGGTCACGTGCACGCCGTCGACGACATCACGTTCACGCTGACCGAGGGCGAGACGCTGGGGCTCGTCGGCGAGTCGGGCTGCGGCAAGACGACGCTGTCGCGGACGGTCATGCGGCTGCTCGAGCCGACGGCCGGCGCGCTGCGCTTCCACGGCACGGACGTCACGCACGCCAACCGCCGCGAGCTGCTGCCGTTGCGGCGCGAGATGCAGATGGTCTTCCAGGATCCGTACGCGTCGCTGAACCCACGCAAGCGCATCGGCCAGATCGTCGGGGTCGCGCTCGAGCGCGCGGGCGTGAAGGGCCACGACGTCGAGGCGCGCGTACGCGAGCTGCTCGACCGCGTCGGACTGTCGCCGGAGCACATCAACCGCTTCCCGCACGAGTTCTCGGGCGGCCAGCGCCAGCGCATCGGCGTCGCGCGCGCGCTCGCGGTGTCGCCGCGCCTGATCGTGCTCGACGAGCCGGTGTCGGCGCTCGACGTCTCGATCCAGGCGCAGATCATCAACCTGCTCGAGGACCTGCAGAACGACCTCGGCCTGACCTACCTGTTCGTCGCGCACGACCTCTCGGTGGTGCGCCACGTCTCCGACCGGATCGCGGTGATGTACCTCGGCAAGCTGATGGAGGTCTCCCCCTCCGAGGAGCTCTACACGAAGCCGATCCACCCGTACACCGCCGCGCTGCTCGAGGCGATCCCGATCCCCGACCCGCGCGAGAACCGCGCGCGCAAGCGCAGCGTCGTGTCCGGCGAGCCGCCGAACCCGATCGACCCGCCGAAGGGGTGCGTCTTCCATCCCCGCTGCCCGCACGCGACGGACGTCTGCAAGACCGTCGAGCCGCGGCTGATGCAGTACGCGGGCGGGCACGTCGCGGCGTGCCATCACCCGCTGAACGTGTCCGAGGCGGAGATCGCCGCCGCGACGGTGTCCGCCGCGAGCCCGCTCAGCGCGGGGAAGGCGACCGCAGCGGCCGCTTGACGCCGGCGAACTCGCCTAGCTACCCTCGTAGCTAATGCAGGTCAACATGCACGACGCGAAGTCCCGTCTCAGCGAGCTCGTGGCCGCCGCCGAGCGTGGTGAGGAGGTCGTCATCGCTCGCAGCGGGGTGCCCGCGGTGCGACTCGTGGCAGTCGTCGTCGAGCATCCGCCGGTCCGGCTAGGGGCGCTGGAGGGGCAGATCGAGATCGGCGAGGACTTCGACGAGCCGCTGCCCGACTTCGCGCCCTACGCGGCGTGAGCGGCGTCCTCGTCGACACGCACATCGCCCTGTGGGCGCTGGGCGAGCCGGCGCGCCTCAACGATGGCGAGCGCGCGCTGCTGCTCGACCCGTCCGTCGAGCGCCGGCTGAGCCCGGTCTCGATCTGGGAGATCGCGATCAAGCGCGAGGCCGGGCGCCTGCGCGCGCCCCGCAACCTGGCCGCGATCCTCGCCGCCGAGTTCCGGATGCTCGACGTCACGGCGTCGCTGCTCGAGGCCGCCGCCGAGCTGCCGCAGCACCACGGCGATCCGTTTGACCGCGTCCTGATCGCCCACGCGCTGCGCGACGATCTCGGCATGCTCACGCGGGATGGCGCGTTCGCCGCGTACGGCGTGCGGCCGGCGATCTGAGCATCGCGGACATGGACGGCTTCCGCGACGCGCGCTGGTACGCCGTGCGCCCGGCCGCCAATCGCAAGCCGGCGACGTACCGCTGCCCGTTCTGCGGCGATCTGCTGCCGGCGCTCAGCCAGCACATGCTCGTCGTGCCCGAGGGCGACGGAGCGCGGCGGCGCCACGCCCACGCCGCGTGCGTCGCCCGCGCGCGCAAGGCCGGGCGACTGCCGCTGATCGAGGACGTCCGGCCGCGCGTTCCGGGACTGCTCTCACGCCTGCTGCGACGTGGCCGGCCAGGCCCCTGACAGACGTCCACGCCCGCGCCGGGCGCTGGTACGGTCCGCCGATCTGGAGGCTCGGTCGCGTGCTCGCTGTGTCCCTCGTCGTCGCGCTCACCGCAGCCGGATGCGGAGGCGAGCGCGTGCGGCTGCGGCATGTGACCGGTCACATCGGCGCGCTGTCGGAGTCCGAGCGCGAGCACGAGTCGCTGGACCAGGTCGCCTTCGCCGACGACCGCCACGGCCTGATGACCACGGCCGCGGGAGACGTGCTGCGTAGCGACGACGGCGGCGCCGACTGGACGCGGGTTCGCGCGGGGATCCGGCCGCGAGATCTCCAGGCCGCCTCGCCGCGCGTCGCCCTCGGGATCGCCCCCGGGTGCCGCCCGCGTTGCCACGTCCTGCGCACGGACGACCGCGGCGCGCACTGGCGCTCGATCGCGGTCCCGGCCCTCGGTGTGCTCAGCGTCGTGGACGCGCGCCGGTGGTTCGTCGCGCGTTTCGACGTGTTGCGGGTCACTTCCGACGGCGGGCGCAGCTGGACGCGGCGCACCGCGCCGTGCGCGGGGGACAGGTGGTGGGCCCTGGCCTTCTTCTCCGCGCGCGACGGCTACGCGGTGTGCGGCGACGAGCCCGGCCCCGGTTCGCAGACCAAGCACCTGCGGCGCACGAGGGATGGCGGGCGCACGTGGACGAGCGCCGGCGTCGCGCCGCCGCAGTACGGCTACGTGGCGGACCTGCGCTTTCGCAACGCGCGCGACGGGCTGCTCGCCACCGAGCGTGGCGGCATCTACGCCACGAGCGACGGAGGCGCGCACTGGTCGCGGGGACTCACATATGCGGACGAGCTCGAGGTGTCGTCGATCAGCCTGCCGCCGGGGCGACACGCGTTCGCCGTCATCCGGGGTCTCGGCCTGTTTGGCTCCCCCACGGCGACCGGCACCGGCTCGCGCGTGTTCCCGCACTCCGATCCACCGCCGGCCGGACCGTTCGCGTTCGCGTCGGAGCGCGACGGCATCGCGGTCGACTACGACGAGACGAGCAGCGACGGAGCGCCGACGCCGGTAGAGGCCACCTCCGACGGGGGCCGCACCTGGACGTCACGCGGAACGCTCACGGGGATCTCCGACGTGCCTCAGCTGGTTCGAACCGGCGCGCGGACCGTCTGGGCCGTGGCCACCGCAGCCGTTGCGTCCAACGATCGGGTCGAGCGCTCCGACGACGACGGCGCGACGTGGCGCACGGTCTTCGCGTCTGCGGCGCATGCGCAGACCAGCATCGCGTTCGCCTCGTCGCGTGTCGGGTTCGTGTCGACCGGCACGGAGCTGCTGCGCACGACCGACGGCGGATCACGCTGGACGCGGGTCGGGCCGGCCGGGATCCGGCTCGACGGAGGCCGCTTCGCGTCGGCCCGGGAGGGGTGGGCGGAGGACGAGCGCTCGCGCTTCGTGCGCACGACCGACGGCGGGCGAACGTGGAGGGCGGTGGCGCTGCCGGTCGCGGAGACGTTCGACACCGTTGCGGTGACCGACGCGCGGCACTGGCTGCTCCTCGATCCGACCTGCGACCGCACGGCGCGGCGCGGCGGCTGTCCGAGCGACGCGCTGCGCACGGGGGACGGCGGACGATCGTGGGATGCGATCCGAATCGGCGCCTTCGACGGGCCGGTCGACGCCGTCGGACCCGGGTTGCTGGTCACCGACGATGCGGGCGCCATGCTGCGCAGCACCGACGGCGGAGCAGATTGGCGCGCCGTCGCGCCCGCGAACGAGGTGCGCGCACCGTAGGTCGCGCCCGCTCGGGTCAGCCTGGATCCGGGCCTAGCCCTCCTCGACGCGCGCCTTCAGCTCCGCGTACGCGCAAGCGAGCATCATCGTCAGCTTCGCATCGGACGGCCGGCTCGCGACGTGGGACGCGAGCGCGTGCCCGCCCGGCGACGGGGTAGAGATCGCTCGAACGCAATCGAACGCGAAGGAGCCATCCATGGCAGACGCAGCGCAGGCAGCCGCCACCTACTTCGACGCCTGGAAGCACCGCGACTTCGATCGCGTGCGGTCCGTGCTCGCCGACGACGCGACGTTCGCCGGCCCGCTCGGAACCGCCGGCGACGGGGATGCCCGCTGCGAGGGCCTCAAGGGCCTGTCGCAGATCGTGACCGACATCGTGATCCGCAAGACGCTCGCCGACGACGCCGACGTGATGACCTGGTTCGAGCTGCACACGAAGGTCGCCCCGCCCGCGGACGTCGTCAACTGGAGCCACGTCGCGGACGGCCGGATCGACCGCATCCGCGTGACGTTCGACGCGCGCGACCTCGCGCCACCCGCGGCGAGCGACGGCGACTGAGCCGCCCTCGATATCCGCTAGGAGCCCCCTGTGCGCGCCGCGAGCCGCGCGCCGAGGAAGTCGAGCGCGAGCGCGCGCGGATCGGGCGCGGCCAGCAGCTCGGCGTAGGACAGCTCCGCGCCCGCGAACGCCGTCGCCTGCCACAGCTCGCCTGGCGCCGGCGCGGTCCACGGCGCGACGTAGACATACGGCTCGGGATGCAGGTCGTCGCCCGGCGAGCAGCCGTATGCCGCCCGCGCACCCGACGAGTCGTCGCCGAGCTCGACGGCGGCGTCGAAGTGCTCGGGCCAGATCTGCACGCGCGACGGCTCGTGCTCGCAGCCGACGCGCGCCCGCAGCTCCTCGAGCGCGGAGCACCCGAAGCCGAACCAGTCGCCGACGAAGCGCGCGGCCGCCGGGTCGATCTCGAGCGGCGCGTCGTCGAGCCCGGCCGGCGGAACCTCGAGCTCGATCGGCGTGCCCGCCGCGCCGGCCGGCACCTCGATGCCGAGGTCGGCGAGGGTCCGTACGACGTCGGCGAGGGACGTCAGCGGCGTGCTCGACGTCTCGGGTCCGCGCAGGACGTGCAGCGTCGCGCCGCGCACCGCGACCTGGACGTCGTCGCCGAAGAACGGCGTGCCGAACCCACCGAGCACGTAGCGCAGACCGAACTTCCCGTTCGCCCGCTCCCGTGCCCGTGCGACGACGTGCTCGGCGACGGCGTGCAGCGCGCGGCGCGTCGCCTCGTAGCCGGCGGGCACGTCGTCCAGCGGCGGGAACGGTCCGAGCCAGCGCTCGCGACACCACGCCTCGAGCTCCGGATCGCCCGCCGCGATCGACGCCCACGTCACGTCGCCGCCGGACACGGGCGACAGCAGCGGCCGTGTCGCAGCGTCCCGCGCGAGCGGATCGTCGGCGAACCACGGCCCCGTCGTGACGGTCGGGGGCGAGGGCTCGAGCACGCGCGCGGCGTACGCGTCGCCGGCCCTGGCCTGTGCCTCTGCGCGCGGGTTCACCTCCCCATCTTCGCGGGTCGCGGTGCCGGTCGTGTGATGTGCTCGCCGTCCGGGCACGATCTGTGACCATGTCGGCGATGAGCGATGGGCCGGACCTCCGCGTCTCAGATCAGGAGCGCGACCGCGCGGCCGCCGAGATCCGCGAGCACTACGCCGCCGGGCGGCTGAGCGAGGACGAGCTCAACGAGCGCGTCGGATCCGTGTACGGCGCACGCACGGCGGGAGAGCTCGCGACGCTGCGCGCCGACCTGCCCGCGCTGCCCGCCTCGCCCGCCGAGACGCGCGCGGAGCTCGCGCAGCGGCGCTCGAAGCTGCAGCGCGCGCTGCTGCAGCAGACCGGCGGCGGGCTCGTGCCGTTCGCGATCTGCACCGCGATCTGGGTCTCGGCGGGCGCGCACGGCGCCTTCTGGCCGGTGTGGTTCGCCCTGGCGGCGCTGCTTCCGCTGCTGCGCGGCGCCTGGCTGCTCTACGGTCCCGATCCCGAGCTCGATCGCGTCGAGCAGCACCTCGCCCGCCAGCATCACGGCGACCGGCACGCCCGCCACCGCGAGCGCCACGACCGGCGCCATCTGCGCTGAGCCCGGATCGACCGACCCTCGCGGCGAACGCCGGCCATGGGCCAGCGCCGCCACGGGATTCAGGCTGAGGCGGTTACCGGCGGCGCGCCTGCGCGGCGAGCGCCGGGTTCGTCCAGCCCGCGTCCGACGCGTTGACGTTTGACCCCGGCGCCACGATCTCGTCGATCGCGTCGAGCAGCGCGTCGTCGAGCACGACGTCGGCGGCACCGATCTGCGACTCGAGCTGCTCCATCGTGCGCGGTCCGATGATCGCCGCGGTGACCGCCGGATGGCGGATGACGAACGCGAGCGACATGTCGATCAGCGAGATGCCCGCCTCGTCGGCGAGCTTGCCGAGCGCGTCCGCCGCCTCGAGCTTCGCCTGGTTGGCCGGAAGCGAGAGGTCGTAGCGGCTCGGCAGCAGCTTCGCGCGGCTCGACGTGACGCCGTCCGTGGCGCCCTTGCGCCAGCGGCCCGACAGCCAGCCGCCGCCGAGCGGGCTCCACGGGATGACGCCCATGCCGTGCTCCAGGCACGTCGGCAGGACGTCGGCCTCGATGCCGCGCGCGAGGATCGAGTACGGCGGCTGCTCGCAGACGAAGCGCTGCAGGCCGCGGTCGCGCGCGACCCACTGCGCCTGGACGATCTGCGCGGCCGGATACGTCGACGAGCCGACGTAGCGGATCTTGCCGTGCGCGACGAGGTCGGTCAGCGCGCCGAGCGTCTCCTCGTGATCGGTCCAGTGATCCCAGCGGTGGACCTGGTAGAGGTCGATCCAGTCGGTCTGCAGGCGCTTCAGCGACGCCTCGACCTCGCGGATGATCCAGCGCCGCGAGTTGCCGGCCTCGTTGGAGTCGTCGCCCATCGTGCCGTGGAACTTCGTCGCGAGCACGACGTCGTCGCGCCTGCCGCCGGCGAGCGCCTTGCCGACGATCGTCTCGGATTCGCCGCGCGAGTAGACGTCGGCGGTGTCGACGAAGTTGATGCCGGCGTCGAGCGCGCGGTGGATGATGGCGATGCCCGCGTCGTGGTCGGGCTCGCCCCACGCGCCGAACATCATCGCGCCGAGACAGAGCGGGCTGACGTGCACGCCGGTGCGGCCAAGCGTTCGCTGTTGCATGCCTTCTGACGTTAGCGACGGGGGCTCGCCGTCAGCGCTGCACGGCCATCGTCTCCTCGTCGAACGGCGGCAGCGGTTGGATGTGCGCTGCGAGCAGCTCGGCCGCGGCCGCCGGCGTGAGCACGTCGGCCGGGTCGAGCTTGATCGTCGTCGCGGACGAGGGGTCGAGCTCCCAGACGTTCTCGCCGAGCAGCCGACCGCGATCGTCGTAGCCCCAGATCATGATCTGGCGGGTGCGACGCAGGTAGGTCGCCTCGAGGTCGTCGACGAGCAGGCCGCGCACGACGAGCGCTGGCGCGGGATGCTGCTGGTAGGCGATCGCGTCGGAGCAGATGAGGTTGTCGCCGACCGCGAGCCGCTCGTCCTCGGCGTAGAAGATGCACTCAGAGGTCTGGGTCCAGAGCGCGTAGAGGTCCTCGATCGTGGCCCGCCCGCTGAGGGTGAGCGGGACTCCGGCGGTGTAGAAGTGGTACTCGGGTGCCGGCACCGTCATCTCCGGCACGAAGATCTCCTCGTAGCGGCCGGCGATCTCGAGGTAGCGGTGGCGGTGGTAGGTCTGCAGCAGGTAGCGGTGCCGCGGGTTCTCCGTACGCTCCAGCAGGCGGTCGATCGCCTGGTTGGTCTGGGTGATGTCGAGATCGATCATGTGCCTCCGTCCGCCCGCGGCGCCTGGCGGGCGGAGCATCGCACGGTCGCGGATCGCGAGACGAGCGGCACGGGAGCAGCCGCGCGCGCGGCGGGCGCCGTGCGCGCCGCCGCGGTTGGCCGCGCGCGGTGCGCGCAGGCGTGCGCACGAGCCCGCGCCCGCGGTTCTCTAGCCTGGATCGGGTGAGCCCTCCCCTTTCCGTCCTCGATCTCGCACCGGTCGGCTTCGGGCGGTCGGCGAGCGACGCCCTCGCCGGCACCACCGCCGTCGCGCGCCGCGCCGACGCGCTCGGCTACCGGCGCTTCTGGGTCGCCGAGCACCACAACATCCCGTCGGTCGCGTCGACGTCGCCCGAGACGCTGATCGCCCACATCGCCGCGAGCACGCGGCGCATCCGCGTGGGCTCGGGCGGCGTGATGCTGCCCAACCACGCGCCGCTCGCGGTCGCCGAGCGCTTCGGCATGCTCGAGGCGCTGCACCCCGACCGCATCGACCTCGGCCTCGGCCGTGCTCCCGGCACCGACCAGCGCACGGCGATGGTCCTGCGCAGCGGCGATCCGAACGCGTTTGCGACGCAGTTCGCCGAGCTGCGCGGATACCTCGGGACGGGTTACGGCGGCATCCGGGCGGTCGCGGGCGAGCACACGGTCCCGCAGCTGTGGATGCTCGGCTCGACCGACGGCGGCGCCCGGATCGCCGGTCCGCTCGGGATCCCGTTCGTCTTCGCGCATCACTTCCATCCGCACTTCACCGTGCCGGCACTGGCGCTGTACCGCGAGCTGTTCGAGCCGTCCGAGCTCGCCGACGTGCCGCGCACGATCGTCGCGGCGGGCGTGGTGATCGGCGAGGACGACGAGCATGCGGCGCGGCTCGCGCTCCCCGGCGGCGTGTCGATGCTGTGGCTGCGCCAGGGGCGACCGGCGCCGTCGCCGACGGTCGAGCAGGCCGAGGAGATCGTGGCCGGCCTGTCGGGGTCGGAGCTCGCCGTCGTGCAGGACGCGGTCAACCGCGCGATCGTCGGCGGCCCGGAGACCGTCTACGCCGGCCTACTGGACCTCGTCGAGCGCACCGGCACCGACGAGCTCATGATCACCTCGCACGTCGCCGACCCCGCGGTCCGCGCCCGCGGCCTCGAGCACATGGCGCGTGCGTTCGAGCTGGAGGCCCAGCCGGTCGGCTGATCTCGCGGACGGACCGCCCCCCGCCTCGCGTCGCCCTATTTCCCGGTGCCGGGCTCTCCACCGAGCGCGACGGTCGCGCGAGCCATCGTGAGGTGGTAGAGGATCAGCAGCTGCACGAGCGCCAGCGACTCCGAGCGGTGCGTGTCGTTGCCGACCGTGAACTCGCCGAGCGTGTCGGAGCGCAGGTGGCTGGCGAACTGCATGCCGTCCCAGATCGCCTCCTCGATCTCGGCGGCGCGCTCGCGCTCGAGGTCGCCCGGGATGTTGAGGATGCGCTCGCCCTCGCGCTCGGTCATGGTGAACACCCCGCCGTTGGCGTCGACGAACGGCGACAGGTCCGGGTGCGGCAGCGAGTCGCGCAGCGTCAGCACCGCGTCGAGGATGAACGGGTCCTCGGCGTTGGGCTGGCGGCAGACGACCATGTCGGCGTGCGCGCGCTGCGGGCGGATGTACGCCGCGGAGTCCGGCTCGCGGCGATCGAGGTCGTCGAGCACCTGGTCGGTCGTGTAGCCGCGCTTGGAGCAGTCGCGGTCGACCTTCCACTGCCGGCGCAGCGACTCCGGCGGATCGAGGTAGACGCGCACGTCGTAGGCCGAGCGCATCTCGTCGGTGTAGTAGCCGAGCAGGCCCTCGACGACCGCGAACGGGTCGGGCTCGACGTAGACGAGCGGGCCGAACGTGCCGTCGTGGTGCTGGTAGACGGGCTTGAGGATCGGGTGGCCGTCGTGCAGGTCGTTGAGGTGCGAGGCCATGATGTCGAGGTAGTTGCAGTCCGGATTCAGGGGGGTGATCGCCCGCTCCGCCCGCTGCTTGCGGTCGTACTTGTGGTAGTCGTCGGTGCAGATGTGCGTGACGGTGTGCTCGCCGAGCAGCCGCACGAGACCCTTGCTCAGCGTCGTCTTCCCGGACGCGGAGTCGCCGACGATCCCGAGGACGATGGGACGAGCCACTAGAGGATCTCGTTTCGTGTCGCCGCCGCGGCGGCGTGGTGATGGTCGCTGGCGTGCATCGCAGTTCGAACGCGGGCGGCATGCCTCCCGCCCGGCCCGGTGCAGGGTAGTACCGACATCCGGATTCGCCTACCCGAATCCACGCTGGGCAACCCGGCGTCGAACGGCGCGCCCTCCTCAGCGCGGCTTGGCGACGCGCAGCGTGCGCGCCCGACCCGGCGCCCGACGGCGTACTCGGCGTGATCGCGAGGCGCAGGCGTCGTGTCAGGAACGCCCGCGGGCGGCGGCGCTGCGGGCGCGTACGAGCAGCACCGCCGGTGCGCCTTCGACCACTTGGCGACCGACTTCGCGAGGTTCCCGTGGACCGGCCGCGGCGGCGCGGTTGACCGCGCCTCGAGACATCTGGATCATTCACCGTAAAGGCAACCGAGCGGGGGGATGTCATGGTCCGGGCCGGCGTGGTGGCGGTGTCCTTGATGGCGCTGGGATCGATCGGGGCGAGCACGGCGAGCGCACGCACGCTGGTCGTCGACGACAACCGGGCGCAGTGCCCGACGGCGGCGTTCCGCACGATCCAGTCGGCGGTGGACGCGGCCGCCGCGGGCGACACGGTCGACGTCTGCCCCGGCAGCTACCAGGAGCAGGTCTACATCCAACCGGCCCAGACCGGCCTCGTGCTCGAGTCGACCCAGCCGCGACTCGCGACGATTCGCGGTCCGAAGTCCTTCCCCGGCGACGCGCCGGGCTCGCCCGCGCTGCGGGCGATCGTCGTCGCCGCCGCGGCGCATGCCGTCGTGCGCGGCTTCCGGATCCTCGGGCCGCTGCCCGACCGAGCGTCATGCGCGACGGGCTTCACGCACGACACCGGCGTGCAGGTCGGCGCGAGCGACGTGCAGGTCGACGACAACGACATCTCGGACGTGCGCGACAACTGCGGCGACGGGACCGGGATCTGGGCGGGCGACGCCGAGGACGAGCTCGGGCTCGGCTTCGGGGGCGGCGGCTCCGTGCTGAGCGACAACCTCGTCGAGCAGTACCGCACGACCGGGATCGTCGTCGAGACCGGCGAGCCGCGCGTGCGGATCGTCGACAACGAGATCGTCGGCGCGCAGTCGCGTCCGAACGTCGGCATCGCCACCGGGCAGGAGGGCAGCATCGACGCCGAGGACAACTTCGTCCACGGCAACCTCACGACCGCGATCAGCCTGACCGGCTCGTTCGCCGACGAGACCCAGATCGTGAACGCCAACCGCATCCGCGGCAACGGCGTCGGCATCGAGACGGGCGGCTTCATGGGCTCGCCGGCGCTGATCACCGACAACGACATCTCGGCGAGCCGCGCCGACGGGATCCTCGACCAGCCGTGGTACGCGAGCACGATCGTCGCCAACAGCGTCTACGACAACGGCGCGAACGGGTTGACGCTCAACGGGCCCGGCGGATCGGTGCAGGGCAACACGATGCTGCGCAACCGCGGCGACGCCATCCATGTCGGCTCCGACGCCATCGGCTACGCGATCGACGGCAACTCGGCGTCGGGCAGCCATGGCCTCGACTGCCGCGATACGACCGGCCCGGGCGGATCGGGGACGGCCGGGACGAACAACACCTGGACCGCCGACCACGGCACGACCCGCAGCCCTGCGACGATCTGCACGCCGTGACCCGCGCATAGGTGGGTCGGCGCTCCGGGCGCCGCCCCGCCCACGGCCGAGCGTGGGCGCTGCATTAGGGTCGGCGACCTCAGCATGCAGTTCGACGACTCCTTCTCCGTGCAGGCGCCGATCGATGCGGTCTTCGCCGCGGTCGCCGACATCGAGCGCGTCGTGCCGTGCGTCCCGGGCGCGCAGGTGCTGGAGTGCGTCGGCCCGGACGTCTACGAGGTCGCGCTGAAGGCCCAGCTCGGACCGTTCTGGCGCAACTACCGTGGCCGGCTGCGGGTCGTGGAGCGCGACGAGCAGGCGCACCGGATCGTCCTGACCAATCACGCCCGCGACGCGAAGGGCCGCCGCGCGGGCGACGCCCGCATCCACATCGGGCTCGTGCAGCTCGGCTCCTACACGAACGTCTCGGTCTACTCGCGCGTGACGCTGGTCGACGGCAAGCTCGCCGAGAAGACGATCGCGGAGGCGTCGGCCAGGCAGATGCGCGAGTTCACGGCCAACCTGCGCGCGCTGGTCGAGCCCCGCACATAGTCGGGTCGTGGTCGTGCTCGCGCCGCGCGGCTACCTGCCGATCTCCCGCAGCGACCCCGCGATGTCGGTCATCTGGCGATTGGTGAGCGCTCCGGACAGCGTGTTCGACACCCAGTAGACGGCCCTCGCGCTCCTCCACGCCAGCAGCTTGATCTTGTGGCCGTCGAAGTAGCGCTCGGATCTGCGGTTGCCGATCCGGCGCGAGTCGGTCGGGTCGTCGAGGATCGGCGGCGTCATCCAGGTCGTGCCCTGGACGCCGTAGTACTCGCCGTCCAGTCCGGTCGACAGCACGATCCGATAGGCCCGATGGCTGTGCCTGGCACGATCGAAGATCTCGTAGGAGCGCGGGCTCGATCCCTGCACGTAGTCGGCGCCCGCTCCGCCGAGCCGCGCCTTCGGGAAGAGCACGGGCAGGCCGCGCGGTCGCAGCTTCAGATCGATCGACAGGACGTCGTCCTCGCCCTCCCGCTGAGCGGTGACGAGCCCGGGCGCGAGGCCGGCCTTGCGCCGCACGCGCTTCGCCGTGCTCTTCGGCTGCTTTCGCTTCGACGTGCCGCCGCCGCTCGGACTCTGGCCGCGGACCTCCTCGAAGCGCCGGACGGTGTCCCGCAGCGCGGCATCGGAGATCTCGACGCAGCTTCCGCTCGGGCAGTCGGTGTGCGGGAACGGCACCTGCGCGATCGGCGTCTTCGTCGACTCGTAGACGAGCTTCAGCAGGCCGAGCAGCTGCGCGGTGTCCTTGTCCGCGATGTCGGTCTGGGTGTAGCGGCCGAAGATCCGCAGCAGGTCCTTGCGCGACTTGATGAGCGTGCCGAGACCGATCTGGTCCTTCGCCTGCGAGAGGAACGCCTGCTGGCGCGCGGCGCGGACGAAGTCCGAATCGGTGTGGCGGTAGCGCACGTAGTCCAGCGCGTGGCCGCCGCAGAGCTTCTGGTAGCCGGGCTTGAGGTTGATCACGGCGTATCCGCCGGGGCCGCCGTGGTCGTTGAAATAGCGGCGGTCGACGTCGGCGTAGACGCAGCCGAGCCGGTTGACGGCCCCGACGAAGCCGCCGAACTCGACGCTGACGACATGGCTGACGTCGATGCCGAGCGTCTGCAGCGTCGCGATCGTGAGCTTCGCGCCGCCGAGTCCGAACGCCGCGTTGATCTTCGCGCTGCCGTGGCCCGGGACGTTCACCTCGAGGTCGCGGGGGATCGACATCACCGCCGTGGCGTGCTCGCCGGGATCCAGGCGCACCACGATGATCGTGTCCGAGCGCGGAGGGTCGCCCTTGCTCTCGCCGTAGCGATGGTCGGAGCCGAGCAGCAGGATCGTCTGCGGCTCGCCGGCCGGCACGCCTTGAGCACGGTCCCGACGCCCGGGATCGTGGTCGCGCCCGCGCGGAACTGGTCGAACTCGTCCTTCGCCTCGAGCAGCAGCGCGCTCGAGGTCGCGATCGCGGAGAGCACGACGATCAGCACCGCCCCGAGGGCGAGGCGCCTGCCGATCCGCGGCCCGCCGGTGCCCGGGAGGGGCGGCGACGGCGGGGCGCCGCGACGGCGAAGTCCCATCGGTGTGTAACCCGCGGCGGGCCCCCGAGGTTGCGGCTGCGAGCTGCGGGAGCGCTGGCGTCCGGCGCCGGTTCCCGATCGGCGCCGCGACGGGCTGGGCTATGCTGCGCGGCGTCAGCGCGATGGTCGCGGGGAACCCGGTGCGAAGCCGGGACGGTCGCGCCACTGTGACCGGGAGCATCGGCCCGGGAGTCAGGAACTCGAGTCATCGCGAATGCCGCTTACGGGAACGCGCTCTTCCCAGGAGGTAGCCACGATGGACCCAAGCAGTGCCCCCGTCCGGGACCGGACGGACCGCTGCCCGGGCATCCTGCGGCTGCACGAGGCCGCCGACGGCGCGATGGCGCGCGTCCGGCTGCCGGGTGGGCGCATCTCGCGCGCCGGGCTGATCGCCGTCGCCGAGGTCGCCTCGTCGGCGGGCAACGGCCTCGTCGAGCTGACGTCACGAGCGAGCCTGCAGATCCGTGGGCTCGACCCGTGTTCGGGCGAGGCCGTCGCCGAGCGGCTGCGGGCCGGTAGGCTGCTGGCGTCGCTCGCACACGATCGCGTGCGCAACGTGCTCGCGAGCCCGGTGGCCGGGCGCCACCCCCGCTCGCTGGCCGGCGTCGACGCGCTCGTGGGCATGCTCGATCGCGCGCTGTGCGCCGATCCGGCGCTCGCCGCGCTGCCGGGTCGCTTCCTGTTCGCGGTCGAGGACGCCAGCGCGACGATCGCCTGGGAGCGCGCCGATGTCGCGCTCGTGGCCGAGCCGGCGCGCTCCCCGCACGCGGCGCGGCCGGGCGCGCACGAGCACGCACCGTCCGCGTGCGCGCCGTCTGACGACCCCGAACGGGCATTCCGACTCTGGGTCGGCGGCGCGCGCACGACGCTCTGGGCCTGGGAGCCGGACGCAGCGCGCCTGGCGCTCGACGGCGCGCGAGCCTTCCTCGCGCTGCTCGACGACGCCGACAAGGGCGGTGCGTGGCGGGTCGCCGACGTCGCGGACGGCCCCGCGCGGGTGGCGCGGGCGCTCGGCGGCGCGCTCGAGTCCGCTGACGTGGTGGCCCCGCCTTCGCTGGCGCTCGAGCTGTCCGGCGCGCTGGGTGGGCGTCGCTGCGGGGGATCGGACCGGCGTTCGATCGCCGTCGGCGAGCTCGCACAGCGCGACGGCCGTCGCGCGCTGACCGCGCTGGCCCCGCTCGGCCGCCTCGACGGCGCCGCGGTACTGCGGCTCGCCTCGGTGGTGGACGAGGCTCGCCTGTCGACGGCGCGCACGTTGACGATCGTGGACGTACCGACCGGCGACGTCGCGCAGCTCGCGGCCGAGCTGTCGGCGCTCGGACTCGTGACGGCGGCGGGCTCCGGCTGGCATGGGCTGTCGGCGTGCGCCGGCCTCGGCGCCTGCACGCGGGCGCGCGTCGACGTCCGTGCGGCCGCGACGCTGCGCGTGCGCGTGCGCGGCGCCCAGGCGGTGACGGAGCACTGGTCGGCGTGCGAGCGCGGCTGTGGCATGCCCGCCGGCGTCGCGGCGTCGGTCGTCGCGAGCGCCGACGGCCTGTGCGTCGAGACTCCGGCCGGATCTCGGCTCGCCCCCGACGTGGCCGCCGCGCTCGAGCTGCTCGGAGGCGCCGCATGACGGCCGCGCCCGGCCGTGGGCGGGCCTCGGCCGGCGGCCGTGGGCGGGCCTCGGCCGACGGCCGTGGCGAAACTGCCGCGCCATCCGCAGCAACGGCGCCACGACCACGCCCGCGCTGGGAGCGCGCCACGGCCGCGCCCGGCCGCGGCGAAACTGCCGCGCCATCCGCAGCAACGGCGCCACGACCGGGCCGACGTGGCGCTTGGGCCAGCGCATGACCACCTACATCCGCGACGGCGCGGAGATCTACCGGCGCTCGTTCGCGACGATCCGCGCCGAGGCGCGGCTCGACGGGCTCGAGCCGGTCATCGAGCGGACCGTCGTGCGGATGATCCACGCGAGCGGGATGGTCGACCTCGCGGCCGACGTCGCCGCCTCGCCGCGCTTCGGACCCGTCGCCGCCGCAGCGCTGCGCGACGGAGCACCTATCTTCTGCGACACGTCGATGGTCGCGGCCGGCGTCACGCGCGCGAGGCTCCCCGCCGGCAACGACGTCGTCTGCACGCTGACCGACCCGCGTGTCGCCGGGCTCGCGGCGCAGCTCGACACGACGCGCACCGCGGCCGCGATCGAGCTGTGGCGTGACCGGCTCGCCGGCTCGCTCGTCGTCGTCGGCAACGCCCCGACGGCGCTGTTCCGGCTGCTTGAGGTGCTCGATGAGGACGGCGTGCAAGGCCCCGCGGCGGTGATCGGCGTGCCGGTCGGCTTCATCGGCGCGGCCGAGTCGAAGGTCGCGCTCGCCGAGCACCCCGCGATCGCGGAGCATCTCGTCGTGCACGGTCGGCGCGGCGGCAGCGCGATCGCCGCGGCCGCCGTCAACGCGCTCGCAAGCGAGGCGGAGTGAGCCCCACCCGCCGCCGAGCGATGCGCGCCCATCGCGCACCCCACACCGACACCACGACGCGCACGCCCCACGCACCCCACACCCACCCCGACACCACGACGCGCACGCCCCACGCACCCCACCCCGACACCACGACGCGCACCGGCTACGCGTCCCGCATCGGTGCCGGGCTCCGCGCGGCCGCGCCGAGCGCGCGGCCATGACGCCCGGCCGGCTGTACGGCGTCGGCGTCGGCCCCGGCGACCCGGAGCTGTTGACGATCAAGGCGCGGCGGGTGATCGAGGCGGCGCAGGTCGTCGCCTATCCGAACGCGCGCCACGGCCGCAGCGTGGCGCGGCGGATCGCGGCGCCGTACCTGCGCCGCGACGCGATCGAGGTCGCGCTCATGTATCCCGTCACGACCGAGGCCTGCGAGCACCCCGGAGGCTACGAGGCCGCGCTCGTCGAGTTCTACGACGCCTCGGCGGCGCAGCTCGTCGAGCACCTCGACGCCGGTCGCGACGTCGCCGTGCTGTGCGAGGGCGACCCGTTCTTCTACGGCTCGTACATGTATCTGCACGAGCGGCTGGCGGAGCGCTACGAGACCGAGGTGATCCCGGGCGTGACGTCGTTCAGCGCCGCGGCTGCGGCCGCCGGCACCCCGCTCGCCAAGCGCGACGAGGTGCTGACGGTGCTCCCCGGGACGCTCCCGCCCGACGTGCTCGCGACGCGGCTACGCGCCACCGACGCCGCCGTCGTGATCAAGCTCGGGCGCACGTTCGAGGGCGTGCGCGGCGCCGCCGAGCAGGCGGGCGTCGCGGAGCGCGCTGTCTACGTCGAGCGCGCGAGCTCCAGCGCGGAGCGCGTGTCGGCGCTGCGCGACGTCGTCGGCAAGGTGCCGTACATGTCGCTCGTGCTCGTGCCCGCGACGGTGCCGGCGTCGGGCACCGCGAACGGGCGCGCCGGATGCGTGACGGTGGTCGGGCTCGGCCCCGCCGGCGCGCAGTGGCTGACGCCCGAGGCGCAGGCCGCGCTGGCGGCGGCCGACGACCTCGTCGGCTACGAGACGTACCTCGCGCGCGTGCCGCAGCGCCGCGGCCAGCGCCGCCACGCGAGCGACAACCGCGTCGAGGCGCAGCGCGCGCGGCATGCGCTCGAGCTCGCGGCGGCGGGCTCGCACGTCGCGGTCGTGTCCTCCGGCGACCCGGGCATCTTCGCGATGGCGTCCGCCGTGTTCGAGCAGGTCGAGGCGGACGGCGCGAACGGCCTGTCGGGCATCGAGGTGCGCGTCGTCCCGGGCCTGTCGGCGATGCAGGCCGCGGCCGCGCGAGTCGGCGCGCCGCTCGGCCACGACTTCTGCGTGATCTCGCTGTCGGACCAGCTCAAGCCGTGGGAGGTCGTCGAGCGGCGGCTTGATGCGGCCGGCGCGGCCGACCTCGTGCTCGCGCTCTACAACCCGGCATCGGCCTCGCGGCACGAGCAGCTGACGCGCGCGGTGCAGGTGCTGCGACGCCATCGCCGCGCCGACACGCCGGTGGTGGTCGCGCGGGCCGTCGGCTCGCCCGAGGAGTCCGTCGCCGTGACGACGCTCGCCGCGCTCGACCTGGACGCGGTCGACATGCGCACGCTGCTGATCGTCGGCTCCTCAACGACGCGGGTGACGGCGGCCGGCGCGGTGTACACGCCGCGCCGCTACCCCGCGTCGTGAGGCACGTCTCGGTGATCGGGATCGGCGCGGGCGATCCCGACGACATCACGGTCGCCGCCGTCAGGGCGCTGAACGCGGCGGACGTCTTCTTCGTCATCGAGAAGCCGGGGCCGCGCAGCGATCTGGCACGCGCGCGCCGCGAGCTCGTCGCGCGCCACGTGGCCAGCGGGGCGCAGCGGATCGTTGCCGTGGTCGATCCGCAGCGCGATCGCGGCGCGGACGCGTACGCCGAGGCCGTCGAGGACTGGCGCCGCGCGCGGGCGGACGTCTGGGAGGCCCTGATCCGCGACGAGCTGGCCGACGCTGAGCGCGGCGCGTTCCTGGTCTGGGGCGATCCGGCGCTCTACGACAGCACGCTCGCGGTGCTCGACGCGGTCGCCGCACGCGGCACCGTGGCGTTCGAGCTCGACGTGATCCCGGGCGTCAGCTGCATCGCGTCGCTGACCGCGCGCCACCGGATCGCGCTCAACCGCGTCGGCGAGCCGGTCCAGATCACGACCGGCCGGCGGCTCGCGTCGCAGGGATTCCCGAGCGAGGCCGACGACGTCGTGGTGATGCTCGACGCCGACTGCTCGTTTCAGACGATCCAGGCGCGCGAGGGCATCGACATCTACTGGGGCGCGTATCTGGGAACGCCCGACGAGATCCTCGTCGCCGGCCCGCTCGCAGACGTGGCGGGCGAGATCGTCCGACTGCGAGCGCAGGCGAGAGCGCGCAAGGGCTGGATCATGGACACGTACCTGCTGCGCCGCACGCCGGCGCGTCAGAGCTGAATCGACAGCCACTCCAGCGCGCTGGCGACGGTGGCGACCGTCGCGACCTTCAGGCGCCGCGGCCGTCGCACGACGATCACCGGCAGGCCGCGTTCGCGGGCGGCGTCGAGCTTGGCCTGCGTGTGCGGCCCGCCGCTGTCCTTCGTGACGACGAGGTCGATCTCGTGCTCGTCGATCAGCGCGAGCTCGCCGCCGAGCTCGTAGGGCCCGCGGTCGAGCAGCAGCTCGTGGCGGGGCGGCAGCGGCGGGTCCGGCGGCTCGACGCAGCGCACGAGAAACCAGGCGTCGTCGATGCCGGCGAAGGCGGCGAGGCCCTGGCGCCCGGTGGTCAGCAGGACCCGGTGGCCGCGGGTCAGCGCGGCGGCCTGCTCGAGATCGTCGACCCACACCCAGTCGTCGCCCTCGCGCTCGCTCCAGCCCGGCCGCTCGAGGCGCAGCAGCGGCACGCCCGCGGCCGGGCAGGCGACCGCGGCCGAGGCCGAGATGCCCCGTGCGAATGGATGGGTCGCGTCGACGACCGCGCGGATCTCCTGCTCCGCGATCCACCGCGCGAGCCCGTCCGGACCGCCGAACCCCCCAATCCGCACCGACCCCGCCGGCAGCCGCGGCCTGCTCACGCGCCCGGCGAGCGACGAGACCACCCGCGTGCCCGCGCCGTCGAGCACGGCGGCGAGCTCGCGCGCTTCGGCGGTGCCTCCAAGGATCAGGACCATCGTCGACGAGCCTGACACACCCGTGCGATCGTGTCGGTCGTGGTGGTCGAGCCGTGCGACGCCGGTCGCCTCGGGAAGCGGGCTCGGCTCGTAGCCGGGCATGCTGCGGCGTTGCCGCCGTCCCTGGTCGAGGCCGCCGTCGAGCTATGGCACGAGGCGAACCTGACGCGCCCCTGCTCGCCGCGAACGCGTCACGGGCGTCATGTACGGATCGCGGTCCGCGCCCGTGCCGAGCGGGTTCGCTAGCCTCGTCGGGAGCCGATCGATCTCGGCCTCGACGCGCTGAGGCCTGCCAGTCGTGGTGGTCGGCGGCGGACCAAGCGCCCGCCTGCCCGCAGAGTCGCGACCCCCGAACGGGGCGCGAGGCGTTGCGTCCTCACACGGATTGCGCACCGACGGCCCGAAATCCAACGACGGAGGAGCACGCGTATGGCGTCAGGCGGCA
>DASXCR010000156.1:0-10051 GCA_036491075.1 Solirubrobacteraceae bacterium
ATGAACTTGCCGGCGACCATCTCGCTGCTGTGCCCCGACGCGGCCGTCGCCAGCGGCGTCGACGCGCGCAGCGCCGACAGCCCGTGCATCGTGCGATCTGCGTTGATCAGGCAGAGCACGGCGGACACCGCCTGCTCGCGCGACGGCTCGTCGGTCGCGACCGCGCCCGCGCCCGCGCACGACGGAGCCGATCTGACAGTGCTCCTCGCGGCTGCGATCCCCGGCGCGCTGGCGAGCAGCGCCGTGGTCGCAAGCGCGACCCCACTGATACGGAACATGCCCCCCGGCCTTCCCTCAGACGAATGAGGCGAGGGACTGTAGGGACGCCCGCCACGGCGGTCAACCCCGCGGGCCAGCGCACTCGGTGCCCTCCGGGCGCGGGCCTATCCTCAGACGAGATGCCCGAGACCTCCGCCAGCGATCGCATCGACGAGCTGCTCACGGGTCTCAACGCGCCCCAGCGCGACGCGGTGACGCATGGCGAGGGACCGCTGCTGATCCTTGCGGGCGCGGGCACGGGGAAGACCCGCGTCCTCACGCACCGCATCGCGTTCCTCGAGCGCACGGGCCAGGCGCGCGCGAGCGAGATCCTCGCGATCACCTTCACCAACAAGGCCGCACAGGAGATGCGCGAGCGCGTCGAGATGCTCGTCGGCCGGCGCACCCGCGCGATGTGGGTGATGACGTTCCACGCGGCGTGCGCGCGAATGCTGCGCGCCGACGGCGACAAGCTCGGCTACACACGCCAGTTCACGATCTACGACCAAGCCGACGGCCGGCGGCTCGTGAAGCGCTGCCTCGACGAGCTCGGCGTCGACACGAAGCGCTACACGCCCGGCGCCGTGCACCATCAGATCTCCGACGCGAAGAACAAGCTGCGCGACGCCGAGGCCTACAAGCAGCTCGTCGGGTCGTACTTCGAGCAGACCGTGGGCGATGCGTTCGCGCTCTACGAGCGCGAGATGCACCGCATGAACGCGATGGACTTCGACGACCTGCTCGTCAACGCCGTCAACGTCCTGACGCTGTTTCAGGAGGTCCGCGACCGCTACGGCGCCGCCTTCCGCCACGTCCTCGTCGACGAGTACCAGGACACGAACGCCGCCCAGTACCGCTGGCTGCAGCTGCTCGCCGGCGAGCACCGCAACCTCGCCGTCGTCGGCGACGACGCGCAGTCGATCTACGGCTTCCGCGGAGCGGACATCTCGAACATCCTGGACTTCGAGGAGACCTTCCCCGACGCGCGGGTCATCAAGCTCGAGCAGAACTACCGCTCCACGCAGACGATCCTCTCGGCGGCCAACGCGGTGATCGCGCACAACCGCGAGCAGAAGCCGAAGTCGCTGTGGACCGAGCGCGGCGCCGGCGACAAGATCAAGATCCGCGAGCTCGACGACGACCGCGCCGAGGCGCGCTACGTCGTCGCGGAGATCGAGCGGCTCGTCGACGAGGGCTCCAGCCGCGCGGAGATCGCGGTCTTCTACCGCATGAACTCGCAGTCGATGCAGATCGAGCAGACGCTCCGCGATCGCAACATCGGCTATCAGGTCATCGGCGGCACGAAGTTCTTCGATCGACTGGAGGTCAAGGACGCGATCGCCTATCTCACCGTGCTGGGCAACCCGCAGGACGTCGTCTCCTTCCAGCGGATCGTGGGCTCCCCGCGGCGCGGGATCGGCGACAAGTCGCTGTCGCACGTCCTGAACTACGCCCAGTCGATGGGCGTCAGCGTGTGGGAGGCGGCGGACGCGGCGGCGTCGGTCCCGGGCCTCGGCAAGGCCGCGGTGCGGGCGTTCGGGATCTTCATGCAGACGATGACGTCGCTGCGCGAGCTCGCCGAGCAGAACGTGCCGATCGGCGACCTGCTCGAGGCGCTGCTCGACGACACCGGCTACCTCGATGCGCTGAAGGCCGAGCGCACGATCGAGGCGCAGGGCCGTGAGGAGAACCTCGCCGCGCTCGTCGAGCACGCGCGCGAGTTCGACGCGGCCGCCGAGCCCGAGCAGGACACGCTCGACGTCTACCTGCAGAGCGTGGCGCTGGTCGCCGACGCGGACACGCGTCAGGACGACGACGGCCTCGTGACGCTCATGACCCTGCACAACGCGAAGGGCCTCGAGTACCCGATCGTCTTCCTCGCGGGGATGGAGGAGGGCGTCTTCCCGCATGCGCGATCGCTCGACGAGGGCACCCTCGAGGAGGAGCGCCGCCTGGCGTACGTCGGCATCACGCGGGCGATGCAGAGCCTCTACCTGACGAGCGCGCGTCGCCGCGCTGTGTTCGGGGCGATCCAGTACGGGATGCGCTCGCGCTTCCTCGACGAGATCCCCGCCGAGCTCAGCGATCGGCCGGTCGCGGTCGGGCGGCCGGGCTTCGGCGGTGCGCCGGCCCAGCGGCCGGGATCGTGGGCTTCGTCGTCGACGCGCGAGGCGTCGCCGTCGGTCGACTTCCGCCTCGGCGACGACGTGTCGCATGCCGCGTTCGGAGCCGGCGTCGTCACCGGGATCGAGGCCGGCGGGATCGTCGTCGTGCGCTTCGCCGGCGACGGCAGCGAGCGCAAGCTGATGGCCGAGTACGCGCCCGTCACCAAGCTCTGAGAGGGTTGCGCGAGATGTCGGCTGAGATCATCGACGGCAAGCAGATCGCCGGGCGCGTGCGGATCGCCGTGGCACGCGACGTCGAGGCGTTCGGCGCGCAGTTCGGTGGCGCGAGGCCCGGCCTTGCCACGATCCTCGTCGGCGACGACCCGGGCTCCAAGGTCTATGTCGGCGCCAAGCAGAAGGCGTGTCGCGAGGTCGGCATGGAGGGGACGAACCACCCCCTGCCCGCCGATACGCCGCGCGAGGAGCTCGTCGCGCTGATCGAGCGCCTCAACGCCGACGACGCCGTCAACGGGATCCTGCTGCAGCTGCCGCTGCCCGAGCACCTCGACGGCGTAGAGCTGACGGGCCTGATCGATCCCGACAAGGACGTCGACGGGCTGACGCCCGTCAGCGCCGGCCGGCTCGCGCTCGGCCGCGAGGGGCTGCGGCCGTGCACCCCGCAGGGCGTCATGACGCTGCTCGAAGCGGCGGGCGCGCGGCTCGAGGGGGCCGAGGCGGTCGTCGTCGGGCGCTCGAACCTGTTCGGCAAGCCCATGGCGGCGCTGCTGCTGGCCGCCAACGCGACCGTGACGACGTGCCACTCGCGCACGCGCGACCTCGCGGAGGTCTGCCGCCGCGCCGACATCCTGATCGCCGCCGTCGGGCGGACGCGGATGGTGCGCGCCGACTGGGTCAAGGCCGGCGCGATCGTCATCGACGTCGGCATGAACCGCACCGAGGACGGCCTCGCCGGCGACGTCGACTTCGACGCCGTCCGGGAGGTCGCCGCCGCGATCACGCCGGTACCGGGCGGTGTCGGGCCGATGACGATCGCATTCCTGCTGCGCAACACGCTTCAGGCTGCGCGGATGGCGCGCGGGGCGCACTGACGTGGACCTGCGGCGACTGCGCGGCGGTGAGCTGCTGGCGGGCGCCGGCGCGGTCGGCCTGTTCGCGGTGATGTTCGCGCACTGGTTCGGCGGCGCGTCCGCGTGGCGGACGATGACGATCGCGCGGGTCGTGCTGGTCGCGCTCGTGATCTGCGCGCTGACGCTCGTCGTGCTGACCGTCACGTCGCGGACGGTCGCGATGGCCTGCTCGGCGGCGACGATCTCGATCGCCGTGGGCGCGCTGGCGCTGCTGCTCGTCTTCTACCGCGTCGTCGTCAACGAGCCCGGTCCGAACGCGCTCGTGTCGGTCGATCTCGGGGCCTACCTCGGGCTCCTGCTCACCTTCGCCGTGGTCGCCGGCGCATGGCGCACGCTGTCGGACGAGCGCAAGCAGGCACCGGCCTCGCTGCGCCAGACCGAGCGCGTGCTCGCCGTGCGCGGCGCGGCGCGCAAGCCGCCGCCGGCGCGCGACCCGAGTCGGCCCGCGCCGCGGGCATAGCGCCGGCGCGGGGGCGCTCGCGTCGCCGCCGCCTAGAATCGCCGGCACATGATCGATCGTGAACAGGTGCTGCACGTCGCCCGCCTCGCCCGCCTCGAGCTGACCGAGGAGGAGGTCGCGCGCATGAGCCGGGAGCTGTCGGCCGTGCTCGACCACATCCAGGTCATCAGCGAGCTCGACCTCGACGGCGTCGCCCCGACCACGCACGTCGTCGAAGTCTCCAACGCCCTGCGCGCGGACGTCGTCGCACCCTCGCTGGCGCCCGAGGTCGCGCTCGCGAGCGCGCCGTCCGTGGCCGACGGCGGCTTTCGCGTCCCGAGCCCGCAGGCCGGATGAGCGCCACCGACGTCACGGCGCTGACGGCCGCCGCCGCGGTCGCCGCCATCGAGCGCGGCGAGCTCAGCGCCGGCGAGGTCTTCGATGCCTACCGCGCCGCCGCCGCCGCCGACGAGCTCAACGCCTACCTCTGGGTCGCCGACGGTCCGCCCGACCCCGCGACCGCCGCCGCCGCGGACGCGCCGCTCGCCGGCGTCCCCGTCGCGGTCAAGGACCTGTTCTGCACCGAGGGCGTGCCGAGCCAGGCCGGCTCGAAGATCCTCGAGGGCTACCGCCCGCCCTACACCGCGTCGGTCGTCGCGCGCCTGGCCGCCGCGGGCGCGCCGCTGCTCGGCAAGACCAACCAGGACGAGTTCGCGATGGGCTCCTCGAACGAGAACTCCGCCTTCGGCCCGGTCCTGAACCCCTGGGATCGCGTGCGCGTGCCGGGCGGTTCGAGCGGCGGCAGCGCCGCCGCGGTCGCGGCCGGCTCCGCGCCGTGGGCGCTCGGCACGGACACCGGCGGCTCGATCCGCCAGCCCGCCGCGCTCTGCGGGATCGTCGGCCTGAAGCCCACCTACGGCACGATCAGCCGCTACGGGATGATCGCCTTCGCGTCCTCGCTGGACCAGGCCGGCCCGCTGACGCGCGACGTCACCGACGCGGCGCTGCTGCTCGGGCAGATGGTCGGCCAGGACGCGCGCGACTCGACGTCGGTCGGCTTCCCCGGGACGATCGAGCTGCCGAGCGCCGAGCGCCTGGACGGCATCCGCCTCGGCGTGCCGGAGGAGCTCTCCGGCGAGGGGATCGCGCTGGAACCGGGCGTGCTCGCCGCGTTCAACGCGACGCTGAAGCTCGCCGAGGAGCTCGGGGCGAGCATCGAGACGTGCCGCCTGCCGCATGCGCCGCACGCGCTCAGCGCGTACTACGTGCTGGCTCCGGCCGAGGCGTCCTCGAATCTCGCCCGCTACGACGGCGTGCGCTACGGCCAGCGCTCGGAGGACGACGGCGGCCTGCTGGAGATGTACATGCGCACCCGCACCGAGCACTTCGGCGCCGAGGTCAAGCGCCGGATCATGCTCGGCACGTACTCGCTCTCAAGCGGCTACTACGACGCCTACTACGGCCGCGCACAGCGCGTGCGCACGAAGATCGCCGACGACTTCCGCGCCGCCTTCGAGACGTTCGACTTCGTCGTGACACCGACCTCGCCGTCGGTCGCGTTCGAGCTCGGCGCGAAGACGGCCGACCCGCTGTCGATGTACCTCAACGACTACTGCACGGTGCCGATGTCGCTTGCCGGCATCCCGGCGATCTCGATTCCGTGCGGCCTCAGCGAGGGCCTGCCGGTGGGCTTTCAGCTGGCCGCGCCGGCGTTCGCCGAGAACGCGCTCACCGATGCGGCCTTCGCGCTCGAGACGGCGATCGCCTTCGATGCGACCGACGGCGGGAGGGTGCGCTCATGACCGACTACGAGCCCGTCATCGGCCTGGAGATCCACGTCCAGCTTCAGACGAACACGAAGATGTTCTGTGGCTGCGCGCTGTCCTTCGGCGAGCCGCCCAACACGCGCACGTGTCCGGTCTGCCTCGGGCTGCCCGGCACGCTGCCGCTGCCCAACGAGCGCGCGATCCACTTCGGGCTGATGATCGGCCTCGCGCTCGGCTCCGACCTCGCGCCGCGGTCGATCTTCCATCGCAAGAACTACTTCTATCCCGATCTGCCCAAGGGTTACCAGATCAGCCAGTACGACGAGCCGCTGTGCCGCGGCGGGCGGCTCGGCGACGTGCGCATCCACCGCGTGCACCTCGAGGAGGACGCGGCGAAGCTCGTGCACGCGGGCGCGAGCGGACGCATCCACGGCTCGGACTCGTCCGTCGTCGACTTCAACCGCGGCGGCACGCCGCTGGCGGAGATCGTCACCGAGCCCGACGTGCGCTCCGCCGCGCAGGCGCGCGAGTGGCTGACGCTGCTGCGCACGACGCTGCGCCGGCTCGGCGTCAGCGACGTGAACATGGAGGAGGGCTCGCTGCGCTGCGACGCCAACATCTCGATCAGGCCCGTCGGCGAGCACGAGCTCGGCACGAAGACCGAGCTGAAGAACATGAACTCGTTTCGCTTCATCGAGCGCGGGATCAACGCCGAGATCGCCCGCCAGGAGGCATTGCTGCGCGCCGGCGAGGCGGTCACCCAGGAGACGCTGCACTTCGACCCGCGCACCGAGGCGATCACGTCGCTGCGCTCCAAGGAGCAGGCGCACGACTACCGCTACTTCCCCGAGCCCGACCTCGTGCCGATCGCGATCACGACCGCTATGCTCGACACGGCGCGCGACGCGATGCCCGAGCTGCCCGCGGCGCGCGAGGAGCGCCTGCAGGGACTGGGGATCACCGCGGCGCAGGCGCGGCAGCTCGCGTGGCGGACCGACCTCGGCGACTACTTCGAGGCCGCGCTTGCCGTCGACGATGCCGAGACTCAGCCGCTCGCCAACTGGATCTGCAACGAGCTCGTGGCGCGCGTCGGCGACGAGGACCCGAATGCGTCGAAGGTGTCGCCTCAGGCGCTCGCGCAGCTCGTCGCGCTCGTCGCGTCCAAGGCCGTCAGCGTGTCCAACGCGAAGGTCGTGCTCGACCGCCTGGTCGCCGACGGCGGCGACCCGTCGGCGATCGTCGCGGCCGAGGGCCTCGGATCGATGGGCGGCGGCGAGGACGAGCTGACGCCGATCGTCGAGGCCGCGCTCGCCGCCAACGCCGACGCCGCGCAGAAGATCCAGGGCGGCAACATGAAGGCGATCGGCGCGATCATCGGCCACGTCATGCGCGAGACCAAGGGCCGCGCGGATGGGGGAGAGGTCACGCGCATCGTGCGCGAGAAGCTCGGCGTCTGAGGCCCGCGCGGTCGGTCGCGAACGTGGTGCTACGCTGACGCACATGTCACGCGCGGTCGGCGTTCGCGAGCTTCGCCAGAACCTCTCGAAGTACCTCGCCGAGGTCAAGGAGGGGGAGAGCTTCATGGTCACCGAACGCGGTCGGGAGGTCGCGCGGCTGACGCCGTCCGGACCGCCCGATTCGCCGCTCGCCCGGCTCGTGGCCGAGCGTGGCGCGACGATGCCGACCGGCGACCTCCTGACGCTGCTCCCGGCGGCGGGTCCTCCTGCGGTCGGCCCTCCAAGCGCCGACGTGCTCGACGAGTTGCGCGAGGAGCGGCTGTAGCCGGGGCGCTCGCGTACCTGGACAGCTCGGCGTACGTCAGGCTGTCATTGCGCGAGCCCGGTGAGGATGCCCTGAGGAGCGAGCTCGCCGGCTGGAGCGGATGGGTCTCGAGCATGCTGCTGTCGGTCGAGGCGATCCGCGCGTGTGCACGCTATGGCCCGGCCCATGCTGCCCGGGCGGCGGCGGGTCTGGATGGCATCGGGCTACTCGCGATCGACTCGGGGATCGTCGCCGCCGCAGCCCGGCTGCAACCGCCGGCGCTGCGCAGTCTCGACGCGATCCATCTCGCGACCGCACTCAGCCTCGGGGACGATCTCGGCGTCCTGATCGCCTACGACGCCCGTCTGCTGCAGGCGGCTCGACAGCACGGCATCCCGGTCGCCGAACCGCGCTGACCCTGAGGACGCTCCGCTTGCGGAACACGTCGTCGCGCGCTGGGTCGGCACGCGCGTGCGAAACGCGCCAAGCCGCGTCCGAGCTCCGTCAACCCGCGTACCATCGACGCACGACCCTCCCCGGCGCCAAGGAGAACACGCGATGTGCAAGCTCATTCGCATGGACCACACCGGACACTCGACGCTCGCCGAGTGGACGGCCGACGATCCCGAGGCGATCGAGGCGGCGGTGAGGGCGTTTCGGGCCGAGCTCGATCGCGGCTACCTGGCGATGGTGACGACCGGCCCGGGCCACGCCGAGCAGGTGCGCGAGCTGCCGGTCGGCGCGCCACTCGTGATCCTGCGCCTGCCGATCGCCGGCGGGTAGCTGTACCCATGGCGCGCACCGCGCCCGCCGCATGGGGCTGCGGTGGCGCCGCGTGTGCGGCCCGCGACGGGTTGCGTCGGCGCGGAGCGTGCCGTGCCCGCTGAGCAGCAGCAGAAGCTCGCGCCGGGGCTCGACGTGCTGCCGGAGACGGCGTCGGTGCACTGGCGACCGCGCGTCGACCACGCGCGCCTGCGCCGGCGCGGGCGCTGGTGGACCGTGACGACGATCGCCCACGTCGTGCCGTTCGTCGGCGCGGCGGCGCTGCTGATGGAGCTCAACCCGCTGTCGCTGCCGGTCGCGCTCGCCTGCGCCGCCCACGCCTGGGTGATCCCCGAGCTCTACGCCCAGCGCGGCGCCAACGTGCTGCGTCCCCGCGCTCGCGGCGCCGACGGACCGGAGCGCCGCTCGGTCGGCCTGCTGGGCGATTTCGTCGGACACGACGAGCGCGAGCTGCACGCCGCGACCGGGCTCGTGCTCGAGCAGGGCGGCCTCGGCACGTGGCTCGTCGGCGAGGCCGGAGCGCTGCTGCTGCGGGGGCCGCGCGCGCGGCGCGTCTACTGCTACTGCGTCGCGGTCGACGGCCGCATCCCGGCGGCGAGCGAGCTGCCGTCGGGCGATCGCATCGCGCACCTCCTGCTCGCCCTGCGCACCGACGAGCAGGGCTTCGCGACGGTCGCGAACCTCGCCTTCTCCGGCGCGCGCTGGCGGCTGCGCAGGCGCATGCGGCCCGCCATGCGACCCGCGCTGGAGGCGGCCGCAGCAAGCCTGACCGACACGCGGTCCACCGCTCCCGTCTGAATCTCGGCCTGGCGGCCAACGCCGCGCGGCGGCGCACGATCGAACATGTTCGACATGCCCGCACCCGGCGACATCGCCCGCAGAGTCCTCGTTCCCGTCTCACCGCAGATCACCGCAGCCAACGCGCCTCGGGTCCGTCGCTACAAGATGGCCCGCATGGCTCCCGTCACTCGTGCCGATCCGACGATCGACCGCTTCGCGCATCTGCGCCGAAGCTACGACTGACGCCCATCCGACCCGCACTCGCCCGCATGCCGGAGAGGTACGCTTGAGGGTATGTCCACCTCCACACCTGCAAGCGGCTCCTCACTCGGCAAGCGGGCGATCGCGGTTCTCGTGCTGCTGGTCGCGGCCTGGATCCTGTTTCACCTGGTCATCGGCATCGTCACGGCGATCGCCACCGTGCTCGCGGTCGTGATCGCGATCTGCGCCCTGATCTGGGCGATCCGCGTCCTCTAGGCGGCGCCGAAATGGCCGGCGGCGCCTACATCTCGATCGCGCTCGGCTTCGCGTTCGGCGGCGGGGTCGTCGGCAAGATCAAGGGCAGCTCGTTCTGGATCTGGTTCCTGATCTCGGGCGCGATCCCGATCCTCGGCCTGCTCGCCGCGGTCTGCTATCGCTCCGAACGCGACGAGCTGCGCCGCCAGTGCCCCAACTGCGGGCGCATCTGCAAGCTCTACGACGCGCTGTGCGTGCGCTGCGGCACCGAGCTCGAGTTCCCCGAGCACGCGCTCGCGCCCGAGTCCGCCATGCCCGCGCTGCGCTGAACCCGCGCTGAACCTTCCGCGCGAGCGCACGCGGACCGTCGCGCGCGACCATCTAGACTCAGCTGCGGTCGCCGGCCAGACGGGTCGGCTCGTTCCTGCTGAGAGGAGGTCGTGACATGCGTGCGGTCGATGCCATCATGGAGTGCTTGAAGGCGGAGGGTGTGGACGTCGTATTCGGCCTCCCCGGAGGCGCCAACCTTCCCACCTACGACGCGTTCGTCGACGG
>DASXCR010000157.1:0-12769 GCA_036491075.1 Solirubrobacteraceae bacterium
CCGATCCGGCGGATGCTGACGCCGCGGTTGATGCCGCCGAAGTTGAACCACAGCCGGTGCCAGCCGTCGCGCTTCATCGCGGTCGGGCCGACCCAGTTCGCGCGCACGACGAGGTCGTGGCGGACCCCCGCCTTCAGCTGGACGCGCACGTCGAAGGGCAGGTACTCGCCCTTGTGCTTGCCGACGAGCTTGCCGTCGACGTAGATGCGCGCGCGGTGGTTGACGGACTCGAAGTGGATCGCGTAGGTCCCGTCCGTCGGCACCTCGATGTGCGTGCGGTACCAGCCGATGCTGCCCTTGAAGTTGTAGAGGCCCTTGCGACCGCTGATCTTCGTCGCGTCGGGCACGTACGGCACGCGCACGAGCTGGCCGTCGAACTTCCCGGTCTGGTAGCCCTGGTCCAGGCCGACGTCGTCGGGGTCCTTGCGGAAGCGCCACAGCCCGGAGAGCTGCGCGCGGTCGCCGGGACCCTCGTAGATCGTCGGTGGGCCGCCCTGCGGCGAGAGCACGACCGTGTCCGGGGCGGGGTCCGGAGAGGCCGATGACGACGAGACGGCCACGAACCAGGCTCCACCCGCCAGCAGTGCCGTGAGCAGGACGCCGACCAGCGCCCCGATGACCCGCCTGCTCACTCGTCCCTGTTCTGTGTCATCTCACGTTTTCCCAGCGCCGCAGGCACGCGCGCAACGACTGCGGGCGCGGAAGATCTGTCGCCGCGTGAACGTTGCGGCTCGCAGAATGTAGCGTTCCAGGTCGATGCACAAGCCAGACCCCCACCGCTTCGTGGCGCATCGGCGCTGAGATGGGCCGCAGCTACGACGAGATCGACGATCGCATGGCGCGCTGGATCGCCTCCCAGGCGCTGTTCTTCGTGGGCAGCGCGCCGCTCTCGCGGGACGGCCGCGTCAACGTCTCGCCGAAGGGCCCGATCGGCTCGCTGCGCGTGCTCGGGCCCTCGACGGTCGCCTACCTCGACATCGTCGGCAGCGGTGCGGAGACGATCGCCCACCTGCGTGAGAACGGCCGCATCGTCGTGATGTTCTGCGCTTTCGAGGGCCCGCCGCGGATCCTGCGCCTGCACGGCCACGGCGAGGTGCTGCTGCCGGGCGGGGACGCCTACGACGAGCTGCTCGAGCAGGCCGCGTTCGAGGACGCGTCGCTGCCCGAGGGGCGCCGCGCGATCGTGCGCGTCGAGGTCACGCGGATCGCGGACGCCTGCGGCTACGGCGTGCCGCTGATGTCCACCGAGGGTCAGCGCCCGCATGCGGCGCTGTGGGCGCAGAAGAAGCTGCGCGTCGGCGGCGTGTCGGAGATCGAGGCCTACAAGGCCGTCAAGAACGAGGTCAGCATCGACGGGCTGCCGGCGGTCGACGTCGCGGCGACGTCCGAGCGCGCCGAGCACTGAGCGCCATGGCCAAGCGTCGCGACGACAGGGTCGTGTGGTCGAGCTCCGACGGCGATCTGCGCAGGGCGCACGACCCGCAGCTGCGCGCGCGGCTCGCCGGGGGCGGGCGCGTGAAGGTACGCCGCGAGACCGCGGGACGGCGCGGCAAGGCGGTCACGACCGTGTCGGGCGTGCCGCTCGACGACGCCGCCCTGCGCGAGCTCGCCGGCAGGCTGAAGAAGCGCTGCGGCGTCGGCGGGTCGGCGAAGGACGGCGTCATCGAGCTGCAGGGCGACCACCGCGACGCGGTCGTCGAGCTGCTGCGCGGCGACGGCTACGACGTCGTCCTCGCGGGCGGCTGACCCGGCCGCCGCGCCTGGCGACCGCGTCGGCAGCGCACCGGCCGTGGCGCCCGGTCGGGCGTCGGCAGCGCGCCGGCTGCCGCGCAGGGTCACGGCGTCCGCCGCGCACCGGCCGTGGCGCACGGTCAGGGCGTCGGCAGCGCGACGTACTTCGTCTCGAGGTACTCCTCGATGCCCTCGGGTCCGCCCTCGCGGCCGAAGCCGGAGTGCTTGATCCCGCCGAACGGCGCGCCCGCGTTCGAGACGATGCCCTGGTTGAGGCCGACCATCCCGGTCTCCAAGCGCTCGCTGACTCGCAGCGCGCGGGCGAGGTCGGCGGTGTAGAGGTAGGCGACGAGCCCGAACTCGGTGTCGTTGGCCTCGAACACGGCCTGCTCCTCGGTGCGAAACGCGCGCACCGGGGCGACGGGTCCGAAGATCTCCTCGCGCAGCAGCCGCGCCCCCGCCGGGACGTCCGCCAGGACGGTCGGGCGGTAGAAGTGGCCTGGGCCGTCGATGCGCTCGCCGCCGCAGAGCACCCTCGCGCCGCGCGCGACCGCATCCGCGACCAGCTCGGCCACCTTCTCGAGCTGGTCCTCGTCGATCAGCGGCCCGACCTCGACGTCGTCCTGCGTCCCGCGGCCGACCTTCAGCGCGCCCATCCGCTCGGCGAGCCCGGCGGCGAAGGCAGGCGCGAGCGACTCGTGCACGTGGAAGCGGTTGGCCGCCGTGCAGGCCTCGCCGACGTTGCGCATCTTCGCGACCATCGCGCCGTCGAGCGCGTCGTCGAGGTCGGCGTCCTCGAAGACGACGAACGGGGCGTTGCCGCCGAGCTCCATCGACAGGCGCAGCAGCTGCTCGGAGGCCTGCTGCATGAGCTTGCGCCCGATCTCGGTCGACCCGGTGAACGACAGCTTGCGCGTGCGCGGATCGCGGATCAGTGGCTCCATGACGCTGCCCGACGACGACGACGTGATCACGTTCAGCACGCCCGCCGGCAGCCCGACGTCCTCGAAGACCTGTGTCAGCGCGAGCATCGACAGCGGCGTCAGCTTCGCCGGCTTGACGACGATCGTGCAGCCCGCGGCGATCGCGGGGCCGATCTTGCGCGTGCCCATCGCCAGCGGGAAGTTCCACGGCGTGATGAAGACGCACGGCCCGACGGGCTGCTTCATCGTCAGCAGGCGCCCGCTGCCGGCCTGGTGGGTCGTGTAGCGGCCGTCGATGCGGACCGCCTCCTCGGCGTACCAGCGCAGGAACTCCGCGGCGTAGGTCACCTCGCTGCGCGACTCGGCGAGCGGCTTGCCCATCTCGAGCGTCATCAGCAGCGCGAGCGCGTCGGCGCGCTCGACCATCGCCTCGTAGGCGCGGCGCAGCACCTCGCCGCGCTCGCGCGGCGGCGTGTCGCGCCAGGACGCGAAGGCCTCGTCGGCTGCGGTGAGCGCGTCGAGCGCGTCCTCGCCGGTCGCGTCGGCGACGGACGCGATCGTCTCGCCGGTCGCCGGGTCCTCGACCGCGACGGTCGCGCCCTCGGCGCCCTCGCGCCACTCGCCGGCGATGAACAGCCGCTTGGCGACGGCGTGCAGGACGGCCTGCTCCCCGGCGTCGGCGCCGAGCTCGTCGATCATGCTCATGCGCTCGAGGGTACGGCGAGCGGGGTGCCGGCGCGCGGGTGCTGCGTAGGCTGGGGATGCACGTGAACGGGCTACCCCCAAGCGCGAGCGGCGCAACTCCGAAGCGGGCGAGGTGTCCCCGCATCCAGATGGCAACCGCTCGGCGTCTCATGCTCCTGGCGGCCGTCGCGGCGATCGGCTCGGCGGGGGCGGCGGCCGGACCGGCGCAGGCGGCCTCGCGCCTGATCATCCGCGGCGCGGGCTTCGGGCACGGCGTCGGCATGAGCCAGTGGGGCGCCTACGGCTTCGCGATGCACGGCAGGGACCACGCCTTCATCCTCGGCCACTACTACACGGGCACGCAGCTCGCCAAGCTGGCGGGGCCGACCGACGTCCGCGTCCTGCTGCGCAGCGGCGGGACGATCTCCTTCAGCGGCGCGACCGCCGTGGCGGCCGGCGGGCGCAAGCTCTCGGCGGCGGCGACCTACACGGGCACGCGCTCGCTCGGCTCGATCGTGCTGCGCAGCTCCGGCGGACGCAGCCTCGGGACGTACAGGTCGCCGTTGCGCGTGACAGGCGCCTCGACGGGCGTGCTCGTCCGCGGCCGCGCCTCCAACGGCGTGACGAACGGGCGCTACCGCGGCGACCTCGAGCTGCGAGCGGGCGCGCTCGGCATGTCGGCGATCGACGTCGTCTCGCTCGAGGACTACGTCCGCGGCGTCGTCGCGGGCGAGATGCCGGCGAGCTGGCCCGCGGCGGCGCTGCAGGCGCAGGCCACGGCCGCGCGCACGTACGCGCTGGCGACGGCCAAGGACGGCGACGGCTTCGACCAGTACGCCGACACGCGCTCGCAGATGTACCCCGGCGTCTCGGGGGAGACGCCGACGACGGACGCCGCCGTCGCGGCGACGGCCGGCGAGGTCGTGGCCTATCAGGGCAAGCCCGTGGTGACCTACTACTTCTCGACGTCGGGCGGCCGGACGGAGAACGTCGAGAACTCGTTCATCGGCGCGACTCCTGAGCCGTGGCTCGTCTCGGTCGACGATCCCTACGACAGCGCGTCGCCGCGCCATCGCTGGCGCCGCCAGATGACGCTCGGCTCGGCGGACGCGCGCCTCGGCAGCCTCGTCAAGGGCGACCTGCGCCAGATCAAGGTGCTCGAGCGCGGTCGCTCGCCGCGCGTCGTGCGCGCGCAAGTCGTCGGCAGCGGCGGCACGACCAACGTCACCGGGCCGCAGCTGCGCGCGAAGCTCGGCCTCTACGACACGTGGGCGCGTTTCACGGTGATCACGGCGAGCGGGTCGCGCGGCGACGGGAACACGCCGAAGCCGGCGCCCGCGTCGCCGACGACGCCGCCGACGACGACGACGCCGGCCGGTCCGGGGACGGGCGGCGCCGCTCCGCGCACGCGCGCGGCCGCTCCGCGCACGCGCGCGGCGTTGCGGTCGTCGACCATCGGCGGGCCCGAGGCGGCCGCGTCGGCGCTCGCCACGGCGCGCGAGGCGGCCGGCGCGCGGGTCGCGGGCGTGCTGTCGGGGCGCGTCGCGCCGGCGGGAGCGGGGCGCTGGGTTGCGATCGAGCGCTACGCCGGCCGGCGCTGGGTGACGCGGTTCGAGACGCGAACGCTGAGCGGCGGGCGCTACCGCGCGAGCGTGCCGCTCGCCGGGATGTACCGGGTGCGCTTCGCGGGCGAGGCCGGCCCGCCGGTCCGCGTCGGCTGACAGAGCCCCGCGCCGTGGGGTTCTCGCGCGGGCGCGTCGAGAGGGCGCCCGCGGCGGCCGCGATCCACCGACGATCGTGGATGAATCCCTGTTGCCGGCGCTGGGCCGTGCTGGACGGCGGGGATTCGCCCGCGAGGACGATCCAGGCTCAGTCGGTGTAGACGCGCGTCAGCGACTCGGCGACGCAGACGGGCTTCAGCGCGCCCTCGCCCTCGAACGTCAGCTTCGTCGCGATCTGCGCGCCGCCGAGCACGTCCTCGACGTCGACGAGCGTCATCCGCATCCGCACGCGGTTGCCAACCGGCAGCGGCGCCGGGAAGCGCACCCGATCGAGGCCGTAGTTCACGGCGAACGCGAAGCCCTCGTAGGCGATCAGCTGCGCGCTGAACATGGGGTGCAGCGACAGCGTGTAGTAGCCGTGCGCGATCGTCCCGCCGAACGGCGTCTGCGTCGCGCGCACCGGGTCGACGTGGATCCACTGATGGTCGCCCGTGACGCATGCGAACGCGTCGATCGCGTCCTGCGTGACGTCGTGCCACGCGCTGACGCCGATCTCCTCGCCGACGCGTGCACGCAGCTCGTCGAGGTCGGTGACGGTGAGCATCGGGGCGCAGTGTACGGTCGGGCGCGTGCGTAGGCTTGCGTGCGTGCCTCGCCCGCTGCTCGCCGTCGATGCCCCGTCGCTGCTGTACCGCGCGTTCTTCGCGCTGCCGCAGAGCATCACCGATACCGAGGGCCACCCGGTCAACGCGCTGCTCGGGATGGCGAACCTCGTCCTGTTCGTCCTCGAGCGCCACGATCCGCGCGCGGTCGTGCTGTGCTTCGGCGCCGAGAAGGCCGCCTACCGCGCCGAGCTCTTCGCGCCCTACCACGCCGACCGGCCGCCGATGCCCGACGAGCTCGAGCGCCAGTGGGCCGACGCGCCCGACTTCTTCGCCGCGTTCGGCTGGGAGAGCCTGTCCGACGCGCGGCTCGAGGCCGACGACCTGCTCGGCTCGCTGGCCAAGCTCGAGCAGGCGGCCGGCGGCCGGGCGCTGCTGTTCACCGGTGACCGCGACATGTTCCAATGCGCGAGCGACCACGTGACCGTCCTGTTCCCGCGCGGCGGCAAGGACGGCCCGGAGGTCGTCGGTCCCGACGAGGTGCGCGAGCGCTACGGCATCGAGCCCGAGCAGGTCCCCGACTTCATCGCGCTGCGCGGCGACCCGTCCGACGGGCTGCCGGGCGCGAAGGGGATCGGCGCGAAGGGCGCGCGCGACCTGCTGCGCGCGCACGGCACGCTGAAGGCCGTGATCGCGGCCGCCGCCAAGCCGGGCGTCATGACCCCGCGCATGGCCGGCGCGCTGTCCGCCGATCCCGAGCTGCTGCACGCCTTCAAGGACATCGCGACGCTGCGCGACGCCGGCATCGCGCGACCGTCCGACATGCCCACCGACGGCGTCGCGGCAGCCGCCGCGGCGCGCGCTCGCGGGATGAACCGCCTCGCCGAGCGCCTCGAGAAGCTCGGCGTGGCGAGCGAACGGGCCTGACGCCGGCGCGAGGCCACGGCATCCGCGGCGCACCCGCGGCCGGCGCGCAGGACAGTCCGCAACCGACCACCACAGCCGATCTTTGCGCCATCATGTGCCGCGAGTGGTCCGTCGCACAACAGTCCACCGTCTCCGGACGGACCATCGCTAGGTGTTTCGCGCCGCGCTCCTGGTCCTCGCGATCGTCGGCGCGCTCGCGCTGCCGGCCAGCGCGCTCGCGGCCGATCCGCCGGGGCCGCTGACGATCTCGCAGGGCTGGCAGATGGCCCTCGACCCGGGCGATCACGGGCTCGCGCAGGACTGGCAGAACGGGCAGGCCGGCTCGGCATGGCAGCCGACCACGGTCCCGAACGTGTTTGACGCGAACCCCACTCCCGAGGCGTTCAAGGGCACCGTCGGCTGGTATCGCGTCTCCTTCACGGGTCCGCCGACCGCCGCCGGGATGGGCTGGTGGCTGCGCTTCGAGCAGGTCCGCCGCTCCGCTCGCGTGTGGCTCAACGGCGTCGAGATCGGCACCCACAAGGACCCGTACACGCCGTTCGAGCTGCCGGGCAAGGGGTTGATCGCGGGCCGCACGAACACGCTCGTCGTGCGCGCGGACAATCGTCGCGTGCCCGGCACCCGCGAGGGCTGGTGGAACTGGGGCGGGATCACGCGCGCGGTGTCGCTCGTCGCGCGCGGTCCGGTCGTGCTGCAGCAGGTCGGGGTCCTGCCGGAGCGCAGCTGCCAGGACGGGCACTGCAAGTGGGTCGCGCTCGTCGACGGCTGGCTGCTGAACCGCAGCACGCGCACGCAGTACCCGGCCGTGAACCTCACGCTGCGCTCGCCGGACGGCACGATCACGAAGGGGGGCTCGAAGGCGCGCAAGCTGCGTGCCGGCGAGCTCGTGCGCGTCCGCTACCGGGTCGCGGTCGATGGCGACCCGAAGCTGTGGGCGCCGGAGCACCCGCAGCTCTACGACGCGACCGTCCGCACCGTGCTCGGCTCGCAGGTCATCCAGGCCGACACCCGGCGCGTCGGGCTGCGGACGATCAGCGTCGTCGACGGAACGCTGCGCCTGAACGGGCGCGTGCTGGACATGCGCGGCTCGTCGATCGTCGAGGACATGCCCGGCCACGGCGCGGCGCTCACCGACGCCGACATCGACACGATCGTCGACGAGCTGAAGGCCGTCGGCGCGAACGTCACGCGCGCGCACTACCTCATGGACCCGCGCCTGCTGGCGCGCCTGGACGAGGCAGGGATCCTCGTCTGGAGCCAGGCGCCCGTCTACCACCGCGACGCGATGCTGAAGACGCCGGGCGAGCGCTCCTACGAGCTGTCGGACCTGCGCAACACGATCCTCGAGGCGCGCAACCACCCCTCCGTGATCGTCAACTCGGTCGCCAACGAGCTCACGCCGACGCCCGACACGGTCAAGACGACGCGGATCTGGCTCGAGAACGCCGCGGCCCTCGCCCGCGACCTCGACCCGACGCGCCCGGTCGCGCTCGACATCCTCTCCTATCCGCGCGAGCCCAAGCAGAAGACGTACGACGCCTTCGACATGCTCGGGATCAACTCGTACTACGGCTGGTACAAGGGCAAGAAGTCGCGCTCGACCGCGCACCTGCAGGACCTCGCCCCGTACCTGCGCGCGATGCACGCCAAGTATCCGACCAAGGGCCTCGTCATCACGGAGTTCGGTGCCGAGGCCGACCACCACGGGTCGGCGAACGTCAAGCAGACCTACGAGTTCCAGTCGAAGTACATCAAGGACAACCTCGACATCATCGACAAGCTCGGCTTCATGGGCGGCGCGATCTACTGGACGACGCGCGAGTTCGCCGTCAAGCCGCACTGGAGCGGCGGCGCGGTGCCGCTCGTGCACGACTCGATCCACAAGAAGGGCCTGATCTCCTACGCCGGCGTGCCCAAGCCGGCGTTCGCCGTCGCGAGCGCGCTGTTCAAGGCGACGCCGCTGTATCGCGACGACCCGGCCGCGGTGCTGCGCGCGAAGCTGTCGGACTCCGGCTCGGTGTTCGGGCGGATGCTGCTCGTGATGTTCGCGTTCGGCGTCGTCGGGGCGCTGCTCGTGCTCGACGCGGTCTGCCTGCGCGACATCTGGCGCTACCGCCCGCGGGACGCGCAGGTGGTCGAGCTGCGCCGCCGCGCCGCCTGAGCCTGGATCCGGCCTGAGCGCGCGACGCGCGCCGCTCCAGCGCGCCGAACCCACGACGCGTACCGTTCACGGCGAATGCCCGACGACACGCCCAAGCCTGCCGAGCGCGAGCGGCGCCCGGCGATCGTCGCGGTCGACGACGAGCCGGCCGTCCTCGCCGCCGTCTCGCGCGACCTTCGGCGGCGCTTCGGCGAGCGCTACCGCATCCTGCGCGCTCCGTCCGGCGCCGAGGCGCTCGAGATCCTGCGCCAGCTGCGCACGCGCGGCGACCAGATCGCGCTGCTGATCGCCGACCAGCGCATGCCCGGCATGTCGGGCACCGAGTACCTCGTGCAGGCGCGCAAGCTCGTGCCCGACGCCAAGCGCGTCCTGCTGACCGCCTACGCCGACACGACGGCCGCGATAGCGGCGATCAACGAGGTCGCGCTGGACTACTACCTGCTGAAGCCGTGGGACCCGCCCGAGGAGCAGCTGTTCCCCGTCGTCGAGGACCTGCTGACGACGTGGGAGTCCGGGGCCGCGCTGCTGGCGGGCGGGGTGCGGGTCATCGGCCACCGCTTCTCCAAGGAGTCCCACGACCTGCGCGACTTCCTCGCGCGCAACCGCGTGCCGGCGCGCTGGCTGGACATCGAGCGCGAAGGCGAGGCGCGCGAGCTGCTGCGCGTCGCGGACGTCGACCCGGGCCGGCTGCCCGTCGTCCTGCTCGAGGACGGCAGCGTGCTCGAGCAGCCGACCGTGCTGGAGCTCGCCGAGCGGCTCGGCGTCGCCGGCGTTCCCGCCTCGGACCACTACGACCTCGTCATCGTGGGCGGCGGGCCGGCTGGGCTCGGCGCGGCGGTCTACGGCGCGTCGGAGGGCCTGCGCACCGTCATGATCGAACGCGAGGCGCCCGGCGGGCAGGCCGGCCAGTCGAGCCGGATCGAGAACTACCTCGGCTTCCCGATGGGCCTCTCGGGCTCGGATCTCGCGCGCCGCGCGACCGACCAGGCGCGGCGGCTGGGGGCAGAATTGCTGACCGTGCAGGACGCCGTCGGCCTCCAGGTCGAGGGCGCCGGGCGGATCGTCGAGCTCAGCGGCGGCGGCTGCCTGAGCGCGAGCTGCGTGCTGATCGCATCGGGCGTCTCCTATCGCCAGTACGACGCGCCGGGCTTCGCCGAGCGCACCGGGACGGGCATCTACTACGGCGCCGCCCTGACCGAGGCGAAGTCCTGCGCGCAGCAGCACGTCGTGATCATCGGCGCCGCGAACTCGGCGGGGCAGGCAGCGGTGCACTTCAGCGGCTACGCCCGCCAGGTGACGATGCTCGTGCGCGGCCCGTCGCTGGCGAAGTCGATGTCGCACTACCTCGTCGAGCAGATCGCGGCGCTGGAGAACATCGAGGTGCGGACGCGGTCCTCGGCGGTCTCGGCGCACGGCGAGGGCGATCGGCTGAGCTCGCTGCTCCTGCGCGATGGCGACGGCGTCGAGTCCGACCTGGACTGCGACGCGTGCTTCGTCTTCATCGGCGCGTCGCCGCGCACCGACTGGCTCGCCGGCGTCGTGCGCCGCGACGACCGCGGGTTCATCCTCGCGGGGCTTGACGTCAAGGGCGACGGCTGGGGGCTGGAACGCGACCCCCACCTGCTCGAGACGAGCGTCCCGGGGGTGTTCGTCGCGGGCGACGTGCGGGCACGCTCGATCAAGCGCGTCGCGAGCGCCGTCGGCGAGGGCGCGATGGCGGTGTCGCTCATCCACCAGTACCTCGTGGACGGCTGACGTGGACGGCGTCACGCTCGCCGACCTGCGCACGATCGAGCTCTTCGACGAGCTCTCCGACGACGAGCTCGGGCCGTGGCTGGACGCCGTGCGCTGCCGCAAGGTGCCGGCGGGCGAGCTCATCGAGGAGCAGGGTGAGCCGGCCGCGGGACTGCAGCTGCTGCTGAGCGGGACCGCGCGCTCGTTCCTGCTCGACGGCGAGCAGCCCGAGCCGGTCGGGCGCCAGACCGCGCCGACGTGGATGGGCGCCATCGCGGCGCTCACCGACGCGCCGATGGGCGTGCGGATGGTGGCCGAGACCAACTGCCGGATGGCGAAGATCGCGCCCGCCGACTTCGTCCGGCTGGCGCTGTCGCAGCCGTCGGTGCACCGCCGCGTCATGCGCCAGGTCGCGCCGGTCGTGCGACGCCTCGGGGAGATCGAGGCCAACCGCGAGCGGCTCGCGTCGCTGGGGACGATGGCGGCGGGGCTCGCGCACGAGCTCAACAACCCGGCGGCGGCTGCGCAGCGCGCGGCCGCGCAGCTCGCCGAGGCGCTCGACGTCATCAACGGGGCGCTGCGGGCGTTCGTCACGTCGGGGGTCGAGCGCGTCGACGCGGAGCGGCTGCTCGCGCTGCACCAGCAGGCGCTCGACGGTGCCGTCGGTCGCACCGCGCTCGATGCGCTCGACGCCGCGGACGCCGAGGACGCGCTGCTCGCGGCGCTCGAGGACCTCGGCGTGCCGGAGCCGTGGAAGATCGCCGAGCCGCTTGCCGCCGCGGGCGTCGGCGACGCATGGCTCGCGCAGGTCGCCGGGCTGGCGGGGCCGGCGACCGCGGGGGCGCTGAAGTGGGTCGCGGCGACGCTCAGCGCCGAGGGGTTGGTCGCCGAGCTGCAGGACTCCACGCAGCGGATGTCCAAGCTCGTCGGCGCGGTGAAGACGTATGCCTACATGGACCGCGGCGGCGTGGTCGAGGTCGACCTGCACGAGGGACTGGAGAGCACGCTCGTGATCCTCGGCCACAAGCTCAAGCACACGACGATCGAGCTCGTGCGCGACTACGACCGCACGCTGCCGAAGCTCACGATCCGCGGTTCGGAGCTCAACCAGGTCTGGACGAACCTGCTCGACAACGCGATCGACGCGCTCGGCGCGTCGGGCACGATCACGATCACCACGCGCCGCGACGGCCCGTGCGCGCTCGTCGAGATCGCCGACGACGGCCCCGGCATCCCGCCCGAGGTCCGCGACCGCATGTTCGACGCGTTCTTCACCACGAAGGACGTCGGCAAGGGCACCGGCATGGGCCTTGAGGTCGCGCGGCGGATCGTCGTCGACCGCCACGACGGCTCGCTGACGGTCGACTCCGAGCCGGGCCGGACGGTGTTCCACGTCTGGCTGCCGTTCAAGCAGACCTGAGCCTCGTGCGCGATTTCGAGCGGGCCTGGAGCGCCGGGGTCGTCAGGCCCTCTCCGGTGTTGGCACAGCATCCAGAGCATCCGCGACCTCGATGAGCCGCACCATCGCAGCGTCGGCGCCAAGGTCTCGAAGTACTCCGGTTGCTTCGGGGCGCTCGCTGCCGAATTGCGAGGCCCGGCGTGGTTTGCCGGTCGCGACTGCTTCGACGATAGCGTCGACCAGGGCCTCGCGCTCGATAGCGGGCACGACGCGGAGCGTTCCGAGCGCGCTTCGCATCTGTCGTGTCTTGAGCCGCAGCCCACCGTCCTCGTTCGCGAACGGCTCGAGCACGATCCCGCGGACGAACGCCTGCGGCCAACGGCCGGGTCCGTGGCCGAGGTCTTCCAGAAAATCGATCGCTGACCAGGCGTTTCCCTCGGCTGCTTGCATGACGTTGCGCCCCAGGGCTTCCTGATCGTCCTCACCGAGATCCGCGACCTGCGCCGGGCCGGCATTTCGCAGCGGTGGGATCGCAGTGTTCTGCACGTCCCAGGTGTGGGTCTCAAGCGTGTGGATCAGGCGAGGCAGATACGTCCGCAGCGGGAGGTCGCTGGTGAACAGGCGTTCGCTCGAGAGCATCTCGAGCGCCTTGCGGTATCCAGCTCGATGGACGTCGCGCAGGGCCCCGGCTTCCTCGAGGGCCTCGACCATCATGAGAGAGGAGGCGTCGGTCGACGCCTCCTCCAAGAGCACGTTGACGACGATGTCCTGCGCGCCGCTCGCAGTGAACCGGCGCCGAGACACGCGGAGGCTTCCGCGATGAGGACCTTGTCCTCATCGTCCAACACCCGCTCGATGTACCCGTCGAGATTGGCCACGGCACCTGC
>DASXCR010000158.1:0-7883 GCA_036491075.1 Solirubrobacteraceae bacterium
GTCACCAACGCCGAGGCGCGCGGCGCCCCGGAGGTCGCGGCGCTGCTGCGCGCGAACCTCGAGTCCGAGCAGGGCGCCCTGGACAAGGTCAAGACGGCGGCCGAGCGGATCGCCAACACCGGCTACGCCCTCGCGGCATGACGGCGGTCGTCGGCGATCGGCGAGCAGGCTCGCATGCAGGGCGCTCGTCGACGACGGTCCGCGAGCACCCGCACGCACACGGCTCGCGTTCGCGTCCGTGAGCGTCACGACGCAGATCGCCGACGGCGTGCATCGCGTCGCCGATGCCTGGTGAACTGGTACCTCGTCGACGATGGCGGCGAGATCGCGCTCTACGACGCGGGCTGGCCGCGCAGCTGGGCGCGCGTCGCGGGCGCCCTCGACGAGCTCGGCCGCGCGCCGGGCGACGTCAGCGCGATCGTGCTCACCCATGCGCATCCGGACCATCTCGGCGCCGCCGAGCACGCCCGCAAGGCATGCGGCGCCGAGGTGTTCGTCCACGAGCCCGAGGTCGCACGCGCGCACGGCAAGGCGCGGGGCTCCTCGCCGTTCGCGCTCGTGCCCGGTCTGCTGCCGACGATGTGGCGTCCCTCCGCGACGGGGTTCGTGCTGCACGCGACCGCACGCGGGTTCATGTTCCCGACCTGGGTGCAGGAGCTCACGCCGTTCGCCACCGACGACGTCCTCGACGTGCCCGGCCGCCCGACGGTGATCTCGACGCCCGGGCATACGGAGGGGCACGTCTCGTTCCTGCTGCGCGACAAGGGCGTGGTCTTCACCGGCGACGCGATCGCGACGCTCGACGTCCTCACCCGCGAGCGCGGGCCGGTCGTGGTGCCCGACGAGCTCAACGCCGACCCCGCTCGCACGCGGGCATCGCTCGCCGTCCTCGCCGGGCTGCCGGCCGACACGCTGCTTCCCGGACACGGCGAGCCGTTTCTCGGCGATCCGAATGACGCCGTCGGCCGCGCGCTGCAAGCCGACCGGTGACAGCACTCGGGGGCGACGCGCCAACCATCACACGGCTCGCGGCCACGCTGTAAGCTCGGCTCGAAGGGTGCCGGCTCGCGATGCGGGCACGCGCTCTGGCCGTAGGCACATGGGACGAGCGCCTCTCGCAGGGCGCGATCGGACCATCGCCATCGCTCAACCGGCCATGTCCGATCACGATCCACCCTTCGAGCCCGGCGCAGAGCTTGTCCGCAAGCTCCCTGGCTTCGCGCTGCGATCCGAGCGCGACGGCGCCGCGCACACGATCTCGCCCTCCGGCGAGTTGGACATGGCGACCGCGCCCGAGCTCGAAGCGGAGCTGCTGCGCGTCGAGGCGACGGACGCGCACGCGATCATGCTCGACCTCGCGGCACTCGAGTTCATCGACACGACGGGCATCCGCGTCATCCTCAAGGCCGACGCGCGGTCACGCGCGGACGGAGATCGCCTGGTCCTGCTGCGTCCCGGCGCCCGCGTCTTTCGCGTCTTCGAGATCTGCGGCATGGTCGATCGACTGCCGTTCGCGGACTGAAAGCCACGTCTGCGACGGATCGGCCCGTCGCGTGCGAGACGGCGTCGCCGGATACTTGCCCGTGAGTCACGCGCGGTCCTGACCCCGGGATCGGTCTGGACGTCGCCCAGCCATCGCGGACGCTGGCGTCGCGACGGCCGGGGGCACATCTGCGTAGCGCGTGTCGCCAGCCGGGCGTGCGCGCGCGGCCACGGATGGGTAGCCCTCGCGGCACGATGTCGACGAGCACCCCGATCCGAGATGTCGCCGAGGCCTACGCGCCGCTCGGCGAGGAGCGCCCGCTCGCCGCCTACGGCGCGCTGCTCAGCGCGTTCGGCACGGCGCTCGGCGGATCGCTCGTCGCGCTGCGCGCCCACGGCCGCGAGCTGCCCGAAGGTCCGCGCTGGGGCGATCTCGTACTGCTCGGCATCACGACGCACAAGGTCAGCCGGCTGCTGACGAAGGATCGCGTCACGAGCTTCGTGCGAGCGCCGTTCACGCGCTACCAGGAGGCGGCCGGGCACGGCGAGGTCGAGGAGCAGCCGCGCGGCAGCGGTCTGCGCCTGGCGCTGGGCGAGCTGCTGGTGTGCCCGTTCTGCGTCGCGCAGTGGATCGCCGCGGGCCTTGCGGTGTCGCTCGTCGCGGCGCCGCGCGTGACGCGCTTCGTCGCCGGGATCTACGTCGCGGAGACGATCTCCGACGTGCTGCAGCTCGCCCACAGGGCCGCCGAAGACCAGGTCTGAGCGGGCGTGCCGGCCGCGATCTGCGACCACGCGTTGCTGTCGGACTGCCAGTCGGCGGCGCTCGTGACCCGTGACGGTGCGATCGACTGGTGGCCGGCACCGCGCTTCGATTCGGCAAGCGCGTTCAGCGCGCTGCTCGACGACGACGCGGGGCACTGGACGATCGCGCCCGACAAGCCGTTCGAGAGCTCGTGGCGCTACCTGCCGGGCACGCTCGTCGTCGAGACGACGATGCGCACCGGCTCGGGAACGCTGCGGCTCACCGATGCGCTCGCGCTCCGGGCAGGCGCGCGTGATCACGAGATCGGCCACGCCGTGCCACACGCGCTCGCGCGCCACGCCGAGGTGCTCGACGGCGAGCTGACCGTGCGCATGACCTGCGCTCCGAAGCTCGAGTACGGGCTGGCCGTCGTGAGCTTCGTCCGCGAGCGCGGCGGCGTCGCGACGCTCGGCGGCTCCGAGCGGCTGTTCCTGCGCAGCGACCGCCCGATCGAGCTCGACGCGGCGACCGCGAGCGCGTGCGTGCGCCTGCGCGCCGGCGAGCACGCCGCATGGACCCTGCATCGCGTCGCCGGCACCTACGCCACGGCCCCCAAGCGGCTCGAGGCGCGCGAGACGGTCGCCGACACGGTGGCCGCGTGGCGCTCGTGGTCCGCGCAGCACGCGGGCTATGACGGACTGCACCGCGACCGCGTCCAGCTCGCCAGCCGCGTCCTGCAGGGGTTGACCTACCAGCCGACCGGCGCGCTCGTCGCCGCGGCGACGACCTCGCTGCCCGAGCGGCCCGGTGGCGAGGACAACTGGGACTACCGCTTCGCGTGGCTGCGCGACGCGACGATGAGCGTGCGGGCACTGTCGACATCCGCGTGCGCGGACGAGTCGCGGCGCTACTTCGACTGGATCGTGCGCGCCGCCGTGACATGCCGCGCCGAGGATCAGATGCAGATCGTGTTCGGCGTCGACGGCAAGCGCGACCTCTCCGAGCATCGCCTCGATCACCTCGCCGGGCATCTCGGCTCGCGTCCCGTGCGCGTCGGCAACGCCGCCTGGCGCCAGAACCAGCTCGACGTGCTCGGTCACGTGCTCGACGCCGCGTGGGCGATCCGCGACGAGCTCGAGCTCGACGCGTTCACCGGCCACTTCCTGCGCCAGCTCGCCGACCGCGCTGCCCGCCAGTGGCGCGAGCCGGACTCCGGCATCTGGGAGGGACGCGAGGGCGACCGCCACTACGTCGTCTCGAAGGTCGGCTGCTGGATCGCGCTCGATCGCGCCGTGCGCTTCGGCGATCGGCTCGCCGGCGGCGACGATCGCCGGCGCTGGGCGGCGCAGCGCGACGAGCTGCGCCGCGTCGTCCTGCGCGACGGGTTCGACGAGCGACGCGGGGCATTCACGGGAGCGCTGGGATCCGATCACCTCGACGCCGGCGTGCTGCTGCTCGCGCTGAGCGGATTCGTCGAGCCCGACGACCCCCGCATGACGAGCACGATCGCGCTGCTCGAGGACGAGCTCGGAGACGATGGGCTGCTGCGCCGCTGGACCGGTGCGCAGGACGGCGCGTTCCTGCCCGTGAGCTTCTGGCTCGCCGAATGCCACGCCCGCGCCGGCCGCGTCGAGCGCGCCCACGAGGTCTTCGAGCGTGCGGCGAACGCCGCCACCGACCTCGGCCTGCTCGCCGAGGAGGTCGATCTGGCGACCGGCGATCCGCTCGGCAACATCCCGCAGGCGATCTCGCACGTCGGGCTCGTCAATGCCGCGCAGGCGCTCACGCATGCCGAGGCGGCGCTGCGCGGCGCGATCGCATGACGCGCGCGCCGCGGGTCGTCGTCATCACCGGCGCCTCCGCCGGGGTCGGCCGTGAGACGGCGCGCGCGTTCGCCCGCCGCGGCGACGCGGTCGCGCTCATCGCGCGCGAGCCCGAGCGCCTGGAGGCCGCCCGCGCCGAGGCGCAGGCGCTCGGCGCCCGGGCGATCGCGATCGCGCTCGACGTCGCCGACGCCGCGGCCGTCGACCGCGCGGCGTCTCGCATCGAGGCCGAGCTCGGGCCGATCGACGTCTGGGTCAACAACGCGATGGCGGCGGTCCTGGCCTTCGTCCACGAGACCGACGCCGCGGACTTTCACCGTGTCATGAAGGTCACGTTCCTCGGCCAGGTGCACGGGACGCTCGCCGCGCTGCGCCACATGCGCCCCCGCGACCGCGGCACGATCGTCATGGTCGGCTCGGCGCTCGCCTATCGCGCCATCCCCTGCAGGCGACCTACTGCGCGGCGAAGCACGCCACCCGCGGCTTCGCCGACGCGCTGCGCTGCGAGCTCCTGCACGAGCGCAGCGGCGTGCGGGTCACGACCGTCCATCTCCCCGGGCTCAACACGACGCAGTTCGGCTGGGTGCGCACCACGCTGCGCCGTCATCCCAAGCCGGTCGCCCCCTTCTATGAGCCCGAGCTCGCCGCCGAGGCGATCGTGCGCGCCAGCGACCATCCGCGGCGCGAGGTCTTCGTCGGCGGCTCGACCGTCGCCACGATCCTCGGCAACCGGCTCGCCCCGCGCGCCGCCGATCTGTGGCTCGCCCGCACCGCGGTCGGCGGGCAGCAGGCCGAGATCCCGATCGGGCCCACACCGCCCCGACTACCTCTACGAGCCGCTGCCCGGCGACCGCGGCTCGCACGGGATCTTCGACGACGAAGCCGCGAACACGTCGCCGACGTGGTGGCTGACCAAGCACCGCAACGCCGCCGCCAGCGCGCTCGTCGCCGCCATCGCCGGGGCGCTCGCGGCGCGACGCACCCGGGCCGTGGCACCTAAGGCCGGGCAGCGTCGCCGGGATCTCTGACCCGGCGGCACCGACCGCGATCCGACGGCGCGTTTGGCCGCCGGCCGCGCGGGGAATCCGCGTCGTCGATGCCGACCCGGGATGACATCGTCCTCGCATGCGCCTGTGGCCGCGCGGCGCTCGCGCTCATACAGGGCGGCTGATGGCGGCGCACCTGCCGCGCGTGTCGGACTGGCCGCTGCTGCGCCAGCTGCGCGGCAGCGATCGGCTCGGGCTCGGGGCAGCCGTGCAGTCGCGCCGCTCGCGGGAGCTGCGCCCGCGGACGCTGGACGCCGACCGCGTCGTGAAGTCCGTCTGCCCGTACTGCGCCGTCGGCTGTGCCCAGGACGTCTACGTCAAGGACGGCCGGGTCGTGCAGATCGAGGGCGACCCCGACGCGCCGCACAGCCGCGGGCGGCTGTGTCCGAAGGGCTCGGCGACGCTGCAGCTGACGACCGGCTCCTCGCGCGAGCAGCACGTCCTGTACCGCCGGCCGCACGCGACCGACTGGGAGCGCCTGGACCTCGAGACCGCGATGGAGATGGTCGTCGACCGGATCGTGGCGACGCGCCGCGACGGCTGGGAGTGGGAGCGCGACGGCGCGCGCACGCGGCGCTGCATGAGCATCGCGGCGCTCGGCGGCGCGACGCTCGACAACGAGGAGAACTACCTCATCAAGAAGCTGCTCACGGCGCTCGGCATCATCCAGATCGAGAACCAGGCGCGCGTCTGCCACAGCTCGACGGTCGTCGGACTCGGCACATCCTTCGGACGCGGCGCGTCGAGCACGCTGCCCGGCGATCTGCAGAACGCCGACCTGATCGTGCTCGAGGGATCGAACATGGCCGAGGCGCATCCCGTCGCGTTTCAATGGGTCATGGAGGCCAAGGCGCGCGGCGCGACGGTCATCCACGTCGACCCGCACTACAGCCGCACCAGTGCGCTCGCGGACATCTTCGTGCCGCTGCGCGCCGGCACGGACATCGCGTTTCTCGGCGCGATCATCAACCACGTCCTGTCGACCGAGTCGGACTTCCGCGAGTACGTCCTCGCGTACACGAACGCGCCGACGATCGTCGGCGAGGACTTCGAGGACGCCGGCGCCGAGGGCCTGTTCTCCGGCTGGGACCCCGAGCAGCGTGGCTACGACCCGTCGAGCTGGCAGTACGAGGGCGCGTTCGTCGCCGCCGCCGCCGGGCAGCGCGACCAGGAGGGCAACATCGCGCGGCTGGGAAGCGCCCGCCGCGGGCAGGGCGCCCAACAGGGCCGCGGCGCGCCGACGCTCGACCCGACGCTGCAGCATCCGCGCTGCGTCTGGCAGATCCTCAAGCGCCACTACGCGTCCTACACGCCCGAGATGGTGCAGCGCGTCTGCGGCGTCCCCCCGGACGTGTTCGCCCAGGTCTGCGAGCTGTTCGTTCGAAACTCCGGCCGCGAGCGCACGACGGCGTTCGTGCACGGCGTCGGCTGGACGCAGCACACGATCGGCTCGCAGTACATCCGCGCCGCGTCGATCCTGCAGCTGCTGCTCGGCAACATGGGGCGCCCGGGCGGCGGCGTGATGGCGATGCGCGGGCACGCCTCGATCCAGGGCTCCAGCGACATCCCGACGCTGTTTGACACCCTGCCGGGGTACATCCCGATGCCGCACGCGCACGCCCACGGCGATCTCGACGAGTTCATCGCCGCCGACGCGCCGGACAAGGGGTTCTGGGGCGAGATGCGCTCGTACATGGTCAGCCTGATGAAGGCCTGGTGGGGCGAGACAGCGACCGCGGAGAACGACTACTGCTTCGACTACCTACCGCGCCTGACCGGCAGCCACAGCGCCTATGACACGGTCATGGAGCAGATCGCGGGCACCGTCAAGGGCTACATGCTGTTCGGCCAGAACCCCGCGGTCGGCTCGGCCAACACGCGCATGCAGCGCCTCGGGATGTCCAAGCTCGACTGGCTCGTCGTGCGCGACTTCTCCCTGATCGAGAGCGCGACGTGGTGGAAGGACGGCCCGGAGATCGAGTCCGGGGAGATGCGCACCGAGGACCTCGCGACCGAGGTCTTCTTCTTCCCGGCCGCCGCACACATCGAGAAGGACGGCACGTTCACGAACACCCAGCGGATGCTGCAATGGCATCACAAGGCGCAGGAGCCCCTCGGCGAGCAGCGCAGCGACCTGTGGTTCACCCACGAGCTCGGGCGCCGCATCCGCGAGCGCCTCGCCGGCTCGACCGACGCGATGGACCGGCCGGTGCTCGACCTCACCTGGGACTACCCGACCGAGGGCCGCTACGACGACCCGTCCGCCGAGGCGGTCCTCCGCGAGATCAACGGCGCAGACGCCGACGGCGAGATGCTGTCGGCGTACACGGAGCTGAAGGCCGACGGCTCGACGTCGTGCGGTTGCTGGATCTACTGCGGCGCCTACGCCGGCGGAGTCAACCAGACGGCGCGCCGCACGCCCGCGAGCGAGCAGAACTGGACCGGCGGGCAATGGGCGTGGGCGTGGCCGGCGAACCGCCGGATCCTCTACAACCGCGCCTCCGCCGATCCCCAGGGCCGGCCGTGGAGCGAGCGCAAGGCGCTCGTCTGGTGGGACGCCGAGCAAGGGAGGTGGACCGGTCACGACGTGCCCGACTTCGAGACCACGAAGCCGCCGGACTACCGTCCTGCCGACGGCGCCAGCGGCCCCGACGCGCTCGCCGGCGACGACCCGTTCATCATGCAGGCCGACGGCCGCGGCTGGCTGTACGCGCCGGCCGGCGTCGCCGACGGCCCGCTGCCGACGCACTACGAGCCGCAGGACTCCCCGGTGCGCAACCGGCTGCACGA